>JACRIH010000411.1 GCA_016235885.1 Planctomycetales bacterium | reverse complement strand
GGCCTACAGTTGGTTGCCCAGGAATTCACGTCGGGGACGAACCTACCACACCGCCGATTGATGTGCTACTGTCCGCCGCGTTCTCTGATCCGCCTGTCGCGGCCGATCCTGATACTAACCCGAAGCGTAAGCGAGGGAGTGCGTTCTCTCCCTCGCTTACGCTTCGGGTAAGTATGCCGCCGCCACGACTGAGCCACTCGCCCGATCTCTCGTCACCACCAACTCCCACCGATCGACCGTGAAAACGTCACCTCTCCCGCACCGATTTCGCCGCGACATCGACTCGAAGCCGGAACCAACCGGCCCGTGGGAACTGGCCATCGCTGGCGAGCTGTCCGACAAGCAGTGCGATCTGCTTCAGGCTCTGCTCGAAGTGCCGATCGGAAGCCAGGGGACGATTTATTTCGAGTCGTGCGGCGGGAGCGCGTACATGGGGCTGGCCCTCGCGAGCCTCATCCGACTGCGCGGCCTCGACGCGACCGCGGTGGCTCTCGGCGAATGTTCGTCCGCCTCGCTGATGCCGTTCGCCGCCTGCCGCCGCCGGTTTGTCACGCCGCACACGACGTTGTTCTTCCACCCCGTGCGCTGGTCGAGCGAAGAGGATGTCAACTTGGAAGAAGCCGCCGAATGGACGCGGCACTTCAAGACCCTCGAAGCGGACCTCGATCACCTGCTCGCGCGGCTGTTCGACATGCCTGTCGAGAAAGTCGCCGCATGGACACGACCCGGCCGGTTCCTGAACGGCGTCGAGTTGGCCGAGGCGGGTCTGGCGAAGCTGGTCGATCTGTTCGGGGGCGACCTGCGCCAGCAGATCGCAAAGTAGCCCTGTCGCTCCGCGACAGGAAAGCCGAATGATTCTGTGACGTTGAATGAAGAACTCGGCGTCGTCTGAAGACTTGGCTTTCCTGTCGCGGAGCGACAGGGCTACATTGCGGCTCGCCAACTTCCTCACACCGCATGCCGTGCTTGCCGTGACAAAGTCTTCGCCACGACGGCTCGTGACGGGGCGTCGTCCAGCACGAACGGTCGCAGGAACGGCGGGCGGTCGTTGTGTCCGCCTCGCAGATAGTCGTGCCAGACGGCGGTCGCCGCTTGTTGCGGATCAACACCGACGACCTCGCACAGATGGCGAAACACCAGTTCGGCGAGGCGTCGGAGTGCGATGCCGTTCGTCCGGCCCGACGCATCGAACAGCCAGTCGCTGAACGCCAGAAACCGATCGAACGGCGAGGCGTCTTGCCAGAGGAGCGGCGTGGATTCCAGAAAGTTGCCGCTGTTCGCGACCAGGTCCCAGTACCTCGCGAACCGTTTGAGACGCTGCATCGTCGCGAAGTCGATCAGCCGCGTTTGCAGGATTTCGTACGGAGCGTACGGGCTGTAGACCATGCCCCACTCGCGGTCGTGTCGCACGATTGGCGTGCCACGCAGCCGCTTGAGCAACCCGACCTGGATTTCCTGCGGACGCAAAGCCACCAGCCGGTCGAAGCCGCGTCCGAACGCGGCAACGGTTTCGCCCGGCAGGCCGATGATCAGGTCCGCGTGAATGTGGACGCCGGTCTGTTCGCGGAGGAATCGCAGGTTCGTTTCGACGAGCGCGTTGTCCTGCCGCCGGCTGATCAGTTCGGCAACCTGGTCGTCAAATGTTTGGATGCCGACCTCGAACTGCAGCGCGGCCGGCGGGAATTTTTGGATCGGCTCGCGCAGCGCATCCGGCAGCCGGTCGGGGATCATTTCGAAATGGAGGAACAAGCCGTGGCGATACCGGTCGAGAAAGAAGTCGAGAATCGCCCGGCTCGTTTTCAAATTCAGATTGAACGTGCGGTCCACGAATTTGAATTGCCGGACGCCTCGATCGAGCAACCGCCCCATCGCGTCGAGAAACTTTTCGAGCGGCGCCTGCCGCACGGGAATGTCGAGCGCCGACAGACAGAACTCGCACGTGTACGGGCACCCGCGCGACGCCTCGACGTAGATCACGCGGTGGGAGATGTCCCGCTCGTCGTACAAGTCGTACGGCAACTCGATCTGCGCGCACTGTGGCAACTCGGCCGCAATAATCTTTGGCGAGCGGGGGGCGTTAGCCCCTCGGTTTGCGGGCAATTGTTCGGTGACGCTACCGGGGGGCTGACGCCCCCCGCTCGCTTGGTCGAGAGAGAGCATCTCCCGGCAAACCCGTGCGAACGCCAAGTCGGCTTCACCCGTGATCGTGCAGTCGGCCAGCCGCACGATCTCCTGTTCGTCGGTCTCGTAACTGACTTCCGGTCCGCCGAGGATCACGATCACGTCTGGGCGAACTCGCTTGAGGTCGGCCACCAGCCGCGTCGCCTGATCGACGTTCCAAATGTAAACCCCCACACCGACGATTCGCGGCTGTTCGGCCAGCACCGCTTCGAGCACGTCCACCGGCCGTTGACTGATGTCGAACTCCAAAATCTTCGCCCGCGACCGCAGTTCGCCGAGGTTCGCCATCAAATAGCGCAGCCCAAACGCCGCATGAGCAAACTTCGCATTGAGCGTGGTGAGGACGATGTCGGCCATGCGAGCCAGTCTACCGCGAGCCGGAAGGCGAGGGTAGAAGGTTGTGGATCGTCGGTGGTCGATCGTGGATCGTGATGGACAGTGACGCCATTGTCAGCCCGGTAGAGGCGGGGCTATAACCCGTGGCGAAAGGAGACGCGAGTATGGACACGGATCGACGCGGGTTTCTCGGCGTGGCCGGAGTGGGGGTGATTGGATCGGCGTTCTTCGGGCTGCGGGAATTGATTCGCCGTACGGAACCCAACCGACCACCAATCGAGACCTCACCGACGCCAAGCCGGATCGGCTATGGGTTTCTCGTGCGCGATGCCGACGGAATCCTCGACCTGCCGCCGGGATTCTCCTACCGCGTCATCTCGCGCAGGGGAGACGAGATGGATGATGGTCTGCTCGTGCCGGGTGCTCCCGATGGCATGGCCACGTTCGCGGGACCGGACGGGATGACGATTCTCATTCGCAACCACGAACTCAATCCGGATGGCGTGGGACCGTGGGGCAAGAGTCGCAAACGGCTGAGCCGTGTGGATCAGCGGATGCTGTACGATTTCGGTCACGGCACCGCGCCCGGGTGCGGCGGCACGACGACCGTCGTTTTTGACACGCAGCGACAAAAGGTCGTGCGGCAATTCCTCAGCCTTGCGGGAACGACTCGCAATTGTGCGGGTGGGCCGACGCCGTGGGGGAGTTGGATTTCGTGCGAGGAGACCGTGCAGCGCATCGGACCCGGCGACAAGGGAGCCAAGTACACCGCCGAGCGCGACCACGGGTACGTGTTCGAGGTGCCTGCGACCGATCAAATTCAACTCGCCCGGCCGATCCCGATCAAATCAATGGGTCGATTCAACCACGAAGCGATCGCCGTCCATCGTTCGACCGGGATCGTGTACGAAACTGAAGATCGAACCGACGGGCTGCTGTATCGATTTGTCCCGAAGTCACCGGGAAACCTCGCGGCCGGAGGTCGGTTGCAGGCGCTGAAACTGATCGACCACCCGAGTGCCGACACTCGCAACTGGGACAGCAAGTCGCGAAATCTTCCTGTCGGCGAGCGGTTCGAAGTCGTGTGGCTCGACATGCACGAAGTCGAATCGCCGAAGGATGACCTGCGGCAACGCGGCTTCATCGCCGGAGCTGCGCGGTTCGCTCGCGGCGAAGGAATGTGGTCGTGTGAGAACGAAATCTATTTCGCCTGCACGAACGGTGGCCGCAGGCAAAAGGGACAAATCTGGCGGTACATCCCCAGCCCGCTCGAAGGGGCCACTGACGAACAACGCGATCCGGGTCGGATCGAACTGTTCATCGAACCGAACGACGGCACGCTGATCGAGAACGCCGACAACCTGACCATTTCTCCCTGGGGCGACCTGATCGTCTGCGAAGACCGGACGACTCCGGAAGTCCGGCTGGTCGGCGTCACACCGGACGGCGAATGCTATACGTTTGCCAACAACCGCCTCCGCACCGAGTTCGCCGGAACCACGTTCTCGCCCGACGGTTCGACGCTATTCGTCAACATCCAGGGCAAAGGTCTGACGCTGGCAATCACTGGTCCGTGGCGGACAATTTGAATGACCCAGAACTCCGAGCGGGATTGAGAGGAAGCATATGCACTCGATAAACTCGCGACTGACGTGAACCCACGACCGAAGGTGCCGCCATGCCGCAGTTGAGCTTGGAACAACGTGTGACCGCGCTGGAACAATGCCTTGCGCGGTTACTCGACCGTCCGAATGGTTCAGTCGAAATCAAGGACTGGCGTGAGTCCCTCCGGTTCGCTTCGACCGATCCGGCGATGCAGGAAATCATCGCTGAGGCGTTGAAGATTCGTGATGCGGATCGAGCGCAGGCTCAGCCATGATCGTTCTGGACACGGACCATCTTTCGGTGTTGCTTTACGCCGGCAGTTCCGGCCGCCAGCAGTTGATCAGCCGGATGACAGCGTCTCCCGATCAAGAGTTTGTGACCACGATCGTCAATGTGGAAGAGTTGTTTCGTGGCTGGTGGGTGTTCATCAATCGTAAACCCGACATCCAGCAACAGGTGTTCGGTTACGAACGATTTGGCGAAGCCTTGGACTTTCTCAACCGTTGGACCATCCTGGCGTTGTCCACTGCCATCGCAGATCGGTTTCCCCAGCTCCGGCAATCATGCCGCCGAGTGGGATCGATGGATTTGAAAGTGGCTGCCATCACTCTGGAACACGACGCCGTGCTGTTGTCCGCCAACCTTCGGGATTTTCGGCAGGTTCCAAACTTGAAGGCCGAAGACTGGTTGCACTGAAAATCTGCGGGGCATCAAACGTGCCGAGGATTAAGGATGGAACAGTCGATCGTGGCTAGAACGGCGAAACTTCATCCTCTATCCTCCCTCATCAATCCTCGATTCTCCATCCGTGATAAGGCTCTCCCATGTCCGCGCGTCGTGCGTTAATCAGTGTCAGTGACAAGACCGGTCTCGGTCCGTTTGCGAAAGCGCTCGTAGACCTTGGTTTCGAGATCATTTCGACCGGCGGCACGCGGCGGTTTTTGCTCGAACAGCGTCTGCCGGTGATCGACATTTCGGCGTACACCGGATTCCCCGAGATGATGGATGGGCGGGTGAAAACGCTGCACCCGAAAGTGCATGGTGGGTTGCTCGGGCGTCCCGACTTGGTCGAGGACGCGGCCGCAATGGAGGAGCACGGGATCAAGCCGTTCGAGTTGGTCGTGGTCAACCTGTACCCGTTCGAGGACACCATCGCCAAGTCGGGCGTGACGGTGGCCGAAGCGATCGAGAACATCGACATCGGCGGACCAAGCATGGTGCGGTCGTCGGCGAAGAATCACGCGTACGTCGGCGTGGTCACGCGGCCGGAGCAGTACGAGCGGGTGCTGATCGAACTGCGGAAGGGACCACTGACGCCGGGATTCCGCCGCGAACTGTGTGCGGCCGCGTTCGAGATGACGGCTCGCTACGACCGGGCCATCGCGGATTACATGGCTCAGCTCATCGCCACGGAAACGACCGACGAACCGCCGTCGCCGTTCCCGGCCACGCTGTCGTTGAATTTCATCCGCAAGCAAGAACTGCGGTACGGCGAGAACCCGCACCAGCAGGCCGCGTTCTACGTTGAATCGAATGCCAACCCCGCGACGCTGGCGGCGGCGGAACAACTTCACGGCAAAGAACTGTCGTACAACAACCTGCTGGACCTCGACGCCGCGGTCAATATCGTCCGCGAGTTCGCGCATGTGGCGCCGGCCGTGGCGATCATCAAGCACAACAACCCGTGCGGTGCAGCAGTCGGCGATTCGCTGGCCGATGCGTTGGCGAAGGCGCTCGCGGGCGATCCAGTGAGCGCGTTTGGCGGGATCATCGGTTGCAATCGCGTGGTCGATCTGGCGACGGCGGAGCAACTATGCGGTCCCGATCGGTTCGTCGAAGCGATCATCGCCCCCGGCTACATGGACGAAGCGTTCACGGCGCTGACGACGCGTCCCAAATGGAAGGCGAACGTGCGGCTGCTCCGCTGCGTGGCGCTCAACGAACCACGCCCGCCCGCATTCGAATACCGTCGCGTCACCGGCGGGCTGCTCGTTCAGAATCTGGACGAGGGGGTTGATCCCGAATCGGATTGGAAGGTCGTCACCAACCGAGCGCCCACAGCCGTCGAGTTGTCGGACCTGAAGTTCGCGTGGAGCATTTCGCGATTCGTAAAATCCAATGCCATTCTGCTGGCGAAGGCCGGCAGCGTGGTGGGCGTCGGTGCCGGACAGATGAGTCGCGTGGACTCGGCTCAGATTGCGGTGACAAAAGCGGGCGAACGAGCCGTCGGTGCCGTCGTCGCGTCGGATGCGTTCTTTCCGTTTCGCGATGGTCTCGACTTGCTGGCGAAAGCGGGCATCACGGCCGTGATCGAACCGGGCGGCAGTCGCAACGACGACGATGTCATCGCGGCCTGCAACGAACAGAACATCGCGATGATCTTCACCGGTCGTCGGCATTTCAAACATTGATGTTGGAGTCCTGGCTTCAGCCGGCCGAAGCCGGGACTCCAACATCGGAGGACGCGATGCGTCGTCTGATCGAAATACTCGTGTGCGTTGCGTTGCTCCCCGCGACGGCGAGGGCAGCGGAGCCGATCGACTACGCGAAACGGGTCAAGCCGATCCTCGCCGCGCGGTGCTATGCCTGTCACGGAGCGCTCAAGCAAAAGGCCGGGCTGCGGCTCGACACGGGGTTGTCGATCCGTCGTGGAGGCGACTCCGGGCCGGCGGTCAAACCGATGGACATCGACGGCAGCCTGCTGATCGAGCGAGTCACCGCAACCGATCTCGCGGAACGAATGCCGCCGGAAGGCGAGCCACTCACCGGCGAGCAGATTCAAATCTTGAAGGCGTGGGTGCGTGATGGGGCCATGTCGCCCGAGGACGAACGGCCCGAAGAAAACCCACGTGACCACTGGGCGTTTCGGACGCCTGTTCGACCAATGGTTCCTGCCGTCAAACTCGCGGATCGTGTTCGCAACCCGATCGACAACTTCGTGATGATCGAGTTGGAACGGCGCGACTTGAAACCGAATCCACTAGCCGACAAGTCCACGCTTCTCCGCCGAGTCCACTTCGATTTGATCGGCCTGCCGCCGACGCGCGACGAGTTGCACGCGTTCCTCGCCGACGAATCGCCCGAAGCGTACGAGAAGGTTGTCGAAAACCTTCTGGTCAGTCCGCAGCATGGCGAACGTTGGGCGCGGCACTGGATGGACGTGTGGCGATACAGCGATTGGTACGGACGACGTGCGGTTCCCGATGTGTGGAACAGTGCGCCGCAGGTCTGGCGGTGGCGGGACTGGATCATCAAATCGCTCAATTCGGACAAGGGCTACGATGCGATGCTCCGCGAAATGCTGGCCGCGGACGAAGTGGCCCCCGAGAACGATGAGGCTCAGGTGGCGACGGGTTACCTCGCCCGCAACTGGTACGCGCTCAATCCGAATCAATGGATGCGGGAGATCGTCGAACACACCGGCAAGGCGTTCCTCGGCCTGACGTTCAATTGTGCTCACTGCCACGATCACAAGTACGACCCGATCAGCCAGGAAGAATACTTTCGCTTCCGCGCGTTCTTCGAACCGATTGACCTGCGGCAGGACCGCGTACGCGGCGAACCCGACCCCGGCCCGTTTCAGAAGTACGAATACTCGGTGCTGCGGAAGATCCAACAACTCGGCCGCGTGAGCGTGTTCGATGCGCGGCCCGATGCGAAGACGCAGATGTACCAGGGGGGCGACGAGCGCAACATCGAAAAGATGCCCACCGTCGGACCGGGTGTTCCGGCGTTTCTCGGTGGCGACTCGTTCCGGATCGAACCGGTGTCGCTGCCTGTCGTGGCTTTTTATCCCGGGGCGAAACCGTGGTTGCGAACTGCGGAACTTGCGAGCTGCGAGCAGGCCGTGAAGCTCGCTCGCACAGCGCTCGACGTCGCGACGATTCGGGCTACCGCTGCGATGAAAGTGATCCTTGAAGTCGAAGAGCAGGAACGACAGGCTGCCGAATCAAAACTATCAGTTGATCCAAAACTGGCGGCCAAACGGCAATCAACCGAGCAACGACTCCGCGAGGTTCAAGCCGACCAGAGACTGACGGAAATGCAGCTCAATCTCGCGCAGTCGCAACTCGATCTTGTTCTCGCACGGATCGCCGCAGATGACGCGAAGCACACCGCCAGTGGTGGCAACATAAATGAACTTGCTCGTGCGGCTGGAAAAACCGAGCGACTTGCCGCGCTGCGTTCGGCGGAAGAAAAATTGGCAGTCGCAGAGAAGGTTCGCGTCGATGCGCAGTCGGCTGCTGCTGACAAACAGAAGGTCGCCGATCAACAGGTTGCCACGGCAAAAGTCGCTGTCGAAGCGGCGACGAGGGCACTCGCTGCTGAAAGTGCCACGTACACGCCGCTGACTCCGACGTATCCACAGCAGAGCACTGGCCGACGCAAGGCGCTCGCCGAATGGATCACCCACGCGGACCAACCGCTGACGCCCCGCGTTGCGATCAATCACATCTGGGCGCGGCATTTCGGTCGGCCGCTCGTCGCCACGGTCGCCGACTTCGGCCGCAGTGGTGCGCAGCCCACGCATCCAGAATTGCTCGACTGGCTGGCCGTCGAGTTGCGCGAACATGGCTGGAGTATGAAACACATCCACCGGCTGATCGTGACGAGCGCGACGTACCGACAATCATCGGCAACCGACCGCATGCGCGGCGAGGCCGCAGCCCCAATCGAAAATCGGCAATCGGCAATCGCCAATTCCAATGACCTCGACAACCACTGGCTCTGGCGCTTCCCCGAACGCCGACTGGAAGCCGAGCCTCTGCGCGACGCGATGCTGTTCGTGTCGGGAGAACTCGAAGCGCAGATGTTCGGCCAACCGCTGCCGAACGATCCCGAATCGATGTCGCGCCGCCGGGCGATCTACTTCAGCGTGTACCCCGAGGATGGCGGTGCTCAAAAGTTTCTCGAAATGTTCGACGCGCCCGATCCGTGCGACTGCTACCGCCGCATGGAAAGCATCGTGCCGCAGCAGGCGCTCGTGCTGACGAACAGTCGTTTCGCCCTCCACCACAGCCGCGTCCTCGGCTGCAAACTGACACAGGAGTTTTTGTTGCCAGCCGGGACGGATGATACTTCACCACGACAGGCGAACTTCGTCCGCGCCACCTTCGAGCAAGTTCTGTCTCGCCTTCCGACCGAACAAGAATTGGCCGCGTGCCTGGATTTCCTGCAACGCCAGACCGAATCGCTTGCCAAATCGAATGCGGCTCCCGCTCCAATCGGCAACCCGCCGATTGCCGCACCGTCCACCAATCCGGCTCAACGCGCCCGCGAAAGCCTCGTCCGAGCACTGTTCAATCACAACGATTTTGCGACCGTGCGGTGAGTTGTTGTCGGTCCCTTTTCATCCCGCCGGTCATTGGCTAGAACCCGTTGTCGATTTGCTGAGTTGTAGGATGGGCACTCTTGTCCGTCCGTCGCTTATCGACTCGCACCGGACAGAAGACGGACGGGCAAGGTGCCCATCCTACACAATTCTCGGAGCACCCCGTGGCCGATCAACGCGACTTCGACGAGTTCCTCGACAAATTCCGACGGCATCGGGAACTGATGCACGAGGAATTGCACAAGGTGATCATCGGGCAGGACGCGGTGATCGAACAGATTCTCGCGGCCATCTTCACGGGTGGGCACTGTCTGCTGGTCGGTGTGCCGGGGCTGGCGAAGACGTTGCTGGTGAGCACGATCGCCCGCATTCTGGACGTACAATTCAAGCGCATTCAATTCACGCCCGACCTCATGCCGTCCGACATCACCGGGACGACCGTGCTGGATGAAACGGAATCGGGCAAGCGCGAATTCCGATTCGTCAACGGTCCCGTGTTCACCAACATTCTGCTGGCGGACGAAATCAACCGGACGCCGCCGAAGACGCAGGCGGCCCTGCTCCAGGCCATGCAGGAACACGAAGTCACGATCGGTCAGACAACGTACCCGCTCCCCGATCCGTTTTTTGTCATCGCCACACAGAACCCGATCGAGCAGGAGGGAACGTATCCGCTGCCAGAAGCGCAGCTCGACCGATTCATGTTCAACATCAAGGTCGATTACCCGACGTTCGAGGAGGAGGAGAAAATCCTCACTACCGCGAACACGACGGACAAGCCCGAGATTCGGAAGGTGCTCTCCGCGAAGGCGATTCAGTTCCTCCAGCGGCAGGTCAACCAGATTGAAGCGTCACCGCTGACGGTCAACTATGTGGCCCGACTGGTGCGTGCGACTCGACCGGCCGATCCCGCGTCACCAAAATTCATCAAGGAACTGGTCGATTGGGGCGCCGGCCCGCGAGCCGGAATGTTCCTAATCGCCGGCGGCAAAGCGATGGCCGCGATGGACGCCCGGCCGAGCGTGTCGATCAACGACATCCGCAAAGTCGCCGTCCCCGTGCTGCGTCACCGTCTGTCCACAAATTTTCAGACTCAAGCCGAGGGCCTGAAAACCGAAGACATCATCCAACGCCTGATCGCCGAAATCCCCGAACCTGCGGTGCCGAAATACGTGAAGGGGTGACGACACGGTGGCGTGAAATCGAGAGAGTCTCGTTCGTTCGGATGCAGTGTATTCCGAGTACGCCCAAGTTTCTGACTGACGCAAAAATGTCGGCAGACAATCCAGATGCAGTTCGATCGTCGTGCCTTGGGTAAGGGGAAATGTCGTCGGGAGTTCGGTGAGGATATTGGCAAACACCTGCTTTGACTCGTGATCAACAGATTCGACTTCGAGATCAATGGACCCGCTGTCGATTCGGGGCCTGGGTGTTTTACTCATTGTGAAGAACGCCCGAATGGTGATCTTGTCCCCTCCCTTGATGTCCGCCATGTCGATTTCAGGATACGCGGGAAAAGCATTGGGGTAGAAAGCTGGCTGCTGGGCATGTTCTCGGCTGAAAATGTGGAAACCGTCCTCAGCCAGTTCGTGGAAGAAGGCTTCAAAGTCCTCCGAGTTGAATTTCATGGTCAGCGTCGGAGCTTTCTTTTGATCGGTCAGAGTGAAGTCAGCCGCGCGCCGGGTGCCACTTCTCTGATCGCCATGACCTTGTCCTCATCATGTTGTCCACCGGCGATTCAAATCATCTGGGTCTTCGGCGTACGTCCAAAATTGGACGTGTCCACTTTTCCGCCTCGGATTCATCGATCAAGACGCGGATGCGGAGAGACGACAAAGTGGGCAACCGTCACTCGAATGCACCAAGTCATCGACTGATCGCTGATGATCGTCCAGACGATCTACAACGATTTCTGCTTCCGTTACGACGGCGCGAACCGTCCCGGCGCAGGCTACGTTGCGACTCTTGCCTCTGCCGTTCACATCCTGCGTTGGCGATGATCTGCCAACGTAGTTCACAGGGCGCAACACACCCGGGCGCAGCGACTCAAGATTTCCATTACAGCGAGGGGTAATCTGCGTGCATAGAACCTTCGTTCCGCGAGCAGTCATCGCTTCGACAACATCTTGTCGGGGATGACCGTGCGGGTTGTTTGTGCCGACCGAGACCACCGCAACATCGGCCGAGAGTGCTTTAGATTACACGGGGTAGCCACACTCGCCAGAGTGTGGGCGAATCGCTGCGAAACCCACGTTCTGGCGAACGTGGCTACGACTGACACCGGTTTTGAAGCTGCTTCAAGAATAACCGGTGTTTTCCAGTGGATGCGACCTGTTGCGACCGCATCAAGCGGGAGTGGATAGGAATCGAACCTACCTAGCGCCTTTGCAGACGCTACGCGCGGGTTTGAAGCCCGGGGCGGTCACCAGAGCCGCGTACACTCCCAAAACGCGATGGGCCGATCCTACGGCGACAACGCCGACTTCGCCCAGCACATCGAGCAAACCATCGCCACCGATCCTCAGGCGGGATGGGTTTTCGTCGTGGACAACTTGAACACCCACTGTGGCGAACCATTAGTCCGCCTGGTTGCGGAGCAATTGGGGATCGACCAGGCGACCTTGGGGATTGCCAGGAAGGCCGGTGTCATGAGCACGATGGAGACCCGGCGCGCTTTTCTGTCGGACCCGACTCATCGCATCCGGTTCGTGTATCTCCCCAAACACAGTTCGTGGCTCAACCAGATCGAGATCATTTTCGGCATCATCAATCGCCGCGTGATGCGACGCGGCAGCTTCACATCCAAACTGGACCTGATCGAAAAACTCGAGCGCTTCATCAGGTACTTCAATGAGACAATCGCCAAACCCATGAACTGGACCTACACCGGACGGCCGACTCGCAACACTCCCACACCACGCCCACGAACCTGGCGCCAGCTTAGGACGACTGAGAAGATTTGGAAACAACTCGCTCTGGTGGGAATGAATTTGTAATCGGCGGTACTAGCCCTCTGCTTTTCAATCACCGCGCAGTCAGAGGACTCAAGTCCCCGGCTCGTCGTCGGTCGTCTTCTTCGATCCGCCGCGCCGTGGTTTCTTCGGCGGAGTTTTCGTCGGGCTGGCTCCCGAGTTGGGGTTGGTTCCCGGCTTCGTCGCTCCCTTCGCGGTGGCGACGGCGGGTGGTTCGGGGAAGCGGCCCTGATCGTCCGATTCGAGGAGCCATTTTTCCAATTCCGACCGCAGCCGTTTGAGTGCGATCTGATGCGCGGGCTGCGTCGATGCCACTAGATTGTTCATCGCCCACGGGTCGGTATCGAGGTCGTACAACTCTTCCGGCGGCATCGTTGGCGAGAGGTAGAAGTTGCGCTGCCACTCGGTCAGCTTGCCTTCCTTCCCGAGCTCCTGGATCAGGTTCCAGACCGGGTACTGCGCCTGCTTGTATTCGTTCGGCTGGAAGAACGGGCGCTCCGGGAGGAAGTTGCGGATGTACCGGAATCGCGAGTCGCGCACGGTTCGGAATCGAAACGTCGTCTCGTCGCAGCGGTCGCGGGCACCAAACACGAACTCGCGCTGCGGTTCGGCGGTGTCGCCCAGGAACACTCGGCCTTGCATTTTCGCCGGCTTGGGGACACCGGCCATCGCAAGCGAGGTCGCGGTGATGTCGAGCGACGAGATCAATTGATCGCTGACCGTGCCGGGTTCGTACTGCTTCGGTCGCGTGATTTTTTCCGGCCAGCGGACGATCAACGGGATGCGCAAACCGTCGTCGTAACAGAACTGCTTGCCGCGCACGTGAGCCTGCCCGTGGTCGGCCATGAAGATCACGACCGTGCTCTCCGCCAGTCCGTCGTCTTCGAGCTGCTTCAGGATCGCCCCGACCTTGCGATCGAGCGCCGTCGCCGCATCGAGGTATCCCGCCCAATCCCGCCGCGTGACCGGATGGTCCGGGTAGATCGGCGGCACGTCGACTTTGTCCGGGTCGGCCTGCTCGGGCGAATTCCAAGGCCGACCGGTGACTCGCGAATTTACCCGGTGCGTCTCGTTGAAATTGACCTGCGCATAAAACGGCTGATGCGGCTTGAGTTCATCCCACCGATCGGAATCAAACGGCTTCCCGTCGTACGTGAAATTCCAATCGGTCTTGCCGGTGCCGTTGAAACCGCACGCAGCCGGAAGCTGCCTGACGTTCGCGGTGAAATATCCGGCGTCACGCATCCATTCAGAGATCACCCGCACGCCGTCCGGCAGTTTGTATCCATCGTCGCGATGCGACCGATGATGATGAGCCCCGATCGTCGTTTGATACATCCCCGTGATAAACGCCGACCGGCTCGCCGAACAAACCGGCGCGGTCGTGAAAGCTCGCGTGTACCGCACCCCCTCCTTAGCCAGCCGATCGATGTTCGGCGTCGAAACCTGTTTGGCTCCGTAGCACCCCAAATCCGGACTGAAATCCTCGGCAATCAACCACAGGATGTTGGGTCGTGCTTCCGCGCCGCACAATGGTGACACCACAAGCAACAACAGCCCGGTGAGTAGTCTGGTCATCGAATTACCTCCTGGTGGTCTGAATCAGGCACCAACGGACTTGGTGAGCGTCGTCAATTTGCTCAACAGACCGGAGGCATGATCGTGGTCGATGGCATCATCGGCCAAACGCACCCCCGCCGGCAAATCGGTGCATCGTCCGGCCACCAACAGCGCGGCCGCGGCGTTCGCCAGCACGATGTTGCGAGCCGGTCCAGATTGGCCAGCGAAAATGCCTCGAATGGCGTTGGCACTCTCGGTCGGTGATCCAACTTGGAGTTGCGAGACGTCGCATTCGGGGAGGCCGAATGAGGCGGCTGACCATTCGTGGCGGGAGACGGATGTGCCGCGGATCTCAAACACGACCGTGCGGCCCCACAGGCTGACTTCGTCAAGGCCGTCGGCTCCCGAGACGACGAAGGCGTGGTGCGTGCCGAGGCGTTGCAACGCCCCCGCGAGTTTTTCGGCGATGTCGGGGCGGCTGGCTCCGAGCAATTGGAATTCGGCACCTGCCGGATTGGTGAGTGGTCCGAGTAGATTAAAGATCGTACGGAATTTCAGTCGCTTGCGCACCGGGGCCACGTGTTTCATTGCGCCGTGGAGGAGCGGGGCGAAACAGAATCCGATGCCGATCTCGTCCAGACATTTCGAGACCTGTTCGGGAGTCAGGTCGATCCGCACGCCGAGTTGTTCCAGCACGTCGGCCGATCCGGAACTGCTCGACACACCCCGGTTGCCGTGCTTGGCCACCGGCACGCCGGCCGCAGCGACGACGAGCGCGGTTGCCGTGCTGATGTTGAACGTGTGCAGTTGATCGCCACCTGTGCCGCAGGTGTCGAGCAAGCCCGTTCGCGTCGTGGGAATTCGGGTGACCCGTTCCCGCATCGCCCGCGCAGCCCCGGCGATTTCGTCGATCGTCTCACCCTGCATCCGCAGCGCCGTCAGCAGCGATGCGATCTCGGCTTCGCCAGTCAGCCCGTCCATGATCTCACCGACTGCGGCGTGCATTTCGTCCGCAGTCAGCGGCTGAGAGGTGACGAGTTTTTCGAGCAGTGGGATGATGATGGACATCGCGAATTGTATTCGGCCCGCGCAACAATTCTTCTACCCTCTCCCCTTCGGGGGAGAGGGGTCGGGGGTGAGGGGGACGCCGCGCGGTTGATGGCCCCCACACCCCAGCCCTCTCCCCCGAAGGGGAGAGGGAGTTCGCTCACTCATCATCCGACACTATTTCGCGACCAGCCACGGCAGCGGGGCACCGGCGACCGGCAGCCGCACTAATTCAATCCCTGTCACTTCGGGATGCTGCTGCACTTCCGCCAGCGCTTCGGCGGACGGTTCGTTGTCGAGATTGAACACGGCGATTGCCGTTCCGCCCTTTTCACCTCGGCCGAGCGCCATGTGCGCGATGTTCACACCCTGCCGGCCGAACACCGTGCCGATGTGGCCGATCAATCCGGGCACGTCGTGGTGGCGGTAGATCAGCAGCAGGCCGTCGAGATAAGCATCGAGGCCGAAGGGGCCGAGGCGGACGAGTCGCAGGAACTGCTTGCCGAAGATCGTGCCCGAAGCGGACAGTTCGCCCGAATCGGTTTCGACGGTGGCCTTGATCAGCGTGGCAAAGTCGCCGACTTCGCGGGACGACGTTTCGTTGATCGTGATCCCGCGCGACTGGGCGAGCAGTTGGGCGTTGACGATGTTCACATTCTCTGTCAGCGAGTTTTCGAGCAGGCCGGCCGCGAACGCCGACGTGATCAATTTGGTGTGCTTGCCGACCGCTTCGCCACGGTATTCGATGTTCGCCGACTTCACCCCCGAGCCGCGTTTGAGTTGCCCGAGCAGCAGGCCCAGCCGGCGACCGAGATCGAGGTACGCTTTCAATCCGACCATTTCGGCGGCGGAGACCGGGATCATGTTCACCGCGTGACGGACCTCGCTGCGAATCAGGAAGCCCGAAATGATTTCGGCCGCTTCGACCGCGACCAATTCCTGAGCTTCCTCGGTGGACGCTCCGAGATGCGGCGTGGTGAGGACGCCCGGCAACTTCGTCAGCCGGTTGTCTCCGGGCGGTTCCTTCACAAACACATCGAGTGCCGCGCCGGCGACATGCTTGCTTTCGATCGCGTCGGCGAGCGCGTCTTCGTCCACAATGCCGCCGCGGGCGCAGTTGATGATCCGCACCCCCTTCTTCATTTTCGCCAGCCGCTCGGCGTTGATGATGCCGCGAGTTTCGTCCGTGAGCGGTGTGTGAACCGTCAGGAAATCACAGCGGGTGACGACGTCGTCCACGACGCGCGACAGTTCGATTCCAAGTTCCGCCGCCCGTTCCTCGGACAACAGCGGGTCGTAGCCGATGACTTTCATCTCCAGACCTTTCGCCCGCTGCGCGACGGCGAGGCCGATGCGACCGAGGCCGATGACCGCCAGCGTCTTGCCGGCAAGCTGAGTCCCCGTGAACGATTTCCGGTCCCACTTGCCCGCCTTCATGCTGGCATCGGCGGCTCCGATGTTTCTCGACAGCGCCAACAGCATGGCGATCGTGTGCTCGGCGGTGCTGGTCGTATTCCCCGCCGGAGTGTTCATCACGACGATCCCTTCGCGCGTGGCAGCGGCCAGGTCGATGTTGTCCACACCCACGCCGGCGCGCACGATGACTTTGAGCCGCTTCTGCCCCGCCAGCAACTCATCTGTCAACGTGGTTCCGCTGCGGATGATGATCCCGTCCGCCGACTGCAGCGCCTCTCGCACCTCGGCAGGTTTCAATCCCGAACGATTGACGACCTCGATCCGCCCGGTTTCCTCCAGCAGCTTGATGCCGGCGGGAGCCAGATTGTCCGTGATGAGCACTCGATACTTCGTGTCAGCCATGAATTTTTCAGCCAGAAAACTTGCAGCACGCGGCCTCTCGCGCCTCAAAACGAATTCCAGCACGCGAGGCCGCGTGCGTCACGGGGCGGAGTATAGCAGATCGAAATCGGCTTCCAAGAAGTCAGTCTGAGGACAGTTCGCTCGCACGCGGTAACTGCTGCGGCTAAACTCCGACGCGGTTTTTTGGTCATGCCATGAGGATGAAAATGCCACGAGATCGGTTCGCGGAGCGGCGGCAGAAATTGGTGGCGGGGCTGAAGGCCACGGAGGTTGAGGCGATGCTGGTGACGAACGTCACCAACGTGACCTACCTCACGGGGTTTTCTGGCGATTCGAGTTTTCTGCTGATCGGCAGACGACTCGCCATTCTTATCTCCGACGGGCGGTACGAAATTCAACTTGGCGACGAATGCCCCGAGCTGGAGACGTACATTCGGCCCCCATCCGAGAAGATCGAGAACGCGGCTGGCAATGTTCTCACTTCGACCAAGTTGAAGAAGGTTGGAATTGAAGCCGACGAAGTCACGGTGGCTCAGCTTGCGAAGTTCCAGGAGTTGGTTCCGGCCGCCGAATTCGTGTCACTCGAAGGACACGTCGAAAAGCTGCGGCAGGTGAAAGACGCGGTCGAATTGAAAGAGATCCGCGAGGCCATTCGTCAGGCCGAAAAGGCTTTCGCGGTGATGCGGGCGAATCTGCGCGGCGATCAAACCGAGCGGCAGGTGGCACACGACCTCGAGCACACGATGCGCGCGTTCGGGGCGAAGGGGGCCAGCTTCACGCCGATTGTCGGAGTCGGCGCACGGGCCGCGTTGCCTCACGGGCGACCGACCGGCGTGCGGATTTCGGATGCGGATTTCGTGCTGGTGGACTGGGGCAGCGAGGCAACTTCGGGCTACAAGAGTGACTTGACTCGGGTTTTGGTCACCGGTAGGCTCAGCCCGAAATTGGAGAAGGTTTACCGACTTGTACTTGAGGCACAACGTGCCGGCATCGCGGCTCTCCGGCCAGGAGCCAAGTGCTGCGATGTCGATGCCGTCGCTCGCAAGGTGATCACCGACGCGGGCTACGGCAAGCACTTCAATCACGGACTCGGACACGGAATCGGGCTGGACATCCACGAAGGGCCACGGCTGAGCGCTACATCTCAAACCGAGTTGCAGCCGGGGATGATTGTGACCGTCGAGCCGGGGGTGTATCTCCCCGATTGGGGCGGAGTGCGAATCGAGGACGACGTGCTGATCACGGCCGACGGCCCCGAAGTGTTGACCTCCGTTCCGAAATCATGGGAGGAAGCTCTCGTCGTAGTTTAACCCGGAGCCAACGGCGACGGCGGAACGTCCGGCACTCCGTCGCCGCTGGCTCCGGGTTAAACGATTCGTCGAGCCGAGTGCGACAATGTCACGCAAGAAACGTCAGGCTGGGAGAAAACGCAGCATGTCGAAAGAACCACCCACCGCCGGCACGCCGTTCAATCTGGACAAGCTCAAAGAGCTGATCGAAATGATGGAGAAGAACGGTCTCACCGAGATCGATCTTCGGAGCGGCGCGGAACGCTGGCAATTGCGCCGCGGGCCGCAAGAGGTCACGCAAGTCGTGTCCGCGGGACCGTTCGCGGGCATGCACATGCCGCCGCCGATGCCGATGACTCCAGCCGCAGTTCAGTTGGCACCAGCGGGCAGTTCCGTGATGCCTGCGGCAGCGCCGGCCGACGATGGTGTGGTGATCAAGAGTCCGACCGTCGGCACGTTCTACGTTGCGGCCGCTCCGACGGACCCGCCGTTCGTCAGCGTCGGGTCGAAAGTAAAGGAAGACACGGTCGTGTGCATCATCGAAGCGATGAAAGTCTTCAACCAGATTCCGGCGGAAATGAACGGCACCATTACCGCCGTCCTCGTGAAAAATGGCGACCCGGTGGAGTTTGGGCAGCCGCTGTTCAAAATCAATCTGGGATAGGGGATTTTCGATTGCCGATTTTCGATTGCCGATTGGATCGAGGCTCCACGGCGTTTTCAATCGGAAATCGGCAATCGAAAACCGGAAATCAACACCATGTTCCAACGCGTGCTCGTGGCCAACCGGGGTGAAATTGCCTTGCGCGTCATTCGCGCTTGCAAGGATCTCGGCATCGAATCCGTCGCCGTGTTCAGTGAAGCGGATCGCGGGGCGCACTATCTGAGCCTCGCTGACGAGGCATTCTGCATCGGCCCGGCTCCGTCGTCGGAGAGCTACCTGCTGATCAACCGGATCATCGCCGCGGCCGAGGTCGGCAACGCGCAGGCCATTCATCCCGGCTATGGATTTCTGTCCGAGAACGCCCACTTTGCCGAAGTGTGCCAGTCGTGTCACATCACGTTCATTGGTCCGTCGCACGAAGCGATGGGGAAACTCGGCGACAAGATTTCGGCGAAGGCAATTGCCCAGGCGGCGGAAGTGCCGCTCGTTCCCGGCAGTGATGGACTGATCGACAGCGAAGCCGAGGCACTGCGGATCGCGAAGAAGATCGGCTACCCGATCCTGATCAAGGCGACAGCCGGTGGTGGCGGCAAAGGAATGCGCGTGGCGATTGACGACTCGAGCTTGAAGAACGGATTGAAGCAGGCCGCCGCCGAAGCCGAGAAGGCGTTCAAGAACGCGGGCGTGTACCTCGAAAAGTACGTCGAGCGACCGCGCCACGTCGAAGTGCAGTTCATCGCCGATCACCATGGAAACGTGATCCATCTGTGGGAGCGCGATTGTTCGCTGCAACGGCGACATCAAAAGCTCGTGGAAGAAAGTCCGGCTCCGACTCTGCCGAAATCGGTGCGGGAAGAACTGTGCAAAGCTGCCGTGCGGCTGGCCAAAGCGGCCAGCTACACGAACGCTGGCACGTGCGAGTTCATCGTGGACAAGGACAACAACTTTTATTTCATCGAGGTCAACGCCCGTATTCAGGTCGAGCATCCCGTGACTGAGATGGTCACGGGGATCGACTTGATCCAACAGCAAATCCGCGTGGCCGCCGGCGAAGAGTTGCCGTTCAAACAGAAGAACATCCCGTGCGAAGGATGCGCGATTGAAGTGCGGATCAATGCCGAAGACCCCGCGCACAACTTCCGGCCTTCGCCGGGCAAGATCACCAAACTGCGAGTGCCCGGTGGGCCCGGTGTGCGGTTCGATTCCCACGTGCATCAGGATTACGTGGTCGGTCCGAATTACGATTCGATGATCGGCAAACTGATCGTCCACCGCCCGACGCGAGACCAGGCGATCGCCACCATGCGCCGGGCCCTCGCCGAATTCGAAATCGAAGGGGTGAAGACCACGATCCCGCTGCTGCAAGAAATCTTCGCCCACCCCGCGTTCCATTCGGGCGACGTGGACACGACGTTCATCGAACGCACCACGTGGGCGTCCGGAACCGCCAAGCCTCATTCCTGAGCGTGAGCCGTGTCGGGAACCAGCCCATCGCGTCGCCTGCTGCTGGCCCAGATCGTGGCCTATGCGCTGGCGTGGATCGTTGTGTTGTACTGCGAAGTGGCGCGGTTGCCGGTCAGTCTGGAGGGACCGGGAGGAATTCTGGGATGGCTGGTCGGGTTCAACCAGCAGACGACACCGTTCATCCCCCTGCTCTTGATTGCGCCGCTGGCATGGATCGGCGGAGTGCGCCTGATCTTTGGGATGCGCGGCGACACTCAGGAATCACCGACAGAATCAGGAGCACGACCGGCTGACCAAGTGACTCCGTCCGCCGCAAGACGACGAGGCAAGACGAAGGTTCTGGCGCAAACAGTCTCGTCACCGCCCGCCGCACCAACGCTTACCGTTGTTTCATCATCCGCGACCCTCGACGCTTCGGGTTCATTGAAGTCCGCCGTTTGGCTGTCGGTGTGTGTGGCCGCGCTGTCACTGGGACAAAGTGCGTTCGTCGGACAATCCTTTGACGACATGCCACCCGCCGTGCATGACGAATACAGCTACCTCTTTCAGGCTCAGACATTTCTTGCCGGGCGGGTGTGGTTTCCCAGCTCCGCCGAGCCGCGGTTGTTCGATCAGATGCATGTGGTG
>JACRIH010000423.1 GCA_016235885.1 Planctomycetales bacterium | reverse complement strand
GCCGTTGGCGACGTTCCACGCTCGCAGCGACCTGTCGATGCTGCCTGAAAACAGTGCGGTCGCGTCAGACGAAAAGACGATTCCCGTCACCGCCGCTTGATGCGCTGCGAAGGACTGCGTCGTCTTGCCGGTACTGATTTCCCAAATGCGAATGCGACCACTCTCGTCACCCGTCGCAGCCCAACGACCATTCGCGCTGACCGCCGCCGACTGAACCGCCGCGTCGTGTGCCAACTCGGCGATGCGAGTCACTCGCGGTCGTCGCCACAACTTGACCTCACGAAAACTGCCCGAGGCCAGCACGTCGCCGGCCGAATCAAACGCGAGGCAACGCACAAGATCGCGATGCGCAACATCGGAAGGCGATTCACCTGCCGAGCCGTTCAAGTCGGGATCAACCAACATCGTCGTCAGCTTGCCCGTCGCCAGGTGGTAAACAGCCAGCCGATTGCCGCGACTGCACACGGCGAATTGACCATCCGGAGTCACGGCTGTCGCCAAAGCTGGTTGATATCCCGTCGGCAGTGACTGCCACCGGATGTCGCGGCTTGTGGAAATACTGCCGGTGGCTCCTTGATCGATCCAGAGTTTGAGCAATCCCAATTGCGTCGGAGTCAGAGGTTTCGCTCCGACGATGTTGTCAGGCGGAGGCATCACCGACTCTTGCTGATGTGCGGCGACTTTCAGCAGCAGGCTTTCAGTGCTCTTGCCAGCCACCACTGCCGGACCTTGCTCGCCCCCCTTCAGAATCGACTGCGGTGATTCCAGAATGAGGCTGCCGTTGGCTTTCTTTTCGTTGTGGCAGGCAATGCAGTTAGCACGCAGAATCGGAGCGATCTCGGTAGTGAACTCCACCGGCTTGGATCGCAGCGGGACTTCGATGCTGATGGCATCTGCGCCGATGCACACGGCACCGGCCAGTGCCGACCAGTCAGCCATCACCACCGCGATTTTCAAGAGCAGCTTCATTGGCGTGCGCAAAAGTCAGTTTGAACTTGCTGAACATCGAATGGCGTGCCTTCGAACTTCATCCTCTGGCTACGCCTATTGCCCGACTTCGGAATAAAACTCGGCGGCGCGGATCTCGCCATCGAGGAATTCGAGTTCTTGGAGAATTGTTCGATCAGATTCGCGAGATTTCAAAATCGTGTACGAGAACAATGCGATTCGCATGTGATGAGGTGGAACTGGATTGTAGACCTCCCAAAAGTGAATCACGATTCTCTTGAACCACGAGAATGACTTCTTGGAGTATCGCACAACGGTGTTCCCGTTCGGGTATCGTTGGACATCGCTCGGATGACCACCTCGCGCCCATGGTGAAACATTGGTCGCCTCTGTGAAGACAAAGTCGGCGGTCACGAGCCTGTCAGTAGCCATTGTTGTTATTTGAAGCCGAAGCGTCCCTGCATTTGGCGCATTTCCATAGAATGTACCGCCACGATAGTCGTCATATTCCTCGACCCATTCCATTGGGATGCGAAAAGTAACGACACCGCCGCGATACACGACCGTTTTCATCATCATGCCAGTTGTCGCTGCGTAGCTGTTGGGTTGTATTAGGCTGTCTAATCGAATTTGGAATGGAATCGAAACCGTCCAATTCTGTTTGATGCGATGTGTGGTTACAGAATCTCTTCAATCGGCTCGCCGTAATTCACGATCGGCACCGGACGGTTCGCTTCATTCAGATAGTTCTTCGTGTAGTCGATCCCCAGCAGGTGATACATCGTGGCGTAGACGTCTTGAATGCTGATGGGCCGCTCTTTCGGCAGCTCGCCCAGCGGATCGCTGGTACCGAGAATGATGCCGCGTTTGACACCGCCTCCGACCAGGATCGTCGTGTAGCAAGTCGGCCAGTGATCGCGGCCGGCTTTGGCGTTGATGCGCGGCGTGCGACCAAACTCGCCGCCGATGATGACCAGCGTGTGATTGAGCAGACCGCGCGTGTCGAGATCTGTCAGCAATGCCGAGACCGTGTCGTCGTATCCCGGTATGTTGCGTCGGTGAGCGGTGAAATTGTCCTCGTGCGAGTCCCACGGTTTCTCATAGTCGGTCGCGACGGTCACGAACCGAGCACCCCGCTCGACAAGACGCCGTGCCAACAACATGGATTGGCCGGCGTTGCTCTTGCGGCCATATCGCTCGCGAGTCGCCGCGTCTTCCTGGCTGAGATCGAATGCTTCTTGCACTTGCGGACTGGTGGCCAGTTCAAAGGCTTGGCGGCGGAACGTGTCCATCGCACCGATCGCTCCGGAGGTGTCCGCGTCGCGAAGCAGCGTGTCGAATCGCTCCAGCATTGCCCGTCGGTTCTCGGATCGAGCGGCGTTGACGCCGTCGGTGGAGCGGAGATTGCGCACCCGAAAACCATCACTGGTCGGATAGCCGAACGTCTCAAAGGGATCATGGGCAATCCCCAAGTAAGCGGACCGGCCGAAGCCGATTTCTTTTTGCACGGCGATGTAGCCGGGCAGGCCCGCTCGCCAACCGAGTTCTTTCGACACGATGCTGCCCAAGCTGGGAGCTTGTTGTCCCGACGATTTGATATTCCGGATCGGCGCGTAGCCGGTCATCGCAATGTGCATCCCTTCGCCGTGGTCCATCATCGAGTGGTACACCGTCCGCAAGATGGCCAGCTTGTCGCACATCTGAGCCAGCTTCGGCATCAACTCGCAGACACGATAGCCGGGGATGTTGCTGGGGATGCTGGAGAACTCGCCGCGATATTCCACCGGCGCGTCCGGCTTCATGTCCCACATGTCCAATTGACTTGGACCACCTTTTTGCATGAGCAAAATCACGCTGCGTTTTTCTGCGGCAGAAGCGCCAGCGGCCTCGCTTTGCAACAGATTCGCCAACGCGACGCCACCGAACGAAACGGCCCCCGCTTGCAGGAATCCGCGGCGAGTGAGTTGAAGTGATGGAATCATGATTGCGTTCCTCATTCGTCACAGCCAACCAGGCGAGCTGGAGGGCGTCAGCCCCCGTACGACTGCACAACAGTCCGGGGGCTGATGCCCTCCGGCTCGCCTGGATATTTCCTTAATGGTTGAACAGAAACTCCTTGGAATTCAGCAGCGTCCACAAGAGATCTTCGAGCACTGTCCGTCGATTGGGATTCTTCTCATTTTCAATCTGCTTGATCGCGTCCTGAAGTTCGTCAGGGCGAGGAAGTCGGGAGAACGTGCGCAGGAACAAATCTTCCACGACGTCGGCATTCGGCTTTTCGGGCTTTGCCAATTCGTCGAGGACTCCGTCTTTGGCCGACAGCTTCCTCTGCAATTCGTCCGAGTTGAGCAGGTACAAAACCTGCGAAAGATTCGGAGCCAGGCTGGTTTCGCATTCGCACGGCGTCGTGCGTTCAGAGCGGCCGAAGATTTCGAGGAATTCGCTGCGGGCCTTCTCATTGGGCAGCAGGATCGCCTTCTTGATCTCCGGGTAGTCTTCGAATTTCTGCGGCACGCCCGTCGCGCTGCTGATGGCGTCCAACAACACATGCGGTTCCAACCGCCGCGAGAAATACCGCGCGTAGTTGCGAGTGTCAGCACGGTTGTCGTCTGTCGGAGAGGAACTCAATCCGTAAGCACGCGACTTCAAGATGGTCTTCATCAAATGCTTCAGATCGAACTTGTGTGCGACGAAGTCCCGCGCGAGCGCGTCCATGAGTTCCGGATTGCTGGGGGGATTGGTGGCGCGCATGTCGTCCACGGGATCGACCAAGCCGACTCCCAGGTAATGCCCCCAGACTCGATTGCAGATCGCACGGGCAAAGTACGGGTTGTCGGCGGCCGTCAGCCTCTCTGCGAGTTTCGCGCGAGGGTCTTCACCCGCCACGTAGGCGAATTCGGGACCGCCGAACGCCTTGGGCGCGAGAAGTTTCTCGGTGCGAGGATGCTTGACCTCCCCCTTCTCGTTGAGGCTCAGTTCATCGACGCTGCCGTACGTGACCGATTTCAAACGGGCGAAGAAGGCGGCAAACTGCCAGTAGTCGCCTTGACTGACTTTCTCGAACGGATGGTTGTGGCAGTTGGCGCACGAGACTCGCAGCCCCAAGAACGCCTGCGCGGTGTCTTCGACGCGATTCTCATTCGTAATCGCCCAGCGATACCAATCCATCTGCGGATGATCGCTACGCTTGCCGGTGACGGTGATGATCTCTCGCACGAACTGATCGTAGGGCTTGTTCTCGACCAGCGATTGCCGGATCCACTTGGCGAACGCGATCGTATTGTCCTTGGCGTTGGAATCACCGATGCGGTTTCGCAACAGGTCGCCGACACGGTGCGCCCACTGATCGAAGAACTCCTCGCGTTCCAGAATGCGGTCGATCAGCGTGTCTCGTTTATCGGGAGCACCGTCCGCCACAAAGTCACGCACTTCCTGCGGCGTGGGGAGTGTCCCCATCGCGTCGAGGAAGACTCGCCGCAAGAACTCTGCATCGCCCGCCTCGGAACTCGGAGCAATGTGCAGCTTCCGCCATTTCGCCAGAACCAATTCGTCGACGAAATTCTTGGGTTTGAACGGAGCGTAGGCGGACTCTGGTTTCGCTTGCTCCGTGAGCGACACGAATCGCGATGTCGCCACACAGTTTTGATACCGCACCATGACTGACGTCTCGCCCGCTCGATCGGTGGTCTGCACAAGCCCGTCGGGCGTCACCGTCAGGATGTCCGGATGCTGAGTGTCGAATCGAGCGATCTGTGTGACATCGCGCGTCGAACCGTCGGAGTAATGTGCCACGACTCGCAATTGCTGCTGCGACTTCCCTTGCACGATGCGTTCGTCCGGAGTGACCTCCAATTTCACATCGTGCGGTTCGTCGTCACGTCCCAACGGCGAGCCTTGTTCGATCCAACGCCGCAGCAGCCGATACGACTCCGAATCGGCAGTCATGCGCACTCCGCCCCCATGCGGCATCGCGCCGGTTGCTTTGAGCAGCATCAACGAATCATCCGGCGCGGCGGGCGAGACTCGCCGTCCAAGACCTTCATGCACCAGCGCCGCATAGTCGAAGCCCGGATCAAAACCAAACAGCGACAGCTTGAAACCATTCTGCCCGATCGCTCGGCCGTGGCAGCTTCCGCTGTTGCAACCCAATTTGCTCAAGACCGGCAAGATGTCGTTGGCAAAACTCAGGGGCACCGTCATCGGCTCAACGGCCGAGTTGGCAACGCGGGCGGCCTCGTCAGCAGAGGCTCTCGAAATGCCGCCGCTGGAGAGCGGCAACACTCCCAACGCAATGGCGACGGCTAACTTGGTCAGGTCACGCATCGGGGTGACAGGTTTGGTGGGGATTTACGAACTGCGGTGGGATAGCTTGTGTAACTCGGTAGTGTCTGCGAGGCCGAAACGGATTCGTATGGCTTGCATGGCCGAACGCTGACCACGGTACGGTCTTCAGGGTACGATACTGAGGCTCGCTCCTCAATCCAGTTTTCGTTTCTCGGATTCGGTGTCTCGCCTCCCTCAGACATTGGCTCGTCACCGACGGATTGCGATTGCGAAGTTTGTGATCCCGAATGCCGTCCCGTCCCTGCCGCGGCACCCATCAATCGAGACAGCCTCGACTCGTCATTGAACCAGAGTTTTCGTTTGATGTTGTCATCAGTCCACGGACCGAAATGGGCCAGAAGGGCCACGGTAATTCATTAGTCAATCTCTCGGCTTCCTGTCGAATGAGGTGGTCAATGACATGCCGTTTTACAGGCTTGTGACCCGTTCTTTTTTTGGTATCCTCTGGCCCGTGTCAAACTTGGGTGCGGCGACCGGCGGAGTTGGAATCTAGTGTCGATCGCATGCCACCCGGAAAGTTGACAAGATCGTGACGAGAAGAGTTTTGCCGCCATAGCTCAGTTGGTAGAGCGACGCTTTCGTAAAGCGTAGGTCCAGGGTTCGAGTCCCCGTGGCGGCTGTTTCATTCTGAGATTCGTTTCGGCAAGTTCTGCTTTCACCTGCCCGAATTCCCGGCTTGACGGGTTCTCATTAGTTTCGTCCCACGGTGACCCGATGCGGGATCATACCGAGCACCAAAAGAAGATCATCCGGCGCTACTACGACAACCGCGATCAGATCGATCAGCAGCGTCTGTCGGAATTGGTCACCGAATTGTTTCTCGCTGAGGGAAAGAAGCGGGCCAAGCTTTGGCAGACCGCCCGCGACCTCATGACGCGGATGAATGTTCCGCCGCGGCGCATCGAACACGTGGTGACCACGAACGACCCGGCAATCCTGCTGGAGGTCGTCAAGGAAGTGAACTCGGGCCTGCACCAGAAGCCTCCGCCAGCGGCTGCGCCCGGGTGATTCGCGTCGGGAGGCACCCAGGAAGTCTAGTTCTCCGTTTTGGATTGTACTTCGCAGGAGACTGCCATGTCCGACGACGCCTCCAAGGTCATTTCCAGCGAAACGCCAGCCGTTCCCCCGTCACCACGAAAGCCACGTTCGCAAGTCGAACGCGCGATCGTCTGGAGCTTGATTTCCGGTCTCCTCGTGGTTGTGGTTTTGCAGTGGCGGGCACACGACGGGTTCTCGAAAACGAAGAACGCCATTCAGTCGGCCATCGATGCCACTGAAAACGCACCGGGAATCGAGCAACGCTCGGTGTCTGTGAATGACGTCCCTCCGCTGATTTTTGGAAATCCTGATTACGCGACAGAACCGATCAACATTTTTCTGTTACCCGAATGGCGGGTGGATACCTACACTTGGAGAGGTGTGCTCAAGCCGTACGTTCTGCGCGTGTACTATGGTGTCGAGGGAAAGATTGGCTTCGGTGAAAACCGCCGGATAACTCCCAGCGACCTGATTCGATATGAAACAAATTGACTTCAGTCGCTGATCTGGTGCTGGGTTTCGGAACAGGCACGAAATAACTTCCCGATTTGCTGAGGTCAATTGTGAGCGGCACGGCGCTAGTACCGCCGATTACAATTTCATTCCCACCAGAGCGAGTTGTTTCCCAATCTTCTCAGTCGTCCTAAGCTGACGCCAGGTTCGTGGGCGTGGTGTGGGAGTGTTGCGAGTCGGCCGTCCGGTGTAGGTCCAGTTCATGGGTTTGGCGATTGTCTCATTGAAGTACCTGATGAAGCGTTCGAGTTTTTCGATCAGGTCCAGTTTGGATGTGAAGCTGCCGCGTCGCATCACGCGGCGATTGATGATGCCGAAAATG
>JACRIH010000408.1 GCA_016235885.1 Planctomycetales bacterium | reverse complement strand
TGCCACCGCCACATTAAATCAACAAACCGGCCAGACCGTGGGTTTCGCAGGGAAAAACTCCCGCTCTCTGGCGAGAGTGGCTACCACAAAAATGGCCTGACATATTCCCGTCGAAACGCGGAGGCGCGAAGCATGACGGACATAATCGCGACCTCTCGGGAACTTGCCGCAACGCGATTCCTAGTCGTCGTCCACGATGTGACGCCAAATTTTTCCGGCGAAATCGATCAGATTCTGAGAGTGTTGGACCCGCTGGTCGGCACGTGTTCCACTGCCGCCGTCGTCCCGTGTTGGCATGGGTTGAAATCCGATGTCGCGCACCGCGAGTTCTGGCAGACCGTCAACGAATCGTTTCAGGAAGTACTGTTGCACGGTTATCGTCATCAGAACGACAAGTCGGCGACCTGCCTGTCGCAGTTGACTGGGAGAGCGGACGAATTCTCGCGTCTGACCGAAGCCGAATGCGAGGCACGGATCGCAGCCGGACTGGAAATGATGGACGGTCTGTTGCCGAATCGTCCGGTGGGATTCCTGCCCCCTGCTTGGCAGCGGGGACAAGCAACGTCAGCAGTTCTGTTGCGTCACGGGCTGCGATTCGTGCTGGGGATGCATGGTTTGGAATTCGTCGGACACGGTACGATTCCGCTGGCGACCTGGTCGTGGGACTGTGGAAGAATTGGCTGGCTGGGTCACATCGCGGAGACGTACGGAAGCCTGCGGTTTCGATGGCGACCATCGGCCTTGCCGACGATCGTCATCCATCCGGCCGATGTGTCGCGTGGATTCCTGCCGCGTGCGGTGTTGATTTGTCAGCGGCTGCTCAGAGAAGGACGGCGTCCTGTGTTGGTCGGAGACCTGGAGCAGCGATTGTTCGGAGGGACCAGACGATGAATCTCGGTTGGCACAGGCTGGCCACACGTCGCGCCGACCTGCTTGCGAAAAGAATATCGCCGCATCTGCCGCGTGCCGGTCGCGTGCTCGATGTGGGGTCGGGAACGGGACACAACGCGGCCGCATTGCGAGCCATGACAAACCTTGAGTTTGCAGAAGCCGACGTCGTGGACATGCACACTGTTGGCAACGGTCCGGCGCTGTTCGATGGACATCGATTGCCCTTCGGTGATGGCGAATTTGCGGCCAGTCTGCTGCTTTTCGTGCTGCACTATCCGGACGATCCCCTGCAACTCATGCGAGAGGCAGGTCGTGTCACCGCCGGTCGCGTCCTCGTTCTGCAATCGACGTATCGCGGAGGCGTGGGCTTGGCACTGCTGAAGTTCCGTGAGTTTTGGCTGGGACGGTTCGCATTTCGGCTCGCTCGCATCACACGCTTCATCGGCCGCGTGCCATGTCCCCTCAGGCCGCGACGTTTTTGGACTCGCGAAGAATTGATCGAGTTGGGCCGTCGGGCGCAACTCACGCTGCGTGAAGTCGTCATCGAAACTTCGCCGGGGCACTTTTCCGGCCATCGATTCCTCAGCCGCGACCTGTTTGTCTGGGAGTCATCCCCCGTGCCATGACCATCCGCTTGTCGGTCATCATTCCGGCGTACAACGAACAGTCCTGGATTGCGCAGACGCTGGATGCAATTGGGACCGCGCAATCGCGATTGCCGACTGCGGTGGCGTCCGAGGTGATCCTGGTCGACAACGGCAGCGTCGATGACACAGTCAACCTTGCCAGAAGCCACAAACAGCCGTTGCAATTCCGAATCGAGCATTGCCCAACTCTCGGCGCGGCTCGGGCTAGGAATTGGGGAGCGCATCGGGCGCGAGGAGACATCCTGATCTTTGTGGATGCCGACACTTTGGTCCCGGAAGATGCATTCATTCGAGTGCTGGAGCATTGTGACCTGCGGCAGTACGAAGCGGGGATGTTTTCCCTGGGCGCACTAGACGGCGGTCTCCGTTCTCGCTGTTGGTGGTTCTTTTGGAATCAGGTGCGACGGCTTCCGTTGGCCAAAGCCAAGGCGATGCCGGCGCTGATGTTTTGCACTCGCGCCGTGTTCGAGGAACTCGGACCATTTGACGAACGAGTCGTGATTGGTGAGGAGTGGCCGATTCTGGCAGGCCTGTATCGACAGCGGCCAGACCGGCTGATTTACGACCGGACGTTGATCGGAAAAACGTCCAGCCGTCGCATGGAACGGCAACCGTTTGGATATTGCCGCACGTTTCTGAAGTGGGCTTGGGCGGTCGTCGACTTTCGGGGACGGGTTTCTTATCGCACCGACATTCGCTGAGTAAATCTCTCGCAGGCAATCGAGACGTAGCCACGGTCGCCAGACCGTGGGTTCCACAGAGAAAAACGCCCACTCTCTGGCGAGAGTGGCTACCGCGTCGGGGATAACGATCGTGTCCGACCTGTCATCCCTGCGCCATCGAGCCGTCTCATGCCTTGGAACGCTGGCCGCGGCCGTGCGGTACAACCGAGTGGATCGTGTTCAACGTGATGAAGGAACCTGGTACTGCCGCAAACAGCGTCGCTGGCTGACCGCTCCGTTGATCTGGGCCGGAAACCAGTGGCTCGCCCGGCAGGGGGCTGGAGTTCAGATTCTTTCGTTTGCGGAGTGGACCCGGCGCGAGGAACAATTTTTTGCAGTGTTGTACAAGTTGACGCCTCTCGTTGAGCAGGACGTGTTGTGGTTGCCTGCTCTGCCCGGAGAGCGACTCGACGATTGGCTCACGACTGCCGGGCCATCGCAGTTAGACAGAATGCTCGCCGTCAGCAGCGCCTGCAAGGCGTTGGGAGAGTTGCATCAAATCCAACCCGCCACACCCAGCGGACAGTTCGGCCTCGCCAGTCACGGAGATGCGACTGTGGGCAACGTGCTGTTTGAGCCATCGACCGGTCGGGCCACTTGGTGTGACTTTGAGATGCAGCACGATGTGGACCGACCTGCCGCTTGGAGACATGCCGACGATCTGCGTGCGTTGCTGTGTTCGGCGGCTGTCCGATGCGCCGATGCGGAATTGCCCCTGCTGGTTCAAACTGTTGTCGCCAGTTACCCGCACGCTGGAATCGTCTCCAACCTTCGCGATGCCTTGGACCGTGAGATTCAACGCCCGTGCAGTTACCACGCGGCGCAAGCGAATCTCGACCAGCGACGCTTGGTGATCCTGAGAGACTTGGTGGCCGTAGAAACGTAGGGTGGGACCAGCGCAGCGCCGGCCCACCATTGGGAGCGGATGCGGTGGGCCGGCGCTGCGCTGGTCCCACCCTACGCTCATGCTCACAGCTTCAGCAACTCGCGGTAATACGCGATCGTCTTCTGCAAGCCTTCGCGCAGCGGCACGCGCGGTTCCCAGCCGAGTATCGATTTGGCGAGTGTGATGTTGGGGCAGCGCTGCTTCGGATCGTCCTTCGGAAGGTCGACATTTTTGAGCGACGACTTCGATTCGGTCAGTTCGAGGACGAGTTGTGCCAGTTCGAGCATCGTGAATTCGCCGGGGTTGCCGATGTTGATTGGACCGGTCGTCACGTCCTGATCCATCAGCCGCATCATCCCATTCAGCAGGTCATCCACGAAGCAGAACGATCGCGTTTGCTGCCCGTTGCCGAAGATCGTCAGCGGTTCACCACGCAATGCCTGCGTGATGAAATTTGAAATGACTCGCCCGTCGTTTGGGTCCATGCGTGGGCCGTAAGTATTGAAGATGCGGATGATCCGCACTTCCAATTTGTGCGCCAGGTGGTAATTCATGCAGAGCGATTCCGCCACGCGTTTGCCTTCGTCGTAGCAGCTTCGCGGACCGAGTGGGTTGACGTTGCCCCAATAATCTTCCGTCTGCGGATGGACTTCGGGATCGCCATAAACCTCCGACGTGGACGCTTGCAGGATGCGGGCCTTGCAGCGCTTCGCCAAGCCCAGCATGCGGATCATCCCCTCGGTCGACGTTTTGATTGTCTTGATCGGGTTGTACTGATAGGCCACGGGGGACGCCGGGCAGGCGAGGTTGTAAATCTGATCGACTTCGATGAACAGCGGGTTGGTGATGTCGTGGCGGATGAGTTCGAAGCGCGGGTGGTTCCGCAGGTGCGCGATGTTCTCCTTGCGTCCGCTGAAAAAATTGTCCACGCAGATGACTTCGTCTCCGCGAGCCAACAGCAGGTCGCAGAGATGACTGCCGAGAAACCCCGCGCCGCCGGTGACGAGAATGGTCTTCATTTTTGATTTCCGATTTTCAATTTTGGATTTGGCATCTTGGTGAGCGCTCGCGGACGACCGGGGCTCACGATCTACGGCCCACGTGCAGCGCCGTCCCTACCGGCCCGCGGAGCGTTCTTGTACGATCTGGCCGCCAGACTGGCAACACTCTCCACGATCTCAGAGGAGTTTCAGTGCAGCGTCCACAGGCGGTCGAGCCGCATTCTCATGTCAAAACGAAAATCATCGCCACCGTCGGACCGGCCTGTGCAAGTCTTGAACGGTTGCGAGAGTTGGTGCTCGCGGGCGTGGACGTTTTCCGCCTGAATTTCGCGCACGGCCAATACGATTGGCTGGCCGGAATCGTCACGGCCATTCGCGAGGTCGGGAAGGAGCTCAACCGGCCGATCGGAATTCTTGGCGACTTGTCCGGCCCGAAGATTCGCCTCGAAAACCTGCTGCAAGACCCGCTCACCTGCTTGCCGAACGCCCGTTTCGAATTCGTCCGCTCGGGGCGGCAACAGCAGCCCCACCAACTGACGTGTACCTACGCGCCGCTCATCGATGACCTGAATCCCGATGACCGCGTGCTGTTGGCGGACGGCACGGTGTCGATGCGCGTCGTCGAGAAACACGCGGACGAAGGCCGGTTGGTTTGTGTGGTGGAACAGCCGGGGGAAATTCGCAGCAAGCAGGGAATCAACCTGCCGGGGGTCGCGCTCAGCACGCCCAGTCTCACAGTCAAGGATCGCGAAGACCTCGCCTGGGCCATCAAGAACGAAATCGACTTCGTCGGTTTGAGCTTTGTCCGCAGCGCCGATGACATCACCCAACTCCGATCGGCGATTGACGAGTTGCACCCGTGGCATGCGCCGAAAATCGTTGCGAAGATCGAGAAGGTGGAAGCGGTCGGCGAATTGGACAAGATTCTGGAAGTGACCGACGCGGTGATGGTGGCTCGCGGCGACCTCGGAGTCGAGGTCGATCTGGCTCTCGTGCCGACGCTTCAAAAGCGGATCATTCGATTGTGCAATCAACATCGCATCCCGGTGATCACGGCGACGCAGATGCTCGACAGCATGCACCGGAACAGCCGCCCGACGCGAGCCGAAGCGAGCGACGTGGCGAACGCGGTGCTCGATGGCACCGACGCAGTGATGCTGTCCGGCGAGACGGCCATCGGCGACTACCCCGTCGAATCGGTCACCACGATGTGCCGGCTGGCTCGCGAAGCCGAGCGGTTGCTGGTGCCGTCGCTAACCGTCGACCAGCAGGCACAGGCCCGCTCGCGGGCGTCGTCCGTCACCGAAGCCGTCACGATCGGCGCGGTGAAGATCGCCGAGCGACTGAGCGCGGACCTGATCGTCGTGGCGACCAAGACGGGTCGCACAGCGCAGGCTGTCTCACGCCAACGCTGCTCGGTCCCGGTGCTCGGTCTGACCGACTCGCCACATATTTCCCGTCAATTGTGCCTGCTATGGGGCATCACGCCACTGGTGACGACGGTGGCCAGCGCGTCGCCGGCTCATCTGCTCAACTTCGCGCAAGAATGGGGCTTGAGGGAAAACGTGCTGCAATCCGGCAGCCGCATCGTGCTGGCCGCCAGTTCGAACTGGTCGGCCCAATCGCACGACATGCTGATGGTTCACACCGTGCCATGAGAGGATTTGCGATTGCCGATTTCCGATTGCCGATTTGTGTTCCAAACTTACCGACCCTCCATCAGGACACTTGTTTCTCTCTCTCATCGTTTCAAATGCCCCTGCTCAACGGTTAGAATCCCGCGCAATACCTCGCGACATTGGAAGCCGGGGCATCCTCCTTCCAATCGCAAATCGAAATTCCAAAACCGAAACTCCCCCCCATGGCCGACACCGAACGCTCGCTCGTCATCTTCATCGACTTTGAAAACTTGGCCCTTGGATTTCAGGGGCGGCGGGATCGGTTTGAAATCCGACGCGTCCTCAAACGCATGGTCGAGAAGGGGAAGATCGTCTCCAAGAAGGCGTATGCCGACTGGAACCGGTTCGCGAATTACACCGGTGACCTGCACGAGGCGGCGATCGAACTCATCGAAATCCCCCGCCGCAGCCAGACCGGAAAGAATTCGGCCGACATCCGGCTGTGTGTCGATGCGATGGACCTGGCGTATTCCAAGGATCACATCAACACGTTCGTCGTCGTCTCGGGAGACAGCGACTTCTCGCCGCTCGTGTCGAAGCTGAAGGAACTCGGCAAGCACGTTATCGGATGCGGCATGCTGTCCTCCACGTCGGAACTGCTTCGCGACAACTGCGACGAATTCATTTACTACGAAGACTTGGAGACGTCGCAGCAAACCGTGACGTCAATCGACCAAAGCCTGCCCGAGAACAAGCAGAAGGCGTTCGCGCTGGTGCTCGATGCCCTGCTGGCGCTGCGCCGCGAGAACAAGGAAATCCTCTGGTCATCGATGATCAAGGACACGATCAAACGCCAGCGGCCGTCGTTCAACGAAACGTACCACGGATACAAGACGTTCAGCGCCCTGCTGGAAGATGCCGAGAAACAGGGCCTGCTCGAACTCGACACGCACACCAAGAGCGGCACGTATGTGGTTACACGGTTTGGTGACGAACTCAAATCTCAGCCGCGAGAACGAACCAGCAGTCCTCCCAGCGCGAGTAGTCCCTCCAGCGAACCTCTCAGCGATCGTCCGCGTCGTCCGCGCCGCCGTCGTGGATCGGGATCGTCGTCGAGAGGGTTTGGCGCATCGAGAACCTCCGGTTCGCCCAGTAGCGCTCAGTCGACCCCGACCGATGCTCCCCCCGAACCTCATTCCCCACCGATCGATTCCGAATCGAACGCCATCTCCGCCGCGGAAGATTTGTTTGATCGCGATCCGGACTGGCTGTGAGAGTAGGCGGGTCACTCCGTGACCCGTCAGGTCCGGTCACGGAGTGACCGGACCACATCGTCATCGGTATCGCAAATACGATCCATTCCCTCCGCTGGCGACCAGCGTGGGGCCTTTCGCGGCAATGTCGATCGGCTGACGCCGCCACAGCCACGCCAGCGGTTTGATGTCCGGGGCGAGCTGTTGATTGAGCATCGGGCGGAACACGACGAGCAGCAGCAGCGGCAGATACCACAGCACGTAAACGCCCCCTTGCTGTGGGTACCAGAACTGCATGCCGAGCACGACCGCCGCCGACTGCGACATCAGGTGGCCGAGGTTGCGCTGGCGCGGCCAGATCGTTAGCACGATCAGCATCACGATGAAAGTAACCAGCACCGGGATGCGATATTCCGGCTGGTACTGGCTCCAGAAACCCTCGGTTCCACTGTCGCTGCGAAACGGCAACTGGGCCCACTGGCTGTAGCTGAGCGTTTGCTGGACGAACGATTGCCAGTCGGACGACGTCAGCGCCAGACTCCCCACGATGATGGCTGTTGTGCCGGCGACTGACAGACCGAACCGCACACTGCCGCGACGTCCATAGAACGCGCCCCACAACGGCAGCAGGAAGATCGGGAAGAACAGCGTGCTGCATGCCAGCCCCATCAGCGCGCCCGACATCACCGGATGGCGATACACCACGAGCGCCCACACGATCAGCGCCGCCGGCAGGACGTGGATCACCTTGCCCACGTCGTACGACGTGCAGGGGAGCAGCAGATACAGCGTGGCCATCGCGATGCCAGCCGGCGCGTCGTTGAACAGCCGCCGACCGGCCACGATCAACCCCATCACCACGGCCAGGTGAGCCAGAATCGCGAGTGTTCGCGCCGCGACCACATCGGGGTCTGTCAGGCCGGCCATGCGATACCAGCTCTCCGATTCTTCTTCAGTCATCGACGCCGGAGGAGCCACCGCACGCTTGGCTTCCTGAGCCGTCACCGCCTTGGAAATCCCCACGACTGGGGCCACGATTAACGACGAACCGGGGCTGGCTTCAGAAGCCGGCGTGGCCGGGGTCGCTTCGCGAGACGTACCTTCCCGTGCGATCAGTCGACTGGCGTTCCGGACGGCATCGACCGTCTGTTGCCGCGGTGGTTCGGTCATCACCTTGGTCATCAAGAACGCGAACGTGGCCGCCATCAAGAACGTCAATCCGTGGACATTCATGTTCTGTTCCAACCGCGGCCGGCGGGTGAACAGGCTGTCAAACAGCACTCGCCCCAACAGTGCCGCCGTAGCCGCGAACAGCCACAGGTACCCGGTTTCCGGCTGCAGAGACACGAACAGCACACCAGGCGAGATCAACAACAGCAACCCCAAATCCACGTTCCGGAGCGACCAGAAACGGTTGAACTTGTAGAAGACTGCGATGATGAGCAGAAACGAAAGGTAAAACCACGTCGGATCGTCGACGTGATACCCGCGCAAGATGAATTCCATGCCGTACCCACGAGACACGGATCAATCTCCCCTCGCCCTCGGGGGAGAGGGGCAGGGGGTGAGGGGCAAGCGACCGCAAACCGTAGTCCGGACCTCTTGGTCCGGAGTTCGTCCCGTCCGGACCAAGGGGTCCGGACTACCCAATTCCTGTCGCTCAGCCCACTCCCACTCCAAATCCGTACCGTCCCGCTCCTTTCCTGAAGGAGGCGGCTGCGAGGTTCATCCTTCGCCAACGCAGTCTGGTTTCTGAAACACGGCGGATACCAAAGCGTTCCCTGCGCCACGGCGTCTCACCTTTGGAACACCATCCGGAAAAGCGAGGCATCCTGCGGAAGTGTTCCAAACCCAGCCCGAGGCGGCTTCAGCGAACCCCCCTCCGGCGGCTAACACGATACGTTCCCGCCTCCATTTCGCCAAGGGTTCTGGGCGTTTCTGACCTGATTCGCCCGGCCCTTCAAGTCTTCCGTATCGACTGGGAAAACTGTCCGGTGGGAGTCCCACCTCCAGGCAGCTTTTGATCACAAAGGATCAAAGACTGGCAGTCACTGGGTTTAGAAACGTGGACACCTGACCTTTCGTCAAGGGGATTGGACTTGCCTTGAGGTGGGTGGCTGTGTTTTTTGCTGGAGTCATTTGAGGTGGAGAGGCTTCGAACCAAGTGGTGCGAACCTGCCAACGATGGGACAGATTGCGGACCCATTTGAAGACGATGGCTCGGACGGCGGCGGCGTGTCTTACGCCACCGGCGTGTTTCATCAGGTAGAAGGCTTGAAATCAGGGTGGGAGCGGCGCAACGCCGGCCCAACTCACGATCCGCCACCATGCACCATCGTGGAAATGACTCGATTGCCTGGTGCGAACAACAGCGAGTACGGGTCGGTTCCGGGTTGGTCGGGGAGCGAAATGACAGCCAGATCGGCTAGCTTGCCAGAGACGAGACTGCCAGTGATTGCGTTCACCCCCAGAGTGGCGGCACCAGCGAGAGTGCCCAGATGGAGAAGCGTGACGGGATCGAAGTCGGGATGGCGGATTCGCAGGAACAGGAGTTCGTTCCACAGGCTGAGGTCTGGATTCGACGCGCGGCTATCCGTGCCGAGAGCGAGTCCGATCCCCCGCCGCAGCATCTCACGCCACGGATGCGGATCGTGCCTGAAGAACGCGTGCGTGCGTGGGCAGTACACGACGTGGATGTGCGGGTACGCCGCCAGGAAGTCGAGTTCATCGGGGTCGAGATAGTTGCCGTGGATCACCAGCGGATGAGGCACCACCGCCAAAGGGCGGAGGTAGTCGAGTGGCCGACTGCCGCGAGGGATTGCATCCGGCGACCAGACTCCGAATTGGCGAAGCATGTCGACAAATTCCCCCGTCCCCTCGCGCAGCAATTCCAGTTCGGCTCGCGTTTCAGCCAGATGAATGGCCAGCGGGGCCTGGAATTCAACGGCGAGATCAACAGCCGCGCGGAACAGGTCCGGGTGAACACTGTACGGCGCGTGTGGACTGAGGCCGGGTAGAGTGGATGGTGGACAGTGAACGGTGGATAGTGGTGTGTGTGATTCGAGGAATTGACGTGCGATTCGTAGTTGGGAATCGAGTTGGTCCGCGCGAAGGCCAAGCAGTTCGCGAAACAGCACTCGGATTGTTCCGGAACTCGCAGCTTCTGCAGAACGATCCCCAGGTGGGCTGTTCTCCATCCACCGTCCACCGTCCACCGCCCACCGCTCGTCCTGCACGATATCCCCCACCCATGCCGAACCGGATTGCCCGCATTCGCGACGCCCGATTTCGATGGCTTGCGAGGACGTGACCGTTCGGCTCTGCCGGTGTGCGACCAGCCGACGAATCCACGACGTGAAGGGCAGGGGAGGTTGCAACGGTTTGGAGACGTCGCTCAATTCGAGATGCGTGTGGCAATTGACCAGCGCCGGAATGATCGCCACGTTGCCGAGGTCGGTCGCGGCGGGATCGAACCGTTCGTGAACCGCCGCGATCCGCCCGTCGCTGATTTCAATGGTTCCATTCTCCAACGGCGGTCCTTCCACCGGAATGATCCAGCGAGCGCGGAGGGTGAGCCGTCGTGACATGGAGGAGATGCTCGCAACCGATGTGTGGACTGTCGTGGCCGATGCAACGTGCGTCAGCAGCGGACGCTGGCAGCGTCCGCCACGAATGTCTCACGCCTGACCGCGCGAAGTCTAGCGTCTTCCACACCGCTCACCCAGCGACGCATCACGGCATTCCGGTCATGCCGGATGACTGACCGGGGCGATGGCCAGCGGGCCGGGCGAGGTGCCCAAGTGGGGCGTCGTCGGATCGATCGGCAGTTGGGTCGGGCTTTGCGCCAACCACGACAGCAGGGGGATGGCGATCAACGACGCAGCGACAAGTGCGGGCCAATGGTAGCGCAACTGGCCTTCGGTGAGGCGGGTGAAGACGGTATCCCCACCAACGGCTTCCCACCACTGGGAGCCAAAACGGCCGTGCAGAATCATGAGCGAATTCCAAACGAAATGGAACAGCATGCACGGCCAGATTGAATTTCCCCGGACCGCGATCAAGGCGATCACCATCCCCAGCAGAAACGCATTGAACACCTGCTGCGGCACCATGTGGAAAATCCCGAACGTGAGACTCGACATCACGACTGCCAGCCAAATCCGGCCCGTACTAGAAAATCCGCTGAGCATGAAGCCACGGAACGCCGTTTCCTCACACAAGGCCGGCGCGGCGGCGAGCACGAGCAACACCGCCCACAACGGTTGGTTTGGATCGGTCAGTCGCGCCAACCTCATCCGCATGTCGTCCGGCAACTGCGGGAAAAACCAATGCAGACTGGCGGTCAATTCGTAGCTGAGCGGATGTAACACAAACGGCAGAATCGCCGCGACGAGGCACAGTTTTGCATCCGGCCAATACAGGCGAAACGTCCGCCGTACGCTCGTCGTCAGGATGACCCCCATCAATAACGCGGGAGCTGCAATCAGTGCCAATTGCTGAATCAGCAGCGCTTGCTGTGCCTTCGAGATCGGAAGCCAGCCACCTGACGCACCGCTCGCCGCAGCCAAACCGAGCGCCTTCATCGCCGCGAACTGCAACAAGACGATGATCACGAAGCAGAATCCGGCTTCAAAGAAACTCGGCAGAGGGGCCTTCTCGCGCATGACTTGTTTGAGCCACAGGCCCAACTCGATTCGTTCGGCTTCGCGGAACAACACATCTTCCCTCTGGAACTGGTCGATGGCCCACCACAACGCCAGGATGCTGTAGCCGACCGACGTGCCAAGAACGGACAGCACGTAGAACCACAACGACGAATTCACGGTTGCGATGGGAGCGAGGAGCACTTTTTTCAACAGCAGCGCCGGTCCGGCCACGGGCAGGATGCTGTACAGCGGCGTGAGTTCGACACCCGGCGAGATACAGAACACGGTCAGGCCGAGCGTGATCATCAGCAGGGGAGTCAGGTAGTACTGGCCTTCTTTGCTGCTGCGGGCGAACGTGGCCAGAGCCAGGCACAGTGCGCTGAACAGCGATGCCAGCGGCACCAAGAGCACGACAATCCACAGCAGAGCCGTGGGTGATGGCAGGGAGAGATCGCCGATCGCAGACATCGCCGCGCCGCCGGCTTTCGTCACCATGTGGCGTCCGGTCAGTCCCATGCTCAGCAGATTGAGGATCGCGGTCATGCAACTGAACGACATCACGGTGAGGAATTTCCCGAGCACGATCTCGGATCGCGTGGCGGGGCAGATCAGCAGCGTCTCCATCGTGCCGCGCTCTTTTTCTCCCGCGCCGACATCGATCGCCGGGTAAAACGCTCCGGTCACCGACATGATCACCAGCAACGCCGGGAACAGCTTGGCCCAGATATTTGCCGAACGCTGTTCGTCCAGGGCGAGATTCGTCGGCTTGGGTTCGACCGGATGCGTGAATTCTTCGGGGAGCTGCGCGAGTTCGAGCTGCCGCTTGAGAATCTGCGATTCCCACATTTCCAGCACTTCGCGGACACGGTTGTACGTGATCAGCGACTTGTCGTCCGCTTCGTTGTAGATGATTTCCGGATGCGGATAGTTGACATGATCGACCGCCGACAACCCGTTGTCGATGACGCGACGGTTGAGTTCTTCCAGCCGCGCCTTCAATTCCGGTGGGATGATGACCAGCACCTGCATCCCACTGGCGGCGAACAGTCGGCCGAGGTCCCGCTTTCCCTCCCGCTGTCGCTCGCTGAGTCGTTGGTGCTCGACTTCCGCTTCGATGACCTCCAATGGAGCCGTGCTGGGGGCTTCGCCTCGGGCCTGGGCATTCGCCCAGCGTTGCAGCTTGGTGGTCCAATCCTCTTTCGCCTTGCGAACTGTCCGGTCGAGTTCCTGTTGACGTGGTAAATCGCGTTGGATCGCCCGAGCTTGAGCCAGCAGGCGTTTCGTCCGCTCGTCCGGTTCCTCGGTCCCTTCCGCAGCCATCTTCGCGACCTGCCCGTCGGTGATGACTTCCAATTTCTCCGCGTTGTCCGGCAGCAGGAACCAGACGGAATTGAACCGGTTCCCGATCAGCAGTTCCGGAGTCGGCAAGTGCTCTTCGCCGAGGAGCACGACCGACCGCGGCTGTTCGGAGAAGAGCAGCGTCAGTTCCAGCATGCCGATGCCGAGCGCCGGGTACAGCAACAGCGGCAGGATGGCGATCATGAACAGCGTGCGCCGGTCGCGCATCTGGTCGCGGACCTCGCGGAGGAAGATCAGCCTGACGTTTTTCCAGCGCATCATGATGCCACGACCACCCGTTCCTCGTCCTGGGAAATCAAATCGAAGAACAACTCTTCCAAGTCGGGTTGTTCGTGCGTGGCCAGCAATTCGTCCAGCCGGCCAATTGCCAGAATCCGTCCCCGATGGATGATGGCAATCCGATCACACAGCTTCTCGACTTCGCGCATGATGTGCGTCGAATAAATGATGCACTTCCCCTGCGACTTGAGCGACGCGATCGCTTGCAGCACGGCGCGGGCGACCAGGACGTCCAGCCCCGACGTTGGTTCGTCGAAAATCATCACCGGCGGATCGTGGATGATCGTGCGGGCGATCGACACTTTCTGCCGCATGCCGGTCGACATTTTTGACCCGAGCATGTCCTTGAAATTCAGCATTTGCAGCGTGGAAAACAGCTCCCGAATGCGTTCCTGCAAGTAGTCCTCGTCCATGCCGTACAGCCGGCCGAAGTATTCGACCATCTCCCACGCCGTCATGCGGTCGTACACGCCCGTGTTGTTGGACATGAACCCAATACGCGCCCGCACGTCCACCGGATGCGTGCTGACATCGAACCCGGCGACTTTCGCCACGCCACTCGTCGGCCGCAGCACGGTGCTCAAGATCCGCAGGCAGGTTGTCTTTCCCGCCCCGTTGGGACCGAGCAAGCCGAACACTTCGCCGGGCTTCACGGCGAATGTGGCTTCCTCCAGCGCCACTACATGCCCGCGGCGCAGGTCCGAAAACGACTTCGTAAGATTCGAGACTTCGATCATCGTGTGGGGGGCGCGGTGTCAGTCGATGTTGATGCCATCCGTGCCGACGGCGCATTCGGACTGTGTCCAGAACGCACACGGATCGGCGACTGTCGACAATCTTAACTCATCCGCCGCGCCCGGTCGCCCGGGGAGATGCTTCAAGAAGACAACGCGAAAACGTCTGACCCACCAAGCCGTCTGGTTCGGTCATGCATGACTTTGTGGTTGTGACGATCGTGTCGACACGAGTTCCGAGTCATTGAATCAGCAATCGATCCAGCACTTTTCCCGCGCTCAGCTTCATCGGGCGGCCGATGGGCGTTTGCAGTTCGCGGTTGTGTTCGATACCCACCGTGTGGAGGATCGTCGCGAACAGGTCGGCGACTTCGATCGGGTCTTCCGGTTCGGTTTTCTTTCCCTCGGGGTCGGTCGAGCCGATCACGAGCCCGCTGCGAAAACCGCCGCCACCGACGACGGCCGAAAACCCGGTCGGCCAGTGATCGCGACCGTCAAGCGGATTGATGTTCGGCGTTCTGCCGAATTCCCCGATGCACAGCACCACGGTCGAAGCCAGCAGGTCATGTTCGTGCAGGTCGTTGATAAGCGTGGCGAAAGCAGGGTCGAGAATTTCAGCCTGTGTGATGTGTCCCGAGAAATTCTTGGCGTGCGTGTCAAAGCCGTTTAACTCGACCTCGACCGCGCGGACTCCCACTTCGAGCAACCGTCGGGCGACGAGGCAACCGCGGCCGAACTGCGAATCGCCGTACGCATCGCGCAGGGCCTGCGGTTCCTTGTCGATATCGCGGAATGCTTTGAGTTGGTCGGAGGTCATCATCGTGAGCGCCCGTTTGACCGTGTCGCGATGCAGAGTCGCTTCCGTTTGAATTCGCCGCCGCTGGGCGAACGTGTTTTCCAGCACATCCAAACTCTTGATGCGTCGCTCCTGACGCTGCGGGCCGACGCGGGCTTCCATGTTGTGCAACGTGTCGCGCGGGTCGAACACTTTGAACGCGTCAAATTGATCGCCGAGGAACCCGCCCCGGCCGGGCCACGGACCGGGGGCCAGTGAAATAAATCGCGGGATCTCCAAACTCGACTCACCAGCCACCTCGTACTGGTGAGCCAGTATCGCACCGAGCGACGGATGGACAAGCGTGGGGTCGGGCCGGTAGCCGGTTTTGAGGAGGTACGTCCCTCGTTCGTGGTCCCCTTCTTTCGAGACCATCGACCGAATCACGTTGAGATGCTGCAAATGTTCGGCGGTGCGTGGAAACAGGTCCGCGATCTCCAGCCCCTCGATTTTCGTTTTGATCGACTTGGTCGGCCCGCCGATTTTCTTGCCGGGATGCGGATCCCACGTTTCCAACTGACTCGGACCCCCTCCCATCCAAAGCAGGAGCAGTGACTTCGCCCGAGCCGGCCCACGTTCATTGGCGGCACGCCCGTCGAGCGCCGGCAGCAGGAACGACATGCCAAGTCCGGCGGCCATGCGGAGGACGTCGCGGCGGGAGAAATCGGATTGTCGATTTCCGATTTCCGTTTGCCGATTGGATGATTCGAAGAGTCGAGCAACGGAAGTTGAGTCACTAATCGTCCCAGTCATGGCATCACGCTCCGAAGGTCATGTTTCCAATCGAAAATCGGCAATCGAAAATCCCGTCAGTGGTTCCAAGCAAACTCCGTCGAATTGAACAGCACCCAGTACAAGTCTTCAACGATCTCGTTGCGTTTGAATTGCTTCTGCTGGAACAGGCCGACGAAGTGGGCAGATTCTTCCGCTGTCGGTCGTCGAGTCAGGCAGACGAGGTACGCGGTCTCGACTCGCTTTTCGTCAGTGGGGGCCAGGCTGGCGATCCGGGCGACAGCGCTGAGAATCGGCTTCGCCTTGCTGGCCTCTCCGGCGAGGTCGCCGTTCAACATCAAGAGCCGCTGCGGGATTGTGCCACCGCGGTCCAAGAGTTCGTTTTCACCGAGGTCTCCGTATTCGCGGACGAACCCGCCCGACTGGAACAACTTGATCGTACGCTGGACGAGGTGCGAGTTTTGATCGACGGTTTGCAGTGAGGCGGATTGCAAGACGGAACCGATCACCTGCTCGGGGCGGAGTCGGATCAACGGGAACAGGGCCCACTCGGCCTCGGCCGTTTCGAGTTGCTGCTTGTCCCGTTCGATATCGTCCGCGTACCCCGAATCGCGCCGGAACGGGGCCGACATGGCAATCACCTGCACGAGCCGCTTCAAATCGTAGCCGTGTTCGCGAAAATCGCGGCCCAACAAATCGAGCACGTCTGGCTGATCGGGCGGGTCTTGCAGATCGTCCACCGGTTCGATGTACGCTCGGCCGAACAGGTAACCCCACACGCGATTCGCGATCGCTCGCTCAAACCGCCGGTTTTTGGGGTCCGTGATCCAGGTCGCCAGCCGCTCGCGTCGCGAACCTCCCGTCGGCAGGCACTCGTCGAGAAACGGAACCGACTCCTTGATGACCCGTTGTTCGAGCGTCTTCCGGTCCTCGACCTCATATTCGACTGGTTTGCCTTTTTGTGTCGCGCTGTCTTCGACGCCAACGATCGTGTAGGCCGTCTGCCCATAGAATGCCGCCAGTCCCTCGAATTGTGATTGCTTCCAGTCGTCGAACGGATGGTTGTGACACTGAGCGCAGTCGATGCGCTGGCCGAGAAACGCCCGAACGGATTTACCGGCGAGCTTGTTCTCGTCCAGCTTGTTCCCTTTCTCGTCCGCGTTGTCGTGCGCCGCGACAATGAAATTCGTGGCCGGTCGGTCCGTGGCAATTCCTTCGGACGAAATCATCTGCCGTACGATGTCGTCGTACGGTGTCCCGGATTTCAACTGTTGGCTGAGCCACGCGACAAAGCGGTCGCGGCGGTAAATGACGAACTGCCCGTCTTCCTTGCCGACGAACGCTCTCGCAAGTCGTTCGGCAAAGTAATCGCCGAATCGCGGATCGGCCAGCATGTGGCGCGTCCAGTCGTTCAGCTTTTCCACATCCGGCCGCGAGTCCTCTTCAAATTGACGAATCTCTTCCAGTGACGGGACCGAACCATGCAGTGCCAGCGAGAGCCGCCGCAGCACTTGCAACGCGGGAGCACCCGGCGCTGGCGTCACGTGTTGGTCCGTCCAACGGCGGGCGAATTCGGCATCAATCTGCCGCTCGACCGGCATCAGTTCGGACGGCTCGGCGCCTGTCAGTTGACTAGCCGACTGGAGCGGACTGCGAGCCGCCCACGTGACAACGCCAACGACACCGCACACCACGAGCAACGGCAGCATTTTTGAGAGGTATCGCATGGCGAACTGAAACTCCGGCGATTTCCGAACGGCCGCGAACCGGGCGGCCTGCCAATTCCGTCGTAAGCTTAGCTTGAGCGAACATCCCGTCCAGACGAACGGTCTGTTGCAACGCGGAATTGTACCGAGCTTCGCCCCGAAAAGTTTCAACAGATGAAACGGTCGCGGTCGGAGACTGGTATCGCATTGCGAATCGTTCTGCCCCCATCGTTCTGCCGAACTCGATGGCAGAACGATCTTGCTTCCATTGGAGCAGAACCCATTCTTGCTTGTGGTGCGGAGTTCTTCGTGTTGGACAGGCGGAGTTGTACGCTTGAAAGGAGTTGCGACTTCTTCGCGTTTCGAGATTGCGACATCGATTGTCGCTGGCGAAGATACTCGGGCATTTGGGAATGACGAATCAGTCGCTTCGGGAGTCGCTTGTGAATCCACCGGGAAAAGCCAGCCCGCTGACTCTGTCTCCGGCGAGAAAAGGCGAAGCGGTCGAAATCGTCTTCGCCGAAGCGACCGAACCGTTGGAGTTGACGGAATTCCTGCCCAAGCCATCGGCTGATCTGCCGTTTTTGGAGACCATCGACGACACGGACGTCTTGCCCGCGCCGCAGGTTGTCGCCGAGCCGCTGATCCTGACCGACGCTCACGTCATCACGCAGCCTGCGGACCCACGCGGATTGATCGGCCGGGTGTGGGACTTCGTCTGCTGGTGCGTGCGGACGGCGTTTGGGATCGTCAGCCTGATTGCCCTGCTCGCTCTCCTTGCGGCAATCCCCGGCGTGAATTTTTACGTGCTGGGATATCTGCTCGAAGTTGAGGGACGTGTCGCACGGAGCGGCCGGCTGCGGGATGCGTTTCCGCTCGTCAAACTGGCGCCGCGGTTGGGTTCGATCGCGCTCGGTGTGTGGCTCTGGACGCTGCCGATCCGGCTGCTAGCCAGCATGGCCGCCGATGCGCATTTGATTGGCCCCGGCTCAGCATCGGATCGCAATCTGTATTTCGCGCTGCGTGCGGTCGCGGTCGCGGTCGCCGTGCATTTGTGTCTGGCGCTGGCTCGCGGAGGCAGCCTGACCTGCTTCATCCGCCCGATCAAAAATGTTCGCTGGCTGCTATCTCGCGTGCGCGAGGGGAATTACTGGACGACGGCGGAACGGGCGATCGCAGACTTCATCGTCGAGTTGCGAATCAAGCATCATCTCTGGCTGGGCCTGCGCGGCTTCGTCGGGGCAATGCTGTGGCTGGCGATTCCGACCGCGCTGCTGGCATCGTCGCGCCAGACGTCCGGCGGCGCGTTCGTCGTGGTGGTGTTCGGAGGACTCCAGTTGATGTTCGTGTTCAACTGGTTGCCTTTCCTGCAGGCGCATTTCGCCGCCGAAAATCGACTGCGTGGAATGTTCGCGCTGCTCACGGTCTGGCGCCGCTACATCCGAGCACCGTTCTCGTGGTTGATCACTCTGCTCCTCACGCTGACGCTCTCGCTGCCGATGTACTTGTTCAAGGTCGTCCTTCCACCTCAAGACGCTATGTGGCTGGAGACGTTGGTGTTCATCGTGACGATTTACCCGCTGAAAGTGATCGCCGGCTGGGCTTATCATCGCGCCACGGTTCGTGAGCAACGGCCGTGGTCCCTGTTCTCGTTGCTCGTCTCGATCGTTGGCTGGGGATTGGTTCAGTTGGTTCTCGGTCTGTACGTGGTCCTGGTGTTCTTCACACAGTTCATCGGCGAACACGGCAAGGGAGTGCTGTTCGAGCACCACGCCTTTTTGCTGCCGGTGCCGTTTTGATCGGGGCACAGGCGTCTCGCCTGTGCAGCAAGCGGACACCGGCGGGACGCCGGTGCTACGGACAAGTCAGGTTTTCGCCTTCCACGCCTTGTTCTTCAGTCCGTAGAACTTGACCGCGTTGTCGTGGAACAGTTTCCGTTGGTCGGCGGAGGACCGGTCGCGGACGATCGATTTCAGGGCGTCCACCCAGTCCTTGAGCGGTGCGGTCAGCGTGCAAACCGGCCAGTCGCTGGCGAAGATGCAGCGGTCGATGCCGAACGTTTCGAGCGTGAACCGGATGTTGGGTTCCAGGTCCGCCGGCTTCCACGAATCGGGCTTGGCCGAGGCGATGATGCCGCTGATTTTGCAGATGACGTTGCTCCGCTGAGCCAGCGCTTTCATCCCCGTCATCCAGACCGCGCGGTGTTTCTCGTCCAAGTCCTGCACGCTCATGTTCCCGCAGTGATCGACAATGAACCGCGTTTTCGGACACTGCGCGACCAACTTTTCGCCGTCGAGCAATTCGCCCGAGCGCATGCACAAATCGAAACTCTTGCCGAGGTCGCCCAGCAGTTGGACACTCTTCACGAACGTCGGCGCGAGACAAAATCCGGCGGGAGTGCCGTCGCCATGCAACACCTGTCGCACCCCCTTGATCTGCGGGGTGTCCTTGTATTTCGAGATGTAATTCTTGAACGTGTCGTGATCGGCCGGGCGGCCGGAGATGACGGCGGCGACCATCGGGTTGTCGTCCCGCTGGCACAGGTCGAGGACGTACTCGGCCTCTTTGACCTGCTGGCCCGGGTCCACATCGACCTCCATGTACACCGTCTTGGTCACGTTGAGGCCGCGTGTGGCGGCGAAGTAGTCCGACATGACATGACTCTTTGCCAGCTTCGGAGCCTCCTTGTGCCACGCCAGCGTGAACTTGGACACGTCCCACAGGTGCTGGTGCGTGTCGACAATCAGAAATGCGTTGGGATCGGTCACAGGTTTCTCCTTCGGCTCCGCGGCCGTTAGCTTGGCTGAGTCACTCAACATCAGTGCAGAATTTCCGGCGGTGGCTGCTGCACCAGCGGCAGTGAGAGTTCGTCGAACGAAATCACGCCTGGTAATCCCCGAGTGGTATGTTTTCATTTTTGAACCTCAATTGGTTTGCCGTGGTAAACATTGTTGAAACGAAAGTGTCACCGTGAACCAGCTCCGGCTAGGACTGACGCAGCCAGTATGTCTCCCGCCAAGCCCAGCGCTTCGTCCACCGATAGAGTCACAGCGCCAACTTCAAACCCTTTCAAGCTTCGCATGACGACAACGACACTTCTTCGTGCAGGTGCGGCAATGGCTGCGACATTGATTTTGGAGTTGCTAATTGCCGGCAATGATTCGAGTGCCTTGCGGTTCGGGACATACTCCGCCGATCTCAACGAAAGTTTTCTCGCCATTGGAAACTCCGAGATGAGTATCAGTCAAAACTTCGAAAGTTCACTTGCCCTCACTCCGCCTTCATCTTTTCCTTCTCCGCCAACTTGGCCAACCAGCGTTCCGGGTCGTCCTTGAATGCGGCCGCACAGCCGGAACAGCAGACGGGGTACGACTTGCCCTTGTAACTCACAGTCGCATTGCCCAGCCCACCCGAGATGATGCACTTGGGACCGGGGTTGTCGATGTCGACGGCGGCGAACGATTTGCCGAACCGCTGAGTACCGACCGTGTCGAACTTGTTGAACGTTTTGCCAGCAGGAGGTCGCTTGGACATCTCCAAAAGGTAGCGGTCGTTATCCTGCTGATTGAGGACGATTTGCCAGTGCTCCTGACCGGCTTCGGCGAGTTCGGTGAACACGAGTTTGTACGTGCGGTGAACGATCTTCCCTTCCGAAACTTCCTGCGGTTCGCCACCGTCGGCCCAGGTGCCATCAAACTGGCGCGGCTCTCCTTCGGGAGGCGTCAGCGTCATTTGAAACTTCTCGCTGGTCGGATCGTAGGTCACGCGAACCTGTTTGAAATACGGACTCTTGTCCGACTTGGCTTTCAGACCCGGCTGCGTGCGGTCGGTTTGAAAATCCCAAATCCAATTCAGTTCGTCCGTCGCGTTGAAATCATTGAACTTCTTGTTCGTGGTGCCGTGCCACTTGCCGAGCAGCACTTGCAGAGGCTGCAACGCGGCGACAACAGAGTCGGCTTTCTTCTCGGACCCGGCCGTCCCTTTCTTGGATGATCCTGCCGAGCCGGTTTCGTTCGACGAATCGGCAAGTTGCACGGGGGCGAACTTCTTGCGTCCCTTCGACGCCGTTCCGCCGGAGTCGTCACCGGTTTCGGCCCCCTTCGCAGCGGGCTTCGAATTGCCGGTCGTGGTGCCAGCCGGCTTGGACGAATCGCCGCAGCCGATGAGGAACAGGGCGGCAGCCACGTTGACAACGAATGGAACACGCAAACGGCAGGGCAATTGGTTTCGCATGGATGGCTCGGTGGATCGAGGGATGGTCGTGATCAAAATCAACGCAACACAGCATAGCAAAGTGGAAAACCGTTCGTCACGGCGCGGTAGCCCCGGCCCTTGTGGCCGACACGAAGCCGGCACAAGGCCGGAAGCTACCGTTCAACTCGTAGCGTCAAGTTGCCCATGTCCGATGCCCGCCGTAGAATCCCGCCATGAACACGCACGATCCGGCTTCGGCCGCGGACTTTGTTGAGGAAGTCGAGCTGCGCGGGCACATCATCGACAGCCTGCTCCTGCCGAAAGTGCTCGACGAAATCATGTCACTGGGAGGCACGTTTCGGATCGCCGACATTTCGGTCGGACACAAGCGATCCGATCCGAGTTTCTCGCGCCTGGAAGTCCACGCGGCCGATCCTGACCTGCTGCGGAAGATCGTCACGTCGATCAGTCGGCACGGAGCCGTCCCCGTCCACTCGCGCGATGGTACGCTGGTCGCCGCCGACATCGACGGTGCGTTCCCCGAAGGGTTTTACTGCACGACCAACGAGGACAGCGAAGTGCGATTGAATGGTCAGTGGGTTTCCGTGGCGATGCCGGAGATGGATTGTGGGATCAAGGTGGATGCCGCCCACTCGACCGCAGTGACCGTGCCAATGTCGGACGTGCAGCGTGGCGACTTGATCGTCGTCGGGCACGCGGGAGTGCGCGTGCATCCGCACCAACGAGAGACGCAGTCGCACGATTTCTTCAGCTTCATGTCGAGTAGCGTCTCCAGCGAGAAGCCGAAGGCGGGAACTGTCCGCGAGATCGCCGCCGCCATGCGGCGCGCCAAGGAGGGAGCCGGTCGAATCCTCATCGTCGCCGGACCGGCCGTGGTTCACACGGGGTCGAGCGAGCATTTCAGCCGACTGATTCGGGGCGGCTTCGTCAACGTGCTGTTCGCGGGCAATGCGCTCGCGACGCACGATATCGAACAGGCGTGGTTCGGGACCAGCCTGGGGATTTCGCTCCACGAAGGCCGGGCGATGCGGGAAGGTCACGAACACCACCTGCGCTCGATCAATCGTGTGCGACGCCTCGGCGGAATCAAAGCCGCCGTCGATGCGGGGCAGCTCACAAGCGGGATCATGTACGAATGCGTCACGCACGGCGTGCCTTATGTGCTCGCAGGGAGCATCCGCGACGACGGGCCGTTGCCTGAGGTGATCACGGATACGCTCGCGGCTCAGCGAGTCATGCGTGAACACGTCCCCGGCGTGACGTTCTGTTTGATGATCGCGACGACGCTGCACTCGATCGCCGTCGGCAACCTGTTGCCCGCGCATGTGAAAGTCGTCTGCGTGGACATCAACCCCGCCACCGTCACAAAGCTGGCCGACCGCGGGAGTTTTCAAACGGTCGGGCTGGTGACCGATGTGGAACCGTTCCTGCGCGTGTTGGTTGAGGAATTGGAATTGTCCGGCACGATTTGAGCGCGGACAATTTGACTGTTCAGAATGGAGCAAGTGTCGTAACCCCCTCACTCCATCGGAGGTAACACGTGGTCATCATTTGGGGCGAAGAAAACAAGACAGCAGATCTCCTGAATGCGGAAGAGCGTGTGTGTCCAATCTGCCGAGAGGTTCGGTGCTTCTCATCACTTCTCCGATACCGGTACTTCCACATGTATTACCTTTTTGGTTACGTCATCGAGAAACATTATGTTCAGATTTGTGACGTATGCGGCAACGGAGTTGAACTGAACGCAAGTGACGTCGAAAGTGACTTGGGACATAATCCGATTCCGTACATGCATCGTTTCGGGTGTTTGGCGGGTATTCTTGCCGGGTTGGCGGGGTTTTTGGCGTTGCTCGTGTTCGCATACGTCGAGGAGCAAATGCACAAGGGGCAGAGAAAGCATGGTGGTCTGAACTCTCCAACGCGGTTTTCGTGTCCGGTTGTGTGCGGTCCTCGGGAGCATTCGTTGGTGAGGGATACTCCCGACGTGGAACAGTTCCTGCGTGTGTTGGTTGAGGAATTGGAGCTGCCGAGCGAAGGCGGCGTTTTACCGCGACCCGCAGGGGAGCGAGCTTAAGCGACGACGATGACGACGACGCGCGCTCCCCCGTGCGTCGCGGCTAAACAATCCAAAAACTCGCGCAGACCCGTCTTGACACATTCTGCCGGTTTCCAGTATTTCACGCCCCTCAATCTCACTCTCTCTCGAAACGCGGGCTTTTCAGGCACTCTCTGACACGTCCAACTTTCGGGAAACAATCGGTCGGCTGATGCGCTCAGCGTCAGTCACCAGCGGCTCACAAGATTCGCCACCGAGCTTGTCTCGGTGGTTCAACGGCTTTTGCACTACTCGTTTCTTTCGAGGCGTTCAAGTAGTGCAAAAGCCGTTGAACCCCCGGGGCAAGCTCAGGGGCGAAAGATTCAAAAGCTCTCACTCTTCACGTCTCAATTCACATCCCCAAACATTCCGGCAGGCGGTGCCGTGTGGTTCGAGATTTCTCGGCCTGCGGTTCGGCCTGACAGATCAGACATCGCCATGGATGGCGTTGTCGGCTTGCGTGTCGGCGGATCGCGGACCGCTGTGGTCCTGCCTCCTCGCTCGCGGGCGATCATGTTTCGTCATTCCTTGCAAGGATCGCAACGATATGTCGCACAACAGTCCACATCCCGTTCAGTCTGTCGGGCGGATCGGCATCGTCTCGGGCCAGGTCAAATGGACGGAGGGACTGGCCGGTGAAATCCGCAAAGCCCAGCAGGAAGTTTTCGAGTTCGGTTCGTGGGAACGGCTGTGTGCCCACTCCGATTCCGAACCATTTGACGTGCTGGTGATCGACGCCGGCGCTTGCCCGAGTTGGTGCGATCGCGATCGCTGGAGTTCGCTGGCTCTCCCCGAGCGAGCCTGTCCGCCGGACGTCATCGTCATCGACGATCCGTCTCGTGTGGCTCAATCGACCGGCGACCACATCGGCGGTCGAGTCTGTCACGCCAAGCCGGACTGCGACCTCGCGGACGTCATGCAGGTGCTGTCGGTGTTGCTCGAACGTCGGCAACTGGCCGGTGAATCGGCTCGCTTGCGCAATCGGATCACGAGCTGGATGGGACGCGATTTGGTCGGCGAATCCGATCCGATCCGCCTGCTTCGTGGTCAGATTCTGCAATCCGCCGGCAGCGACACGAACGTCTGGATTCAAGGAGACCGCGGGACCGGCAAGCAACTCGTCGCCCGCTTGATTCACGAAACGAGCAGCCGTGCGAGCGGCCCGTTCATCAAGTTGAATTGCGCGGCGTTCACCGCTGAGCGGTTGGAGACGGCACTGTTTGGCAGCCTGCCTGCCGACGGACAGCCCACCGCGCCGGACGCGCCGGGCGTCATCGAACTGGCGGACGGCGGAACGCTGTTCCTGCACAACATCGACGCGATGCCCGCGGCCCTGCAAGGCCGGCTGGTCCGCACACTCGAACGCATGCACCTGGGTGTCCGCGATCAGTCCGGAGTGCGACGCCGCAACGTGCGACTGATCGCCGCCACGCGACAGAACGCACTGGCGATGATCGACCGCGCCGAATTCCGCGCCGATCTGCATCGTCATCTGAACGGATCGAATCTCACACTGCCGACGCTCTCCGAACGGACGAACGATCTGCCGCTGCTGGCCGACCACTTCGTCAGCCGCACGGCCCGCAAGGAAGGTCGCCTCCCCGCGAAAATCTCCCCCGAAGCGCTCGCCGCTCTCGAATCGCATCCGTGGCCGGGCCACGTCGCGGAACTCGAAAACGTGATCGAACGGGCGTGCCTGTTGAACTCGGGCGAAGTGCTGACTGCGAACGACATCCAACCGTGGCTCGGGACGGAAACGACGGCCGATCTCGGCACGACCGCCGGGATGACGCTCGGCGAAATGGAACGCAAGCTGATCGAATCGACTTTCCAACGCTTCGGCGGCAACCGCGAAAAAACCGCGAAGGCGCTCGACATCGGTGTGCGAACGCTGTGCGGCAAGCTCCGCGAATACGGCTACCCGCCGCGCGGCGGGCCAGGTTCGAACCTCGTCGTTCGTGAAGCCCGCGTGGCGTGACATGAGACACGGAGACAATGAAGACGCGGAGATACGGAGACGCGGAGATGGGGAGAGAAGATTGTTTTCTCCGTGTCTCCGCGTCTGACCGTCTCCGCGTCTGATCAACAACAGGATCGACGTTTTCAACCAGATGCCTGCCCTCCGCGAAACACTCACCTACTGGAAGACGACACTGGCCGGCTTGCCGATTGGCCAGCGACTGGCGTTGACTGCGGTGCCGTTGATCGCGGTCGTGGCTCTCGCCGTGACGTTCGGACTCGGCGGCGGATCGACCACCACGCTGCTGGATGATGGCCGGTCGTTCACGAACGACGAACTGCGACAGATGCCGGCGGCGTTCCGCGGTGAGAAACTGACCGGATTCCGCCTCGAAGGACAGCGCGTCCGTGTTCCGACTCGTGATGCGGATCACTACGCGCAGGTCGTGGCCTCGGTTCGCTCGGCGGGGGACGGACATGGCGACGAATTCGCCAAGGCTCGCGAACAGACCAACATTTTCACGAACAGCCGCGAACGAAGCGAACTCAACGATCAGGCCCGCGCGAAGGAACTCGCGAAGATCATCCGCGGCATTCCTGGTATCGAAGACGCCACTGTGCTGTGGGACCGGTCGCATCGCACCTCATTGCGTAACGACGGAAAACTGACGGCGACCATCAGCGTGCGGCCGAAGTCCGGTTTCGAACTCACGCGAGCCGTGGCAGATTCGTTGCGGCAGACGGTCGCCGGTGCAATCGCCGACCTGCGTCCTGAAAATGTCACAGTTCTCAATTTGGCAACCGGGCAGGTCATCCCGATTGGTAACGATTCCTCTCCCCTCTCTCCATTGGGGAGAGGGGTTGGGGGTGAGGGGGCGTCCGCACATCTCTCCTCGGGATCAATAACTCCTGCCGAGCGCCGCGCCACCGCCCCTCACCCCGGCCCTCTCCCCAAGGGGGAGAGGGAGTACAGTCATCTCGCGGAGAGAGACGGCGTTGTACCGCCGGCGACCAACGAGTCCGCGACATTCGGCCTCACGCCGGCCAGTGGGTCGGCTCTGCTGGTCGCATCCGGGTTTCTGGCCCTCGTGATCGTCGGCCGCGCGTGGCGCAGCTCGCTTGTCACACAACGGCACGACACGCCAACTCCCGGCACGCCGGTGGCAACCGACCACGAATCGGAATCTCCAGGCCGTGTGACCGAACTCTCCGACGATTCCCAAGCGCGGCTCGACATGGCTCATCTTACTCAGCACCCAGCACTCAGCACTCCGTACCCAGTCACCAGTACTCAGTACTC
>JACRIH010000406.1 GCA_016235885.1 Planctomycetales bacterium | reverse complement strand
TGAGGATTCAATCTAGTTAGAATGGAACTTCGTCTTGTGGTGGAGCGGGGCTGTCAGCGTAGTAGTCCGGTGCGCCGGACGGTTCTGATGGTTCACCCTGGCGCTCACTTCGGCCGCCAGACGACGGAGCGGCGGCACTTCGAGATCCGCCACCTGCCCCACCTTCCTGTTTGCTACCGAGCATTTGCATGCTCTCACCCACAACCTTGAGTTTGCTCCGCTTTTGACCGGACTGCTTGTCGTCCCACTGATCGAGTTGCAAACGGCCCTCGATGAGAACCGATCGCCCCTTCGTCAGGTACTCTGCCGCGACTTCCGCATCGCGACCCCACAGTGTCACGTCGACGAATGTCGTCTCTTCCTTGCGGGTATTCGATTGCTTGTCGAACCAATACCGATTGATCGCCAACCCTATTTCAGTCACCGCCGTTCCACTCGGGATGTGTCGAAGTTCAGGGTCTCGCGTGAGATTCCCGACAAGGATGACTTTGTTGAAGCTTGACATGGTTTCGGACTCCTGATCGTGAGTGATTCAACCTGTCGCCACGAAAAGACTCAGGCACACTCCTCCGTCGTCCATGACCTCATTGCATCAAGTAGCCCTGTCGCTCCGCGACAGGAAAGCCGAATGCTGCGAAGACGTCGTTCGCAGATAATTGTTGCGGTAGAGCCGTTCCGCCTCGTCTGGTGACTTGGCTGTCCTGTCGCGGAGCGACAGGACTACGTTATTTCGACAGCGCCAACATCGGCATATCGGAGTCGTGGAACAACGTGACGATATCTCCCTGACCCAACGCCATGTTGACCATCGGCTGGATCAGTGCCGGATCGAGCTTGAGCATCATCGAACGCAAAATGGTCTCGTTCAACTTGCACAGCCGACTGAGTTCGGTGAGCTGTTGGGTTTCCAGCGTGAAATACGTCAGGAAATACAGCCCCTTGCGTTGACCCTTGATCGGGTACGTCAATTTCGTGTCCTGCCACGGACGTTGAGCGAGGACTGTCGCTCCCACTCGTTCCAGCAGTCCCAGAATCTCAGCGATGGTTCCCTCGTGATTGGCAGCGTACTTGTTGCTGTCGAGCAGGAACATCCCTTCATACGTGTTGACGGCCAAGACTGAATCCCCCTGAGTTCACAATGGTTCAGAAAACTGTGAGTCGATTTATGATCGCTTTGCTTTGGATTTTCAACCCGTCCCGGTTGTCGTGTCCAGCCCTGGTGGATTGAACCGGTTCATCGCCGTGACAAGGCCGTCGATCACCCACGCTTCGACCGCATCAGCGGCTCGCATCAACGCCGTATCGACGACCCCTGCCTCCCACTTGCCGAATCTGCCGAGCACGTAATCGGCGGCATCCATCTGCGGCGGCGGGGCATCCACACCGATTCGCAGTCGAGCGACCTCCTGCGTGCCGAGTTGCTGGAGAATGTTCTCCAGTCCCTTTTGACCACCCGACGACCCCGACTTCCGCAACCGAATCCGGCCCAGCGGCAGTGCGATGTCGTCACAGACGACCAGCAGGTTCGACAACTCCAACTGATAAAAATCCGCCAGCGGACGAACACTTCGCCCGCTGGCATTCATGAACGTTTGCGGAGCGACCAACAAGACCCGTTCCGAACCGAGTTGAATCTCCGCGATCTCTGCTTCAAATTTTGTTTTGGGTGACCTGGCTCCATGCCTTCGTGCCAGTTCAGCCACCAGTTGAAACCCGACGTTGTGTCGCGTTCCCTCGTATTTCCGTCCGGGATTTCCCAGCCCAACGACGACTTTCATGACACACCGATTGTCTCACGTGTCGCAAGCGACAGGGCGACTTTGCGGCTGCGCCGCGCTACTTCACTTCTTGGCGGGAGTTTCCTCCGCCGCCTCTTCCTTCACCTTGCGTCCGACGATTTCTGGCAGTTCGCCACCTTCCGCCGGAGCCAGCAACAGATCCTCTTCGACGTGCTTCTTAACCTGCACCACAACCAGTTCGGGATGGTTGAGAATCTTCGTGTCCGGCGGTGCCTCGACATCGCGAACGTGGATCACGCCGCCAATCTCGAGGTGTCCGACCTTGATGATGATGCTGTCTGGAATCGCGATCGCGAGACATTCAACGGTGAGCGAACGCATTTCGTGGTCGAGGACGCCGCCAGCAAGCACACCTGGTGCGGTTCCCTTCAATTCGACATGCACTTCGAGCGTCAACTTTTCGTTCGGATCAACCCGCATCAGATCCACGTGGCGAATCTTCTGGCCAAGCGTATCCCACTGCACTTCGCGAACGAGTGCCTTCGATGTCTTACCCTCAAATTCGAGGTTCACAACCCGGGTGCCAGAATGGATCAGTGGGGTCAGTATTTCCTCCGACACCGACACCGACGCGGTCGGTTCATGGTGACCATACACGTTGGCCGGAATGATTCCCGCCTTGCGGAGCTTCCGGCTGTGCAGCGAGCCGAGCTTTGTGCGGCGTTCGACGACCAAGTTGCCTTCGTGAGACATACGACTTCTCCGTTAAACTCGATTCGAGCCACGTCCACCGGCTGGCGGGATCGTTCCCGCCCTCGAATCCGATTTTGATTCCGTGGGGAAACGTGCGAAGATAACGGTCAGGGTAATGTTCTGCAAGCCACCGATGGCGAGTCGCCCGGGATTTTGGTAACGTGTTGTCGGGCCAGCAGCTTCGGCCACGGAAGAGCGGCTTCTGTCCCCAGCGTTGCCCAACCGGAACCCAGGTGAAACACCTGTGTCGGCGGAAACAACTTTCCGTGAAAGATGGCTCCATGCTTCGCGCATTCGCCACGTCCTGTTCGCGTCGCAACGTGCTGGCGATTGTCGCTCTGATTGCCGTCCCGCTGGCATGCCTGCTGCCGGTGGGAACTTCGCCCGCCGAAGGCCGAATCAAACCCGGCACGAAGCTGCTCAAAGCGGCCGCAGCGGATGAAACCAAGGCCGACTTGTCGCCGACCGGACCAGAACCCATCTCCACAGTCGATCCAGAGAACGGCGATCCGGTCGTTCAAGGCGGAACCATTGACGACGACGATGCCGACTGGCACTCTGCGGACGATCTCGGCGGCGACGACTTGATGCCACTCGACATCGACAATCTGGATGACGAAATCGACCTGCGCACTGACGACGAAATCATCGCCGCGGCAGAAGAGGAACTCAAAGCGGGTGACGATGAAGCCCGGGAAATGGAACGGGACGAGTCCGTCAACGTTGACGATGAGGTCGACGAGGCGGATGAAAAACCGGCCGATGACAAGCCGAAGGCGGACGATGCTCCCGCTGGGGAGAAGAACGCGGAAGCGGACAAACCGGCCGAGCCGGACAAGCCCGCGCTGCCAAATCTGTTGCCGCTGCAACAACTCATCAAGAAACTGCTCCCGTTCCCAGGCGGTCCGGCACCCGCGATCCCCAACAATGGCAAGCCGGCGGCCAAGCCGAAGGGGAATCGTCATCCACTCGATGCCCGCGCGGCGCACGATTCCGAAAAGGAACGCCTGCTCAAACGGGCGAAAGTAGCCGTCGAAGCCAGCGACTGGAAAACCGCCACCGACGCCTTGCAGCGGCTGCTCGATCCCGCGCGTGCGACTCAACCCGGCGCGAAGCCCGACGAAGACGCTCTGTTTCGCCGGACGGATGGCCGCTGGGTGTCGATCCGCGACGAAGCCCGTCGGCTGCGGGCATCGATTCCCGAACCGGGGCAAAAGGACTATCGGATCGAATACGGATCGAAGGCGACGCAGATGCTGGCCGAGGCCATGCAACGGGGCGATCTGACCGCTGTCGGTCGCGTGATGACGAACTACTTTCAGACCGACGCGGGGTTCGACGCCGCTCGACGGCTCGGTGCGTGGCATCTCGATCGGGGCGACTTCGCCCTCGCGGCCCGGTCCTTCTCCGCGTTGCTGGACGTTCCGGTCGCGATGCCGAACGACAGTGGCTGGCGGATGCGCGCGGCTTACGCCTTGCACCGCGCGGGGGATGACGAATCGAGTCAGCGTGCGATCGAATCGTTCTCCGCGGCGGAACCGCGTCCCGCGCCAGGTGGAGCGGCAGTCGATCTCCAGCAGTGGTTGAAATCATTCGTTGGTGAAGTCGCCGCGACCGCGCCGGCCGTTTCGGATTGGCTTGTGTTTCATGGGAATCCGCAACGGATCGCGAAGTCGACCGGCGGCGAACCGCTGCTCCTGTCACGCTGGTCGCAGCCGATCACGCAGAGTCACCCGCTTCGCGAATCGCTGGAAATGATCGTGGACGACCTGCGCGATCAGGGGGCGACTCCGTTGCCGGCGATCTTCCCTCTGCTCGTCAACGGCAAGATCGTGTTCCGTTCGCTCGACGGCGTGCAGGTGGTCGATGCGGAGACCGGCAAGTCGCTGTGGAAAACGCCAGAGTTTGGCCGCGCTGAAGTTTTGTTGACCGGCGGTCTGGACGACCCGTTCGGTGGCGGCATGCAATTCGGCGGACGAGTGATGATGGCCGGTCCGTTCGGGATGGGCTACTCGAACTACGACGGCAACTCACCGGAGTTCCATGCGCTGACGAACCTGCTGTTCCGCAATGCGAATTTCGGAACGATCAGCAGCGACGGAAAACAACTGTTCGTGCTGGAAGACCCGCTGGTTTTTTCGCAGCTTCAGCCGGGACAATTCTGGGGGTGGAATCCGAATCCCAACCAGCGACAGACCGCGGCCAATCAGCTCACGTCGTACGATCTGGAAACCGGCCGCGTGCTGTGGAAGGCGGGAGGCCCGTCGTTTGGCGAAGCGATTGAACACCCGCTGGCGGGACATTTCTTTTTCGGCACGCCCGTCGCAGATGGCGGCGAACTGTTCGTCGTCTCGGAAAAGGATGACGAAATTCGGTTGCTCGCGCTCAACCCGCGGTCGGGCAAGCCAGTCTGGTCGCAGTTGCTCGGCTACGCACCGGCGAAGATCGAACAGGATGTCGGCCGCCGCTGGTGGCCGGCACCGATCGCCGTCAGTCAGGGTG
>JACRIH010000407.1 GCA_016235885.1 Planctomycetales bacterium | reverse complement strand
TCGCACACCCACGGGACGAGAGCTTGGATCGGATGCCGCGAGTCGCCGGGTACCACGGGCATCACGCGCCGCAAGAAGACTGATACCTTGTCAACATCTTCAATGGCTTCTGCGACTTCGCTACCAACTGCCGCCGGTGTCAACGCAACGGTGGTCGCGTCGTTCTTGACTTCGTCCTGGCCTGTGGTGGAGTCACCAATGCTTGTCAATCAATGGGAGAAGTGGTCCGGTTGCAATCTTGGTCGCAACCAAAAGCACATTTGGTGAGAACGTGGGAAAAATCAATTAGGAGGTATGGACAGGTGCAGCCGTTCGGTATGAAGTGACTGATGCCTAGAGCCGGTTTCAAAACTTCTGAAGCGTAGTGTACAAGCAAGCGAGATGGACGAAGCCTTCGAAGAGGTGCGCATGGTATTCGTAGCGGACCACGAGCCGACGAAAGTTGAACAACCAACTGATGGAACGTTCGACCTTCCAGCGGTGTCCATAGCGTCGGAGGGCGCGACCGTCTTGAGTCTTGGGGCGGCGGCGATTTTTCCGATGCGGACAGATCAGTTCGATACCCCGTCGGGTGAGACGCTCGCGCAACGGATCGCTGTCGGCCGCGCGATCATAAATCAGCCGCTGCAAACTGTGACGGAGCACGCGACATTCCAGCAACGATTCGATCAGTGTGACCTCGGCGGGCGAGGCGCTGGCGACCTGCGCCCCCAGCGGCGTCCCGTGGCCATCGACCAGGAGCATGATCTTGGTCCCTTTGCCACGCTTGGTCGGGCCCACGCACAGACCCCTTTTTTTGCCGGGACAAACGTGCCGTCGGCGAGGGCTTGCTCCCAGTCGATTCGTCCCCTCCCCTCCAGCCGGCGCAGCACACGCGCCCAAGCTTTCTGGAACAGCCCCGCTTCGGTCCAGGCTTTCAACCGTCTCCAACAGGTGGCCGGTGATGGAAAATGTTTTGGTAAGTCTTTCCATCGGGCACCCGTTCGCAGGATCCACAAGATGCCCTCCAAGCACGGCCGCGAGGGCACACGCGGCCGTCCGCCCGCCCGTGTCGGCGGTTCCCAAGGAAACACGTCGGTGATCAAATTCCATTGCTCGTCAGTGAGTTGTGATTTCGGGTCCGTCATGGACGCCGTGCGAAACCGTCTCAGCGACGGCCACCACACGAACGTCAGTAACATGGTCAGGGTCTCCTTTCTCCCTGACTGGCATGCAACTCGCTTGCCACGTTGTTCACTAACCTCCAAGTTTTGAAACCGGCTCTAGCAAGATGAGTAAACAGACAACTGGTTTTGTATCGTGAAGCGTGACTACAAATCAAAGAGAATCGTTCCATAGCTGGTTGCGTGATGAATTTCTCAACGCGGAGAAGTCTGGCAACCCGGCCGACGCTAACGTAACGAGCCAGACTTGGCAACTGCTTGATAGCCACGGCCGCCGACAAAGTGCTTTGGACTCCCAGACATTCGCCGAATTCACGCGACGTTATGGGGCTGAAACTCTGCACCGGCTGGGTCCACTCGCCTTCGCCACGTCGCCTTCGTCCAATGACCACACCGGCTCGCTATCCTACACGATAGAGAGGCGACAAAGGCGCTTTCGGGGATGACTCTTGTGTCATCGCGGAGCGCCGAGAAGGTCATGTCGTGATGAGATCGAGTGCCGATTGCAAAAGCCGATTCTCCGTTTGGAGAGCTCGGGCGTTAACTTGGTAGGATCGGGTTGTAGACGTCAGTTGAATCATTTCCGATGCAACATCGACGTTCGATTGCTCGAGGTAATTCTGCTGAATCATTCCCAAAGCGTTGGCTCCGGGAAATCCTGTATTGGGCGGCCCAGACTCGGAGGTCTCGCTGAAGCGATTGCCAGTTTCACTCCGCAACCCTGGCGGGTTAATGAACCGGCTCAGTTGAAGTTGTCCCACCACAATCGGCACGACGGGCGAAGACGCAGTGAGCGCTGAGACGACGCCGTCCGTTGTCACGTCGATGGACAGTGTGTCCGAGGGGAACGTGATCGGCGGTTGGACACGGAACCCTTCATCCGTCACCAGCCTCCCGAAGCCGTCACTGTGGAGAGCACCGTCGCGAGTGTACTGCAACTGACCGTTCGGCATTTGGATGGCGAAGAACCCGTTCCCGTCGATCAGTAAGTCGAGTTGATTGCCCGTGTTGACCGCTGGCCCCTCCTTAAAGTCACGCGATGTTGCCGCCACCTGAACGCCGTTTCCGACTTGCTGGCTGGTCGGACCGGCGTACATCAGATCTTGGAAGCTGACCGTGCTCCGTTTGAATGCCGTGGTGTTGACGTTGGCCAGATTGTTTGACGATGTGTCCAGCGACGTCTGAAATGCCAGCAGCGAGTTGGCAGTTGAATACAATCCACTGAGCATGTCCGGCCATTCCCTTCTTTGACCTCTGCTGAGATGACTTCCGCCGACTAACCTGTTCGGAATAGGTCGAACAAACCCCACGATCGGCATGCGTTTCGTTTGACGCAGTAGTCTCCGTGAGCAGAACCCGCAAAGCCAACTCGACGGCGTTGTTAAACTTTGCGGGTCTTGTGGGTCAGGAATATCAGTTAGCTCCCGAAACCTGGGCGATCCACCAACCGGAATAACGCGCAAGATCGCGAACTTGGGCGAATTTGGAACAACCCGCAGTCCACGAGTAATTGCGCTGTCCATGCCAAACCGATGGATTGTCTGGACGACTCCCTCGACCGCGGGCGGTGTCTTGTCCGTGAGGTTGTCTGGCCAGAGCAGAGCGAGGGCGCGCCGTGATTCGTGGGTTGTACAGTGCCGCAGGAGGGATGCAGGCGACGGCGCAGCAGCAGGACGTCACCGCGCAAAACCTCACGCACGCCAACAAGCCGGGATACCGGCGCGAGGTGCTACGCTTTGAGACCAGCGGCCAGCGCGACGACATCCAGGGGCCCGCCACTTCGTTGCACACCGATTTCACACCGGGCCATGCCGAGTTCACCGGCAACAAGTTGGATGTGGCGCTGAACGGGCCGGGGTTCTTCACTGTGCAGGGGCCGAATGGAGCGCTGTACACGCGCAACGGTGTGTTTCAAATCACCGGACAGGGACACCTCGTGACAAACGAGGGACTCGCCGTCTTGGGAACGGCGGGACCGATCGCGCTGCCGCCGGCAGCTACGAACATCGAAATTCGTGAGGATGGGTCAGTTGTCGCCGACGGTTCGGAAGCTGACCAATTGCGGATCGCCGGATTTCCCGACCCCACGGCGCTGCAGCGAGTCGGTACGACCTTTTTCGTCCCGCCGCCAGGTGTCATTGCGACGCAGGTCGAACCCGATGTGCGGCAGGGATACCGCGAGGCCAGCAATACGACGGTAGTTCATGAACTCGTTCAGATGATGGCCGGGCTGCGACAATTCGAAGCCACGCAGCGGGCGCTGCGGTCGATCGGAGACAGCGTCGGTCTGACCACGCGGCCGTTGAACAGATAGCACACGGAGGCGCTTAAACATGATGAGGTCGCTTTTCAGCAGTGCCACGGGCATGCAAGCTCATCAAACCGTCGTCGATACGGTGGCCAACAACCTGGCCAATGTGGACACGACCGGTTTCAAACGCGGTCAGGTCGAATTTCAAGACCTGCTGTACCAGACGCTGCGCGTCGCCGGAACACAAGGGGCGACCGGCTTCGATGTGCCGGTCGGATTGCAAATCGGCAGCGGAGTGCGGACGTCTGGGATCACCAAGGTTTATTCGGAGGGGGTTCTCGAAAACACGTCCAACGATCTCGACATGGCCATCGAGGGGCAGGGCTTTTTCCAAATCCTGATGCCCAATGGCAATTTTCAATACACGCGTGACGGTTCGTTCCGCTTGAATTCGGCAGGTCAGCTCGTCACGGGGGACGGGTTCCTGTTGCAGCCGCCCATCGCGTTTCCGAACGACACGCTGTCGATCACGATTGGCACGGACGGTACGGTCTCGGTGGTGACGGCGGGCGCTCCGAATACGTCCACCACCGTAGGAAACATCTCCCTCACCCGGTTCATGAATCCGTCGGGGCTTCAGGCGGAAGGACGCAACTTGTTCGGCGAGACCTTCGCCTCGGGACCTCCGTTGCAAGGCACACCTGGGCAAACCGGTCTTGGAACGTTGCAACAAGGATTTCTGGAACGGTCAAACGTCCAGGTTGTGACGGAATTGGTGCGCCTCATCACGGCTCAGCGCGCCTTTGAGGCCAGCCAACGAGCGGTCTTGACCAGTGATCAGATGTTGCAATCCGCAAACGGGATGGTGAGGTAGTCGATAATGCGGGCCAGCAATCAAGAAACTGTTCAGAGGCTGCTACTCCTCGTCGCGTGCTGCATCGCGGCGCGAGCGGCAAGCAGTTCCGGCGCACCGCCCGCGGTCGAGACAGCGCGCGCCGATCTCGTGATCGTGACCCTTCGGACGGCGGCGCTGGTCGAACCGCGAGAAATCGTCATCGGAGACGTGGCCAGGGTCACGGGGGGAAACGAATCGCTGCGAAACAGGATCGCTGCTCTCGACCTCGACGATGCGCCTCGGGCAGGGGACTCGATGGAATTCACTCCGCCACAGATCGAGTTCCGACTCCGCGTCGCCGGAATCAACATGGATCGCGTGGCGATCCGCGGAGCGGCGGTTCGAGTGACAGCGCGATCAACAAACGGCGAACGGAGCAAGATCACACCGGCTGTCGCCGTTTCGTCAACCAGTCAACCGGAATCGGCCTTGAAACGAGCGGTGACCGACGCGGCGAAGAAATGCGTCCTGGCGCGGCTGCCGTGGAACACGGAAGACGTTCGGATCACGCTGACTCAACCGTTGGGGCGCGAGCTTCAGCAAGCCGACCCCGGTGGACGGTACTCGTGTTCCGCCGAACTTCGTTCGTCCGGTCCACCTGTGGGGCGAGTCCAAGTGCGAGTCTTCGTCGAGACGGAAGGCCGCAGTCCGCTCGAAGTCCCCGTGCTGCTCGATGTCCGGCACTTCGACAATGTGGTTGTGGCCTCGAAGACTCTGGAACGCGGTCAGCCGATTGCGAAGGGAGATCTGTTCGTCGATCGTCAGGAGGTCACCGCGCTGAACGACTACTGTTCGTCACCGGAGCGGCTGGTAGGGACGAAAGCCAGGCGTTCAATTCAAGCCCTGCAACTCGTGCGGCACACCGATATCGAAGAGCGCGGCAAGGCCGAGACCCCGGTGTTGGTCAAGCGTCTGGACGTTGTCAAGTTGGTCGCGAAATCCGGCATCTTGATCGTGACGACCTCGGGGGAAGCTCTTCAGGATGGCCGCGTCGGCGAACGCATCCGGGTGCGAAATGTGGATTCCAAGGCCATTGTCCTCGGCCGCGTCATCAGCGCGACTGAGGTCGAAATCTCACTGTGAGGAACGACTGCGATGAGCCAACGATTTTGGAAGTCTCTCTGGTTGACTGCCGCCGGATTGGGACCCGTACTTTTGCCGGGGCACATTCAGGCGGATTCGATCTGGGCGCGGCGAGATCAACGTAGCGCGTACCTTTTCACGGACAACCGCGCCCACAGAGTTGGAGACTTGGTGACGGTCGTCGTCCGCGAAGTCACAGGCACAAAAAATAATGAAGAACGCAAAATGAACAAAGACACGGGAGCGTCGGGCAAATTCGGATTCGCCGGGAAGTCAGGCGCGGACGGTGTCGAGCGTTCGGCGTCGGCCGATTTCAGCGCCAATCAGAATTCCAATCGCAAATTCCAGGGCAACTCGGGATTCGACAGCGACCGCAGTTTTCTTGACCAGATGAGCCTGACCGTGATTGATGTGCTGCCGAATGGAAACCTGGTCGTGGAAGGATTCCGCAAGCGTGCCGTGGCCAATGAAACGCGGATGCTGCGCGTTTCGGGAGTCGTCCGACCCTACGACATTGGTTTGGGGAATCTTGTGGAATCGCGATTCATCGCAAATTTCAATGTGTCCTACGAAGGGAGCGGCGTCGAGTCGCGGTTCACCAACCAGGGGTGGCTCGGTCGAGCGGGAAATCGCATCTGGCCGTTTTAGAGCGGCTCCAAGCTGGCTGTAGCGGAACTCGTGAGAGTTCCGAACTGAAGTCTCACGACTTCAGCTACGGTTTGGCCGCTACATCCAGATTGGAACCGTCCTAGTCGTCTCTCCCCGGTTGACACAGGCCCTCCGGAAACTCGCAGGTGTTTGTCATGTCTCTCTCCCGCCGTTGGTTGATTTGCACTGCGATGTGGTGCGGCCTTGTCGCGGCACCCTGTTGGGCCGAAGTCCGGATCAAGGACATCACGCAGGTTGAAGGAGCCAGGGGCAATCAACTGTACGGACTGGGATTGGTCGTGGGCTTGAACAACACCGGCGCGCGCGCCTTGTCCACCCAACAGATGGCGATCGACATGCTGCGAAAGCTGGACGTCAACACGACGATTGCCCGTCAATCGCTACTCGACAACGTGTTCAAATCGACCAACATTTCTGCGGTGATGGTCACGACGGAAATTCCCGCGTTCGCCCGGAAAGGGAGCCGGTTGGATGTCGCCGTCTCGGTGCTCGACGATGCGACCAGTCTGGAAGGCGGGACGCTCCTGTTGAGTCCGCTGAAAGGAGTCGACGGCGAAGTGTACGCCGTCGCTCAAGGCCAACTGTCGATCGGCGGTTTTCGCGTGCGAAGCAGCGGGGGCG
>JACRIH010000014.1 GCA_016235885.1 Planctomycetales bacterium | reverse complement strand
TGCGCCGGCCGGCGCCAACGCCACGGCAGCCGAAGTGGCGGACCTGCTCGACCGTGCGTCGGCGGCCACGGCATCGACCGACGCGATCATCGCGATTGTCGATCGCGGCGGGAGAATCCTCGGCGTGCGCGTGGAATCGGGCGTGGCGTTGCCGGACCTGGCCACGACGATCTTCGCAATCGACGGAGCCGTGGCGAAAGCACGAACCGCCGCGTTCTTCGCCAGCAATGAAGCACCGCTCACGTCGCGCACGATCCGCATCCTGAGCCAGAGCACGATCACGCAGCGCGAGGTGGAATCGAATCCGAACGATCCCGATCCGGCCTCGACGACGCGCGGACCGGGGTTCGTGGCTCCGATCGGACTCGGCGGCCACTTCCCGCCGGGTGTGATGCATACGCCACCGGTCGATCTGTTCGACATCGAACACACCAACCGCGACAGCAGCGTGCATCCCGGAGCGGACCTCGTGAAGGGAACGGCGGACGACGTGCCACTTTCCGCCCGGTTCAACATCGACCCCGCGTTCGTTCCCGCCGGCCAGTCGCTGGAAGCGCCGGAATCGTACGGGTTCACATCGGGCTTGATGCCGTCGGCTCAGTCTCGCGGGATCGCAACCCTTCCCGGCGGCGTGCCGCTGTATCGCAACGGGAGTTTGGTGGGTGGCATCGGCGTGTTCTTTCCCGGTTCGGACGGGTACGCCACGCACGAGCAGAATTTTGTGGCCGGTGTCGGCCAGTCGGAATATGACCGCACGAACGCGCCGAAAGTTCTCGAATCGGAATTCATCGCGTTCGCAGCAGCGGGCGGAAGTGCCGACGCGGAAATCTACATTCCCACCACGCCCGGCTACACATTGCCGGACCTGGACGAGGGCCGAATCGACCTCGTCGGAATCACGCTGGAAGTCATCGGGCCGCTCAATCTTGAATTGGGCGTCCCCGCCGTGTTGGACGTGGGCCGACGAATCGGCGCGGGGGCGGTGAACGGCTCGAACGCGACGCTCGGTGCCGTGTTCACTCGCGACGGAGTGACTGTTCCCGACGGGTGGCTGGTCACGCCGCACGATTCCACAATCCCCGGTGACGCCACGGCGGCGGAAGTCACACAGATCATCACACAGGGGATCGTCGAAGCCGACTTGGTCCGCGCGGCAATTCGCCTGCCGTTCAGCACGCGCACGAAAATGGTCTTCTCGGTCACCGACACCGGCGGCAACGTGCTGGGACTGTATCGCATGTCCGATGCGACCGTGTTTTCGATCGACGTGGCAGTGTCGAAGGCGCGCAACGTGGCGTACTACGCGGACGCGAGCGCTCTCGTTGCGGCCGACCGAATTGATGTGGATCACGACGGAACGTTCGACGCACCGCTCGGCACCGCGTTTTCGAATCGCACGTTCCGATTCCTCGCCGAACCGCGGTATCCGTCCGGAGTGGACGGGACGACTCCCCCGTCGTTCTCGATCCTCCTCACCCCTGGCATCAATTCCGCCACGGGTGAGAATTCTGGAGCTCCACTCCCGGCGTCGGCGTTCACGACAGTCGCCGCATTCGACGCCTTCAACCCCGGCTCGAATTTCCGCGATCCCGGCAACATCGCGAATCAGAGTGGCATCGTCTTCTTTCCCGGGAGCACACCGGTGTACCGAGACGGAGTGCTGCGCGGCGGATTCGGCGTGAGCGGCGATGGCGTGGATCAGGACGATGTCGTGACGTTTTCGGGGGCGCAGGGTTTCCTCCCGCCCGCAGGCGTGCTCCGAGCCGACGATGTCACGGCCGCCGGTGTTCGCCTGCCGTTCATCAAGTTCCTCCGCAACCCGCGCGGGTGAAACACTCCGATGCCTCGCACGCGAATCGTTGCCACCACGCTGCTGGCCCTGCTCGCCGCAACGTGGTACGTGCTGGCGAGTCTCGGCCGCGACCGCTGGCCCGGTGGAGCCAGTCCACCGGGGCTGACATTCGGGATCGTCGCCGGTGTCATCCTTCTGTTCGAGGCCGCATACTCCGTCCGACGCCGACTGGTGAATTGGCAACTCGGCTCGCGACCGGCCGGGTTGCGAGCGCACGTACAACTCGGTTTGCTGACCGTCCCACTGATCGCGATGCACTCGGGATTTCGATCCGGCGGCTCGCTGACGACCAGCCTGCTGACGATCTACGTGCTCGTTGTCGCCAGTGGTGTGGCATTGTCAATGTTCCAGCGACTTCGCACACGGCAATCCGAACCAGCGCTGAGCATCGACAGAAACCCATTGGAAAGCGACCTTCGTCAGCAAGCGGCGGAACTCGTGAGCAACGCGTGCGGCGAATCATTGTCGCAATGCAATCCAGCCCCCTTCCAATCCATCACCATCGAACGTTCACGCGGTCCGTTGCAAGGCCGCACCGTGCAACTCCACATCCAACGCACTCCTGACGCGCACGCCGAACCACTGCGAGTTGCTTTTGTGGAAGTAATCGAACGGTTCCTGCTGCCGGACGCCCCCACTTCGTCACCACTGCGCTCGGCAACTTCGTCGCGAAGGTGGTTCGCTGGACTGCGTCAGCGGATTCCGGAATCGCTCGCCGAAACGGTGGACCTGCTCGAAAACCTGTCCGATCAGCGCCGGCAATTGCTGGACGACTCGCGAGCCGAGCGGTGGAGCAAACTCTGTCTGCTCATTCACGAGCCACTCACCGCAGCGCTGGTCGTGCTGCTGCTGGTTCACGCCGCAATGTCGCTGCGTTATCTCTAACGTGAGAAACAACCCGACGACCGCTCGCTTGCGGATCGCTCTGGCCAGACACGACAATGGCTATCCTTCGAGTTCAAGAACTGTGCGACGGCATGCAACAGGTACTGGACTCCTGGTCGATCAACCCTGAGATGACAGGTAGCCGGGTTTTGCCAGAACGCGGGACGCCCGCACTCTGGCGGGCTTGTTGAATTAATGTGGCGGTGGCACTCCGTGACACCGCACGTTGTGGCCGCCCCGCAGGGCAGGCACAACACGTCCCGCCACGGAGTGTCGGGACCACTTTAATTCAACAAGCCCTGGCGAGTGCGGCTACGTGTCAATTCAGGTCTGACGGTCCACTACGCGGCGACCGATTCCCAATTCTTCCGCTTCTCCACTCCCCATGTTTGAACAAACCTTCAAAAACATCGACGACGTGCTTTGGAAAGAGGCCGGTTGCACGACCGAACTCGATTACACCGAGCAGACGTCGTGGCTCCTGTTCCTGAAATATCTGGATGGTCTGGAGCAGGACCGGGTTGATGAAGCCGCTCTCGAAGGGAAGAAATACGCGTTCATCCTCGACAAGCCGTACCGCTGGGAAAGTTGGGCCGCTCCGAAGGACAAGGACGGCGGGGTTGACCACAACCGGGCGATGACCGGCGACGATCTGCGGGACTTCGTCAATCAAAAGCTGTTTCCGTATCTGCACGGCTTCAAGCAGAAGGCGACCGGACCGAACACGATCGAATACAAGATCGGCGAGATTTTCGGGGAGATCAAAAACAAGATTCAGTCGGGCTACAACCTGCGGGAGATCCTCGACCACATCGACGAACTGCGGTTCCGTTCGCAGACCGAGAAGCACGAGCTGTCGCATCTGTACGAAGCCAAGATCAAGAACATGGGCAACGCCGGGCGGAACGGCGGTGAGTATTACACGCCGCGTCCGCTGATCCGCGCCATCGTGCGAGTGGTGAAACCGAAGCTCGGCGACAAGGTTTACGACGGTGCGGTTGGCTCGGCCGGCTTCTTGTGCGAAGCCTATGACTACCTCAAACAGACCCATCCCAAACGGACCACCTCCCAAGACAAGGCTCTGCAAGAAAAGACCTTCTACGGCAAAGAGAAGAAATCGCTGGCCTACGTCATCGCGATCATGAACATGATCCTGCATGGCATCGAAGCGCCGAACATCGTCCACACGAACACGCTGACCGAGAACCTCGCCGACATTCAGGAGAAGGACCGCTTCGACGTGGTGCTGGCCAATCCGCCGTTTGGCGGCAAGGAACGGAAAGAGGTGCAGCAGAACTTTCCGATTCGCACCGGCGAGACCGCGTTCTTGTTCTTGCAGCACTTCATCAAGATTCTGAAGGCGGGCGGACGAGGCGGCGTGGTCATCAAGAACACGTTTCTCTCCAACACCGACAACGCCTCGGTGAGTCTGCGGAAGCTGCTGTTGGAAAGCTGCAACCTGTACGCCGTGCTCGACTGCCCCGGCGGCACGTTTCAGGGGGCGGGCGTGAAGACCGTCGTGCTGTTCTTCGAGAAGGGAGCCCCGACGCGGAAGGTCTGGTCCTACCAGCTCGACCCCGGCCGCAACATGGGGAAGACGAACCCGCTCAACGACGACGACCTCGCCGAGTTCGTCGAGTTGCAGCCGACCTGCGCCGACTCGCCAAAGTCGTGGAGCGTGGAGGCCGCCACGATCGACCCGACGACGTTCGACCTGTCGGTAAAGAACCCCAACGGCGGCGAGGAAGTGACGCACCGCAGCCCCGCAGCGATCATGGACGAGATCGCCTCGCTGGACGCCGAGAGTGCCGAAGTCCTGCAAACCATCCGGGGGCTGATATGAATCTCGGTCAATGAAACCACGGATATCACGGAGGTCACGGATGTTTTGATGTGCCGGTTGATCGTGAAACGACCTGCCTTCAATCCGTGAACTCCGTGTGATCCGTGGTCAGTGACTTGGAGACGCCGAACAGGAACCGAACGATGTCGAAAAGCCCGGAAGTCATCATGGAAAAAATCGCCGCGCTGGACGCCGAGAGTGCCGAAGTCCTGCAAACCATCCGGGGGCTGATATGAACGCAGGATGGGAAATCAAAACCGTCAGCGAAGTCGCGAAGCATTCGCTGGGCAAGATGCTGGACAAGGCGAAGAACAAAGGAACGCCGCGCGATTACCTGAGGAACGTAAACGTCCGTTGGTTCACGTTCGACCTTTCAGATCTGCTTCAGATGCGATTCCTTGACGATGAGGAACCCAAGTTTACCGCGACAAAGGGCGATGTGCTGATTTGCGAGGGCGGCTATCCCGGACGTGCCGCGATCTGGGACGAGGACTACCCGATTCATTTTCAGAAGGCGATCCATCGCGTGCGTTTCCATGAACCAGAACGCAACAAATGGTTCGTCTATCACCTCCATTTTTTAGACTTGAGCGGTGAACTCCGGCAGTACTTCACTGGAACTGGAATCCAACATTTCACCGGCGAGACGCTTGCACGACTCCCGATTCCGCTTCCCCCGCTGGCCGAGCAGCGGCGGATTGTTGGGATTCTCGACGAAGCGTTTGAGGGCCTCGCCACCGCCAAAGCCAACGCCGAACAGAACCTCCAAAACGCCCGTGCTCTGTTTGAAAGCCACCTGCAAGCCGTCTTCACCCAACGCGGCGACGGCTGGGGCGAGAAGACGATTGAAGAGGTCTGCGTCATCGGTGACGGGAATCATTCTTCCAACTATCCGACGAAAGATGAACTTGTCGAAGTAGGCGTTCCGTTCATACGGGCTACCAACTTGGTCGCCGGAAGAGTGTCTGGTTACGACATGCGTTTTCTGTCTGCGGAAAAGCACGCCCAGCTCAAGAAAGGCCACCTCAAAACTGGCGACATCCTAATCACGAATCGCGGAGAGATCGGGAAGACGGCAATTGTTGACTCGGCGTATGACAACGCCAACCTGAACTCACAAATCGCTTGGCTTCGATGTCGTGACGGCATGAAGAATAAGTTCTTGTTTCACGTCTTGAACTCAAGCGACATACAGCAGCACTTCCAGTCATCGAAGAGTGGTGCGGCGTTGCAGCAGTTTACAATCAAGCAACTCAAGGCGTTGAAAGTTCCGTCTCCTCCAATGCCAAAGCAGCACGTCATTGTTGAGCAACTGGACTCGCTATCCGAAGAAACCCAACGCCTCGAATCCCTCTACCAGCGCAAGCTCGCCGCGCTCGACGAGTTGAAAAAGTCGCTGCTGCACCGAGCCTTCAGCGGGCAACTGTGACAGCCCCTCAATCCTTCCGATCCGTGCCCTCCGTGAAATCCGAGGTCAAAAAGATTTACGAACCACGGATT
>JACRIH010000405.1 GCA_016235885.1 Planctomycetales bacterium | reverse complement strand
GTCACGCTTTCCAACTTAGCGGCAATCACCGCATCAAGTTCAGACTGGTGGTCGTAGTAGTACGCCAGCGCGTCATGAATCTGCGCCAATCTGAGATGCGAATGCTGCAGCTGAATCTCATCGGCGTCCCAGTGGTATGCAATCCGGTCCAAGGCAATCTCAATCACCTTCGTCGTCGTCCCCGTGATACTCGGAGCTCTGTCATCACCAACTGTGATGTGAGGATAGCTGCCCACTGGTTCTGCAATCATGCCGGAATTCCCGAAGAGTTTTCATCACAGCCGAAAGGCAAGGCAAGTATACCTGCCTGACCGAGGAGTTGCGAAAGGTAACTGGTTCAGTCGTCCCCAACCTCCAACACCGACAGGAATGCCTTCTGTGGGATTTCGACCTGGCCGAATTGCTTGAGGCGTTTCTTACCCGCAGCTTGCTTGGCCCACAGTTTGCGTTTGCGGGTGATGTCGCCGCCGTAGCATTTCGCCGTGACGTTTTTGCGCATCGCGGAAATGGTTTCGCGAGCGATGATCCGGCTCCCGATGGCGGCCTGGATCGCGATCTCGAACATGTGCTTGGCAATTTCCTGCTTGAGCCGCTTGCACAGGTTGCGGCCGCGGCGGTCGGCTTGCGAACGGTGGACGATGGTGGCCAGCGCGTCCACCTTTTCGTTCTTCACCAAGATGTCCAGCTTGACGAGGTCGGCGTCGCGGAAGCCGATGATTTCGTAATCCATCGTGCCGTAGCCGCGTGTGACGCTCTTGAGCCGGTCGTGCATGTCGTAAATCACCTCGGACAGCGGCAACTCGTAGACGAGTTGGGCGCGTTGCGTGCCGAGGTATTCCGTGCTCTTGTAGATGCCGCGCCGATCGGCACACAGTTGCATGATCGGGCCGATGCTGTCGGCCGGGACAATGAAGTTTACGCGCACGATCGGTTCGCGAAATTCCTTGATGCCGCCAGTCGTTGGAATTTCCTGCGGGTTGTCCACGCGCTTCACCGAGCCGTCCAGCATCAACAGTTCATACGTGACGTTCGGCGCCGTCTGGATCAGGTCGACCTGAGCTTCCTTTTCGAGCCGCTGCTGGATGATTTCCATGTGCAGCATGCCGAGGAACCCGCATCGAAAACCAAACCCGAGGGCGTCGCTCGTTTCCGGCAGGAAGCTGAAGCTGGCGTCGTTCAAGCTCAGCTTTTGAAGCTCTTCGCGGAGTGATTCGAAACCGGTCGCTTCGATGGGATACATTCCGCAAAACACCATCTGCTGTGGTGGATGGTAACCGGGCAGCGGTTCGGGAGCCGGGTTGGCGGCTCCGGTGATCGTGTCGCCGACGTGAACGGCCCCGAGTTCCTTGATGCCGGCAATCAGGTAGCCGACCTGACCCGGCCCGAGTCGGTCGCACTTCACGTTGTTCGGGCGAAACTGGCCAACCTCCAGAATCTCGTGCGTGGTCCCGGCCTTCATGAATTTGATCTTCGTGCCGGGAACTATTTCGCCATCCATGATCCGGATGTACGTGACGACACCACGGAATTTGTCGTACTTGCTGTCGAACACCAGTGCCCGCAGCGGTGCGCCGGGCGTCACCTTCGGGGGCGGAACCCGTTCGATAATCGCCGCGAACACTGATTCAATCCCGATCCCCGCCTTGCCGCTGACATGCAGCACCTCGTCCGAACTAATCCCCAGAACCGAGTGCATTTCAGCGAGCACTTCGTCCGTGCGAACGATCGGCAAGTCGATTTTGTTGATGCACGGAATGATCGCCAGATTGGAATTGATCGCCGCATAGGCATTAGCGACGGTCTGAGCCTGCACGCCTTGAAACGCATCGACCAGCAGTAACGCTCCCTCGCACGCGGCCAGACTGCGCGAGACCTCGTAGTGAAAATCCACATGACCGGGCGTATCGACGAAGTTCAACTCGTACACCTGCCCCTTGTACTTGTAATTGATCGCCACCGCCCGAGCCTTCACCGTGATGCCGCGCTCCCGCTCGACGTCGAGGTCGTCGAGCAATTGCTCGCGGAACTCGCGTTCGGTGATCGTGCCGGTCTTGAGCAGCAATTGATCCGCCAAGGTGCTCTTGCCGTGGTCAATGTGGGCGACGATCGAGAAATTTCGGATGTACTGTGGGTCCATATTCTGTGATTCAATCTGACGCAAAGCCGCAAAGGCGCGGAGGACTCGCAAAGATAACAACAAAGAAGACGATAACGAGCCTCAACAGTGACACCGAAAACGATCTGCGAAGCCTCTGTGAGTTCTTCGCGACTCTGCGTCTTTGCGTCAAGTCCGTCACCGCAGACGCAACCGAGCGCATCCCGCCGCGCCAATGTACCCCGCATCGTTGCCGAGGCTGGCAAAGTCGATGATCGTTTTTTCCGCCAGCACGGGGAACGTGCGGCGACGGACCTCGGTGCGCAGTTCGTCGAGGAATTGTCGACCAAGCGGAGACGCCGCGCCGCCGAAGGTCATGGCGCCGCCGATCAGCACCATTTCCGGATCGATCGTGTGCATCACGGTCACGGTGCCGACGGCCATGTATCGCGCCGTCTCCAAAATCAGATCGAGCGCCAACACATCGCCGGCTTCGGCCGCCTCGGCGATCAGGAGCGGCGTCAACTCCGTATCGTCGGCGATCCATTCTTTCAGAACGGAGGCGCGCCCGGTTCGCAGCGCTTCCTGGCATCGATGCACCAGCGCCTTGGCACCGGCGTATGCTTCCAACGTGCCGTGCTGCCCGGTGCCACAGAGTCGTCCGTTGTGCATCTCGATGATGATGTGTCCGCATTCCGCGCCTGTCGAATGTGCTCCCTCAACGATCAGGTCACCGATAATGATGCCACACCCCACACCCGTGCCGAGAGTCCAGAACACGAGGCTCTGCGCGTCGCGAGCCGCACCCGTCCAGAACTCACCGTACGCGGCCGCGTTCGCGTCGTTCTGCAAAACTGTCGGCAAGCCGACGCGATCGGCGATCCGTTGCCGGATGGGAACGTTCTTCCAGCCCGGCAGGTTGGGCGGGTCGAGCAACATGCCGCTCGGGATGTCCATCGTACCGGGAGTCGCCAGCCCGACGCCTCGAATTTCGTCGCGGCTCAGCCCGCTCTGCGAGATTGCCAGCTCGAGCGTCTGGACAATGTTTTCGATCCCGACTTCCGGCCCGCGCGCCGCCTCCGTCGGACGGATCACCGCCGACAACGGTCGACCCTGGTCATCCACGACTCCCGCTTTGAGATTCGTTCCTCCGACATCGACACCGAGCCAAAGTGGTGCCTGCGCCTGCGAACGCGTGATGATCGAAACACTCATGCCAGCAATTCCTCCCAACCGTCGAGAATTAAGGGGCGGGAGTATAGTGGCGACGGCGGATGGGCATCAATGCCCGAATCAACACGCGTGCAACTGCTGGTCGAGCGTTTCCAACACGTCGCGCATCGACCAAGTTTGTGACGCGATCTGGATTGACGTCTGCCGCTCCATTTCCTGAGCGATCTTCCGCTCGGCGGCGATGGCCGTGCTGTGATTCCGTCCGCCGAAATAGTGACCGATCTCGGCATAGGCCGACCGCGTGTGCTTGCGGGCGAGGTACATCGCCAGCATCCGCGGCTGGCTGACGGACCGCGATCGGTTGTCGGACCGGAGATCGTCCGTCGCCAGACCAAACAGCGTCGTCACCGCCAGTTCGATGTCCGTCAGTCGCACCACGCGGATGCAGTCCCGCTCCAGATCGGCCAGTACGTTTCTGGCCACGCTCGCGGTGATCCGCTGGCCGGTCATCGCGTGATACGTTTGCAGGCAGTTGAGTGCCCCTTCCAGCTCGCGGACGTTTTGCGTGAACCGCTCCGCGACGAACGTGAGCGACTCGGTCGCAAAATCCGCGTCCATTCGTGCCGCCTTGCGCGACACGACCTCGCGCCGCGTCGCGAAGTCCGGAGCATCCAGCCGGCAGACCATTCCCGCGAGGAACCGGGTCTTCAACTCCTCGTTCAGTTTGGTCAGCAACCTTGGATGCCGATCCGCCGTCACGACCAGTTGCTTCCCCTGCCGGTCGAGTTGTTTGATGGTGTGCAGAAACTCTTCCTGAATGCCAAACTTCGCGTCGAGAAAATGCACGTCGTCGATCAGCAGCACGTCGATCGAGCGGAATCGCTGGCGGAAACTCGGCAGCGTGTGTTCGCGGAGCGCCGACGTGAAGTAATTCGCGAAGTTCTCGGCCGTCAGATACACCACCTGCAACTGCGGATGCAGTCGGCGTACCTGCCGATAGATGCCTTCCAGCAGATGCGACTTGCCGGTGCCGACGCCGCCGTGAATGCACAGCGGGTTGAGCTGCGTTCCCGGTGAACGGCACACCTGACCAACGGCAGTCACCGCGAGTTCGTTGCCCGGCCCGGAGACAAAGTCCTGCAAGTCCGCGAACCGTCTCCCCGGCATTGCCGACTTCGCAACCGCAGCCTCGCCAAACGATGCCGTCGTCATTGCCGACTTTGGCCGTACGGCAATCACCGTCGCTGCCTGCTCCGGCTTCGTGGCCGCAGGCGTCGGCTGCGAACTCGATTTCCGAAGCTGCGGAGTTGGACTGTCACCGACCACCACGGGCGAGATCACCGCGGCTGCCACCGCGAATCGCAAGCGGACGGCGTCACCAAGCACGATCCGCGCCGCTTGCCGCAGCGCCGGCGAGAACTTTTTCTGGAGCCACTGGATCAGAAATGGACTGACCGCTTCGACGATCAGCTCGTCAGCAGCTACTCGCAGCCGAGCCTGGCTGGTAAACCACTGGTCAAACTGCTTCGCGCCAATCTCGGAGGCCAGTTCCAGTCGGATCAATTCCGTCGCGGCGTCTGGATTGCATGACAAATCCCCCGGCAGTTTCGCCACCAATGATGCGGGCTGCATCGTGCGACCCCCCCACCGCAGCGCGCACGACGAGCGCGTCAGGGACATCCAGCGGAGACGAGACGCGGTCCGCGCGTGGCCTGCAACTCGCATCAAGCGGCCGACTGGCAGCCTACGCGAATTCCGTGGCCATGTTGGACAGGCATGTGCCTGCACTCCAACGAAGCGCACAACCTCCCTGTCCTGACCGGAGTCGACAGACGGAATCGTGAACGATTTGGCGTGTCGAAAGAGAAGAAATTGCCACGCAAAATTCGAGCACCATTCGAATAATTCGCGGCGGGAACTGACTCACTCGGTGCGGCAGATACTACCGGTCTCGACGTGAGTGTCAAATCAGAAAAAAACTTTTTCACACCGTGTTGGAGCTCGTTGCAAGCTACTCAAGATTGCAAATGGAGTTGTGATTTTTTCGTCGCGAAGAAGACGAGATTTGAGTCGCAGCGAGTTGTGAACATCGTGTCGATTGTCAGCTCACAGGGTGCCCCGAATGCGTTCGCAAGTGGACGGCGCGAGATTCTCGCAGTCGAAAACCCAACTGATGATAGGTTGCGCGGGCGAAATGGTTTTTCTCATCGACCGCGAGGAAAGCCTCGGAAAACCCCGAGTTCCGTGCCAGTAGCAGGGCTTCGATCAGCATCTCACGGCCCAGCCCCTCGCCACGAGATTCCGGAACGACTCCGACATACGCGACCTCGCACGAGTTCAATTCCGGATAGGGATTCACCAGCACGAGGCCGGCGTCGTGTGCATGCACTTCGAATCGCAGCCAAAACCGCGGATCAAATTTCCCGCTGGCCTGATGCAATGCGAGCGACTCGTCACCGCTCAGGGCGCCACGCAACTCGGCACAGTCGAGCGATCCAACGAAAGTACGTTCGATCAGATGGGCGAACCGCACGCGATCGGTTGGCGTGAACGAGTGGCTGGCCCACGTGAGACCACTCCGAGCTGGCAACTGTTCGTCAAATGAACGAGCGAGAAGAGCGAGGTTGGTCAGGTGCGGAAACTCGTTCCTCGCGAAGGACTCGTGCCCGACGAAGTCGTTCTGTTCCAGCAGGGCCTGGCCGAGGACGACTCCCGCGATGTCCAACCGCCGGTTCGCATCGATCAGCAGGGCGTCGGCAATTTGCGCCGCTATCTCGCTCGCAACGACTACCGGCGGCCAAATGAACGCGGTCCGTCCCGGGCGCAGCTTCACCAGCAAGGCCCCCGCTGGCGTGCCGCTGTCTTCAGCGAGAAGTACGATCTCGTCTCGTTCCTTCACCAATTTTGGGACGAGAGAGTCCGCGATGCGTATCGTCCGCTCGTTAAACGGCAGGTGTGCGTACAACAGCAGGCTGGCACGCTCGAGCAGAGATGGGGAATCGGCCAGGCTGACTTTGATCACGGCAGGCGGCAGCAGCCTGGGCTGCACGGCGGAGCGTCGGCAGGCGGGCAGCGGCCAGCGACAGGAAGCGACATGCGTCCGCTCGATGACGGTGCCGCGGCGACGCTCAGCAGTTTTTCCACGTCGCGCGTACCACAATCGGGGCAAGTGGGGACGTCCCTGCCGCGGACCAGTAATTCAAAATCGTGGTCGCACGTGGGACAACGGTACTCAAAGAGAGGCATGGTTAGATCGCACCTTTGATTTGCCAGACGCACAGAAACAATGGAACGACCGTCACTGAAATCACGGGCAGCCCGAACCGGAAGTACAGCAGGTCACTCTTTGTTGGTGCGACGGGACGGCGAACAAGAATCAGAACCACACCAGCCCAAAAGCCGACTGACGCGTATCGGCAGGCGGTGAACACAATCCCGTGATCGAGAATCAATGCGGTCAGCACCAGTAATCCCAACTGGATGCACAGAGCGTGCAGCAGAGGACGAGGGTATTCAGGATCGAATGCCGGCATGATGACATCGCGGAGAATCACGGATTTCTGGACGACTAAAAACTCCAGTACTGCGTCTCCGAAACTGGCACAGCAGGTGGGATGAAACCGCTGGGGATGTCACTCGGCCGTCGGGAATCGTCAAACCGGTCGGTCGTCAGTGTCGAAACCGACGCGGGATTGACGGGTAGCGCAGCCGGGCCGTCGAACAGTTCCTGTTCCGCCTGACCAAATTGAGTGAACGCCGGGCTGCGGGACGCTCCAAACCAGACCGCCAAACACGCGGCGGCGAGTGCTCCGGCCGGGAGCCAACCCAGCGGCTGGCCCCACGCCGACGCGGGCAGCGGCACGGCGAGTTGAGATTGCACTGCGGGCCAGAGCGAGCGGTGTTCGGTATCCAATGGCACGGACCGGCTGGCCTCGATCACTTTGTGGCTCGCTTGCAACTGTTGCCAGTAGTCGCGACACGGTGGGC
>JACRIH010000413.1 GCA_016235885.1 Planctomycetales bacterium | reverse complement strand
CCCCCGGACTGGTGTGAACCGCAACAACGTCCGGGGGCTGACGCCGCCCGGCTCGCCGACTTTTTTCGGAGGCCGCGATGAAACGGTGCCTTCTCGCCTGGCTGGCGGTGTACGTGGCGTGGTCGATCCTGGACGGACTCGGGCACGGCTTGGCATTTCAGTCGTTGTACGCCGACCGACCGGGCGTCTGGCGACCGCAGACCGAAATGAAAATCGGCGTGATCTACCTGGGTGTGTTGGTCGCGTCAGGCTCGTTCGTCGGTGTCTATTCCCGATTCGTCGGCAACAAGAGCGTGAAGACCGGCGTGCTGTACGGTTTGATCTTTGGCATTGGCGCGGGTGCCTCAATGGCGGCTGGTGGCTACGCCGTCCATCCCATTCAAGGAGAATTGGCTGTCGGCTGGTTCCTGCTCACGGTCATCGAAGCCACCGTCGGCGGGTGGCTGGTCGGCCTGATCGCCAAGCAGTGCTGTGCAACCAGCGAACCAAAACCCACGCCTTGATTTGCCGCAGCGCTCAAACAAGCAACGCCGCTGGGCTTGCCCCAGTGGTTCATTGGCTTTTGCACTACTCGCTTCAAGCATTTCCAATGCAGTCCGGAGTAGTGCAAAAGCCTGAATCCACCGGGACAAGCCCGGTGGCGGTGCGACATTTCGCTCGATTGGGAACTAATCCATGCGTGACCTCCGCATCGCCGCCGCTCAGTTCGAACATCGCAACGGAGACAAGGCGTACAACCTGTCCCGCATCCGAGACCTCACGCGGCGGGCGGTCGAACAGGGGGCGGAGGTCGTCAGTTTTCACGAGTGCTCGATCTCGGCGTACACGTTCGTCCAGACGCACAGCCGCGAACAGTTGTGGGATCTGGCCGAATCGGTCCCGGACGGCCCGAGCACGCGCGAGTTGATCCGTATCGCCGCCGAGTTCCGTGTCCCGGTGCTCGCCGGGTTGTTCGAGCGGGACGAAGCGGCGGAGACGATTCACAACACGTATGTCTGCGTCACGAGCGACGGGGTGATCGCCAAGCATCGCAAGCTGCACACGTTCGTCAGTCGGCACCTCACGCCGGGGAACCAGTTCACGGTGTTCGACCTGCTCGGCTGCCGCTGCGGAATCCTGATCTGCTACGACAACAATCTGCCGGAGAACGTGCGGATCACGGCGATGCTGGGTGCCGAGATCGTCTTCATGCCGCACGTGACCGGTTGCCTGCCGTCCCCCATGCCCGGCCGCGGCACCGTGGACCGCGCCGTGTGGGACAACCGCGAGCGCGACCCCGTGCGTCTGCGTCAGGAGTTTTCGGGACCGAAGGGACGCGGCTGGTTGCTGCGCTGGCTGCCGACTCGCGCGTGGGAGAACGGCATCTACGCCGTGTTCACGAACCCGATCGGCATCGACGACGACACGGTCAAAAACGGCAACTCGATGATCCTCGACCCCTTCGGCGAAGTCCTCGCCGAATGCCACGCGCTGGGCGACGACGTGACCGTCGCCCTCTGCACCGCCGACAAGCTCGCCCTCTCCAGCGGCCAGCGCTACATTCGGGCCAGACGCCCCGAACTGTACGGCAGGTTGGTCGAACCGTCGTCCGCCCCACCGGTGACCGAACCGGGTTGGAAACTGAAGACCGATCGAACGACCAATTCGTAGGGTGGGACCAGCTCAGGCCCACCAAAATGCTGCAATCTGGTGGGCCTGCGCTGCGCTGGTCACACCCTACGATTGCTTGAATGGTGGAATGTCCACCGGCAGACCGACACGCATGAAGAAGCGTGCGAAGGCTTGCGAAAGATGCTCGCGGTAAGGCGGCAGGAGTCGAATTCGTCGATGGTCGTTGGCAGCCAACTTTCGCAAAAGCTGGATCGGCAGGGAATGGACACATCGGAAGTCCACAATCCGAACGTCATGATCCAAACCGGCCAACTCACAGGGAGCCAGGAGGTGGAATCCTGGCAAGTTTCCTTTCCGGGCGTCGTCCATACCCTTGGGTGTGGACACATGATCCGGTGACAGTTCTGAGCGATTCCAAACCGCACACAGCAAGACTTCCATCACTTTCTCGCGACCTTTGACAAGGTCGCACGACTGCGACATGACAACGACATCTCGATGAGTCAAATCGAAGTCTGCCACGCCCCCCTCATCCGCTTCGAGCGTGGGGATGAACACCGGACAAAGTTCGAACAGGTCTCCCTGTTCGAGCGAATCATCCCGCACTTCGGAATACCACGGATAATTTGTCATGACGCATGTTGTTCCTTCTCATCATGCGAAATTCCCGACGACAGGGGCTTGTCGCGCCCTCGGTCATGAAGGCGAACCTTGATCTTCCGGGTCGGCCGAACCGGCGCGACTTTGATGCAGGCATCCCAATCGAGAATGTCTGGACCGTCCGTCGGTCGGCTGAGCGCTTCAGGAACATTGGAACGGGCTGAGTCGTCTCTGTTTTTGTCGTCGGACATCCTGAACCTCCCTGAATTGGCAATGCGGATTCACCTGCACACAGTCCGACCGAACTGTCCGGAGCGGCGGGATTCTATCCACGGCTTCTTGATTCGACCAAGGCCGAATTCAGTCCGCTCTCGCCGAGAGCGAGAATCGGCTCCGGGTGATACAAGCGGCTGGTCCACGCGTGCAGGTGGCGGCAAAGGAGGGACAACTCCGCGACATCGCCGCCGGTCGCGAACGAGTCCCGGACACCAGCACGCTGGAAGATTTCGCCGTGCTCGCCAAGTTGCGCGAGCCGGAAGTGTAGGGTGGGTCGAGGCACGAGACCCACCGCAATCCGATCCCGCATTGGTCCGTCTCGTGCCTCAACCCACCCTACGTCTACTTGGTTCTTGAGACGCCTTCGGCCATATGAGTAAAGGTGAATCCGACACAAATTCCACAAGCAACTATCAAGGCTATCATCCATCCGAGGCATGTCTGCTTGAACTCAGTACTCACGTTACATCCAACAATGCCGACGACAAAAGCAGCTACTGCGAAAAATGCGGCAAAGCCATTTGAGATCCACACACATTGGAAATACGCCATTGCATTTTGAAACTTGTTCTGGAGATTCGAGACCTGAACCTCGCGAGACTTCACCAATTCTTCCTTCTCTTGGCGCTCGGTCTCTACCAGCTTCATAAGTTCCTTGTTCCGCTGCTCCATTCGGTGTGGATTGTACTCAACAAGAAATTTGCGGCAGGTTGAAGCAACCTCTTCATTCAGCAAGCGAACGCGATCTTCGACGGGCATGCCAGTCTCCTCACTCAAACTCCAAAAACGGACGTGTTCACGCGATTCATCTGGTCGAGCCACAAGAAACGCACCTTCCGCACGATCAAAATACAATTCGCGGATTCTTTGCGCGAGCTCCATTGCATCTTTAAGACGATATTGCGATTCGGATTCCAAACATTGGGCAATCAGATCAACTTGTCGCGAGTCCATACCGAGGGCCTGGAGACGACTCATCCACTGCCTCCCGGTCGGTACGCCTGCGGTCAAGTCACCGATCAGCAATTGAAACCAAATGACTCCAATTGCGTGGACATCATCGGATGGCGTCGGTGGCCTTCCAAGCTTCTGTTCCGATGAGGCGTAGAGTGGTGTGTACGCACCGCGCCACGCGGTTGCGACCGCAAGCGCATCACTTTTGCGACTCTTGTCTAATGCATTCTGGGACACAATTCCGCCGATGCCAAAATCACCAATTCGCAAACATGGCTCGCCGGAATCAGTAAGTTCTACGAGTATGTTTGAAGGCTTGAGATCGCGGTGAACAATTGATGGATGCAGTGCGTGCATCGTACTCACCGTATCCGCGACTTGGAGGATCAAGATTGCTACTTGATGAGGCGTTGGCCCACCTTGCCGTCGGAACAAGGTTTTCATGAAGCCAGCAAGGTCTCCGTCCGGGACTAACTCGTACTCAAGGCATGGCGGATCGGCGTTGAGGTAAGTATGCCGAAGCTTGATAATGCCAGGGTGTGTCCCACTTTCCATGACACGATTCAGAAGATCTACTTCGTTTCGTAGGTTCGTCGCGGCTTTGTCGTCGATGCAGAACTTAAGGGCGACTGCCGATCCATTGGGGAGATGGTAGTTTTTCGCTTTCCAAACTTCACCGAAACCTCCTACCCCAAGCAACTCCTCAAGTTCGAGATCAACTCCAGGCAGAGGTCGGTCTCCGGGTTTGAACCGCGGTAAGCTCGGTGGAAGAAATGGAACAAGATCTTGACTACTTCGGAGACACAAATCCCGAGGCACCGTCTTACCGATTTTGTCGCTTTCACGACGCAGGGTACGCCGAACTTGGGCCGGAACGTGTTCTAAATATCCACGGATCGTGCGCTTTACTTCCTCTGATTTGTCTCCAGCGACCTCCGAAACGACACTCTCAACGATTGGTCGCAACTCGTCCGATGACGCTGCGGCGATCTGTGTGATTTCCGCCTTTCGTTCATCTTCTGAAGTCTCGGCGGACCAACGTTCCCAGACGTCCCTCGCCATATCAGGGATGACGTCGACAACGAAATCACCGACAGGGAGCCCCGCACATGCCGAATTCAGCATGTATTTGGCGATTACCTTGAAAAGACTTGTCGGAGTCCGCATCTTGAGATTCCACAACGCGTGTCGATTCCCGTCGCAGTTTATCACATCATGGCGAACATCTTAGTCAGTAGAGTGGGCACCGCCCACCATGCCGGTTGTTTCAACCACCGAATCACGGTCAAGAAACCTGAGCCAGTCGTCGGATCGATAGCACTTCGTTGGCTTACAGCGGTTCGATGTCCGAGTCGGGAACTGCCACCACGGCAATGGACTCGCCGAGAGTGTTGAACAGTTCCAGCACGCAACCGTCCTCGCCGCCAGAGGGATTTGGGACTCGGTCCACGAGGTAGGCCACGTCTCCACGCCGGAACTGGTATTCGTCCAAATCTCGCCGCAGGGCGACTCGTTCGTACAAGGGCAGCTTCATGATTGAGCCTTTTCGTTTAACCCGGAGCCAACGGCGACGGCGCGACGTGATTCGGGAGACGTCGACACACCGTCGCCGTTGGCTCCGGGTTAAACGACGAATCGTAGGCCGCGCGAACTGTATCCATCAAACATACAACTCCGCAAACACCCGCCGGTAGGCTTCCGGGTCGCTGGGGAAGCGGGCGCCGAACGTCGAGCGCTCGGTGGCACCGTGTTGGAAGCGGCGCTTCTCGAAGACGGGCAGACTCAGGCCGGTGATTGCGGCGACGCCGCGGCGCACGATGTCGCCTTTGAGGGCGTACAGTTTCTCGTGCTGCCAGTCGGTCAGTTCGATGAACGGAATCCCCTCGGCCACGTCGATCACGTTGGGGAGCGCGTACGGGCTGAAGCCGGAGAAACCCAGCATCCGGCCCGGTGCGTACGACCGCACGTGGCCGCGGCTTTGTCCCCCCGAGTACGTCAGCGAATGCTTGATCGCCGGCACGCCCCAACCTTCCTGGTAGAGCATCAAATTGTTGAGCACGCTGCGGATCGTCAGTTCCGGGTTCTCCTCGATGGGATAGTCCTTCATGTTCTCGTCACCACCGTCGCCGTCCACGAGGTATTTCCAATCGGGATAGCGCGACCGGATGCCGCGACACAGGACCAGCGCCATCGCCGCCGACTGCACGTCGAGCGGTTTGTAATCCTCGATCACCTGGATCGTGTCGGCCACGTCAATCTGTTCGCCACTGACTTCGATCGCTTCGAGGAACAGCCCCAGTCCCAACTCGTCCAGAAAACTCCGCGCCTGCCGAACGTCCTCGCCGCCGCCATCGACCGACAGCGTGAACGCCTTCAACCGCGCCGGTGATTCGCCGCGCTTCAGCAGCAGGTCATACAGCACGAGAAACACCGCCCCGCTATCCACGCCTCCGGAAAACAGCACGCCAATCGGTGCCTGCCGGTCGATCCGATCCAGCCACCGGGCGCACTCGTCCGCCAACGCCGCGATGTAGGCCCGGCCGATCACGTCGAGGTCCGCTGGCAGCCGGTTGCGTTGCGGCGTGAAGTACCGCGTGTAGCCGGGATTCGGATCGGGACAGCCGAGCAACGCGATTTCCACGACGTAGTGCGCCGGAACCATCCGCGTGTACGACGGATGAAACTGCCCATCCAACCCCTCGCTCTTCAAGAACTCATGAATCTCGTCGATCCGTTCGGCGACGACCAGACACGGCCCAGCCTGCCGTTTGG
>JACRIH010000040.1 GCA_016235885.1 Planctomycetales bacterium | reverse complement strand
TTGCGGGCGTCCGCCTTGGGGGAATCAGCACAATGCGTGTCGATCGGCAGCATGATCTTGTCCCCCGCCTCGGCAAGATATCGCTTCGCCATTTCGACACGGTCGAGTTCCACACGGCTCTTGCCGACCTGGCCTCCCTTTGCCAATGCAAACGTGTACGCCATCGCTCCGCCGATTAGAATTTTGTCGCACACCTTGAGCAGGTTCTCAATGACCATGATCTTGTCGGAGACCTTGGCTCCACCGAGGATCGCCACGAAGGGGCGTTCGGGATTCTGGATCGTTTCCGAGAGGTACTTGATCTCTTTCTGGACGAGAAACCCGGACACGCACGGCTTACCCACGACTGCCATCGCCAACGGCACGAAGACCATCGACGCGTGCAGCCGATGGCACGTCCCGAAGGCGTCGTTGCAATAAATGTCCCCGATTGACGCGAGAGTTTGAATCAGTGGCAGATCGCGATTGGGGAACTCGACCGTTTCCCCCGCGTGTGATCTCGTGTTTTCCAGCACCAGCACGCCGCGGGCCGCAAGCGACTTGACCTTGCTCTGCGCGTCTGGCCCCACGAGGTCCGTGGCAAATTCGACCGGCTTGCCGAGCAGTTTTTCGAGCCGTTCCGCCGCCGGACGCAGGCTGGGCTTGGGTGCCGATTTGTCCTTGGTTTTCTTTTCCAAATGCGACATCAACACCAACCGGCCGCCCCGTTCGAGCACCGATTGAATCGTCGGCAGCGCCATTCGAATTCGCAGGTCATCGGTAATCTGGTTCGCATCGTCGAGCGGCACGTTGAAATCCACCCGCATCAACACCGTCTTCCCCGCCACGTCCACGTCCGCAATCGTCTTCTTGGCCATCGTTCACACGCTCCTGAATTGCTGCGCACCCGTCTCGGGCGCGAGAGTTGACACATCACAAAATCGCCGCCGTTGCAGGCGAGCGGTCGCAATGTAAGATATGCCCCCAATCCATTCAACGAACCTGTCGCGGGACGCACACCTGTCGCCAAACGGTGAACCTGCCCATCTTGGAGACTCCATGCGATCGCGAGCCTCGGTTTCCGTTTTGACCTCATGTTGGTTCAGCGTGTGTCTGGTGTTCAACTGCCGCGTTCCCGTGGCAGCCGAGCACGAATTCCGTGTCACGTTCGCGGAGTCTGTCCACGCGAAACCGTTCACCGGTCGTGTGTACCTGTTCTTCAGCAAGGACGCTCGCAAGGAACCGCGACTCGGACCCGACTGGTTCCGCCCCGAACCGTTCGTGGCGCTCGACGTCACCGATTGGAAGCCCGGCAGCCCGGTGACGATTCACAGTTCGAAAACCGAGCGACTGCTCGCCTTCCCGAAGCCGCTCGCGGAACTCGAACTGGACGGACTCCGGGTGCAAGCGGTCGCGCGGTTCAATCCGTGGGAGCGGGTTGTCGGCAACGGGGCGGGCAACGGATTCAGTGAAGTTCGCCCGGTCACCGAAGCGGATGCAACCGCCGCGGCCGATGCGAAACCACTCGTGATTGACCACGTCGTCGCGCCGCGCAAGTTCGAGGACTCCCCGTGGAGCAAGTTGCTGGAGTTTCGCTCGGAACTTCTGAGCCGCTTTCACGGGCGCGACGTCACACAGCGCGGTTGCGTCACGCTACCGGCGAGCTACGAGAAATCACCGGAGCGGCGCTATCCGGTCATTTTCACGATCCCCGGCTTCGGAGGCACACACTTTGAAGGGCGGCGAACATCGGCTGTCGATGAATCGAACGAGCGCGGTGTCGAGTTCATTCGCGTGATGCTCGATCCGAGTTGCCCGCTCGGTCACCACGTCTTTGCCGACTCGGCCAACAACGGGCCGGTTGGAACGGCGCTCGTGACCGAGTTTCTTCCCGAACTCGACCGCCGTTTCCGCACGGTGGCCCAACCGACAGCGCGGTTTCTCACCGGCCATTCGTCCGGTGGGTGGAGCAGCCTGTGGGTGCAGGTGACGTATCCCGGCGCGTTCGGCGGCACGTGGAGCACGGCTCCAGACCCGGTGGACTTTCGCGATTTTCAGCGGATCAACCTGTATCAAGCCAGCGACAACATGTATTTCACCGACACGGCGGGAAAAGAAATGCGACCGCTCGCCCGTCGTGGCGATCAGGTGGCGCTCTGGTACCGCGACTTCGACCGCATGGAGGAAGTACTCGGTCCCGGCGGTCAACTGCACAGTTTCGAAGCCGTCTTCAGCCTGAAGGGAGACGACGGTCGGCCGGTCCGGTTGTGGGATCGGCAGGCCGGAAAGACCGATCAGGCCGTGGCGAAGACATGGGAGCAGTACGACATTCGACTGGTTCTCGAACGTAACTGGTCCACACTCGCTCCGAAACTACGCGGCAAGCTACACGTCATCATGGGCGATCAAGACACGTTCTACCTTGAAGGAGCGACCAAGCTGCTGAAAGAATCGCTGGAAAAACTCAGCAGTGACGCGGTCGTCGAACTGGTCCCCGGCAAGGACCACTTCACTCTGTACACCCCCGAGTTGCTCCGCCGCATTCGCGCCGAGATGACGACGGAATTTCTGCGAAATCACGAACCGTAGGGTGGGACCAGCTCGCGAAGCTAGCGCCGGCCCACCATTTCGGCATCATCGACCCGTCATCCCTGGCACGAATCAAATGGTGGGCCGGCGCTTCGCTTGTCCCACCCTACGAATCTTTCTCCGAAGAAATCCAAGATGCACTGGGACGTGGTGGTCATCGGAGCGGGCGCGGCCGGGTTCCTCGCGGCAACGCGTGCGGCGGAGAATGGCCGGCGCGTGCTGCTGATCGAGAAGAACCCGCGACCCGGCGTGAAGATCCTGATGTCCGGCGGAACGCGGTGTAATCTGACTCACGCGACGGACGCTCGCGGAATCGTCGATGCCTTCGGTCGCCCGGGCCGCTTCCTGCATTCGGCGTTGGCCGCGCTGGGACCGGGTGACTTGGTGCAACTCGTCGAAGCCGAGGGAGTCGCAACGAAGATCGAAGAAACGGGAAAGGTCTTTCCCGTTAGCAATCGCGCGGCGGACGTGTTGACGGCGCTGCGAAGTCGGCTCGACCGCAGCGGTGCGACGATGACGGTGGGCGATCCCGTCCTGTCGCTTGATCGCACGGCAGACGGTTTCGCGTTGCGAACGGCAGCGGGCGAACTGACAGCCGACCGGATCATCATCACGACGGGTGGCCTGTCGTACCCCGGATGTGGAACGACGGGTGATGGCTTTGCGTGGGCGAAGCAGCTCGGGCACACGATTGTCACACCGCGTCCCGCGCTCACGCCGCTGACCGCGTCGGCGGAGTGGGTGCGGGAGCTGCGCGGGCTGACAATTCCCGACGTGGACGTGCAGGTCGTCGAGCGTGCGGTCGATGGGGTCGCAGAAAAGAAACTGCGACCAATTGCCCGGCAACGCGGATCATTCCTGTTCACACATTTCGGTCTGTCGGGGCCAGCCGTGCTGGATGTCAGCCGGGCCGTGACGTCGCACCCGCGTTCCGATTCGCTCGATCTCGTGTGTGATTTCCTGCCCAACGTCCACGCGGATGAAATCGGCGATGTGCTCCAACAGGCCAGCGTATCGGCAGGCAAACAGCAGGTCGTGAGTCTGCTGACGAACTGGCTGCCACGGCGGTTGATCGAGGCGCTGGTGCGGGAGGCGGAGCTGAGCGGAGATCGCCGGGTCGCCGAACTGTCGCGCCGAGACCGCGAACGATTGATCGCTGCCGTCAAGCAACTCGCGATCCCGCTGACCGGTGCGCTGGGTTACCAAAAGGCCGAAGTCACGGCCGGCGGCGTGTCGCTCGACGAAGTCGATTCCCGCACGATGCAAAGCAAGCTCGTCCCCGGTTTGTTTTTCGCGGGCGAAGTGCTGGACCTCGACGGTCCGATCGGCGGCTACAATTTTCAAGCCGCGTTCAGCACGGGTTGGCTCGCGGGTGAAGCGGCATCAAAGTAGCCGTCTCGCTCCGCGAGACGGATGCCGAACTGCGAGAGAAATCCAATGACCGGACGATGCTTGTTGGTTGATCGGCTTTCATCTCGCGGAGCGAGATGGCTACGAGTCACCACTTGATTTCTCGCAACTGAAAATCCACCGGCACATCGAGAATCAGCGTCGGAGCCACGTACACGAAGCGATAGCTCGGCAACGGATCGGGCAAGTCGACGAAGCGGTATTCGACGGCGATCGTGCCGTCACCCTGGCGGCTGGTCTCTTGTCCTCCGTTCAGCGCGATTCGTTTCCCCTCGGGCGTTTCGAGGAACACTTCGTTATGCAGCATCCACTGACGATGCGACTCGAATGCCGGGCCGCCGGTGTCGTACGCGACCGAGACGGCGATGCGAGCTTCGTGGCCGCGTGGTTCAACTCGCGAGAAGCTGGCTTTGTGCAGCGTGACCGTGACGCCACCGCGACGTCGCGCCACGCCCAACCGATTGCCGGTCGCGCGGTCGAGGTCGCCAAACCGGATCGATTCGGAACCGGCCGCCGTGGTGATCGTAAATCGTCCACGGAGTTGCAGCAGTTCTCGCGGTGACTTCGCCGGTGCGACGTAATCGAGTGTCACTGGAAACTGCCCGGCCCCCTCGGTCAGCGGGAGTTCGTAGCTGGCGTCGGGATTGTGCGGCAACAATTCGCGATCGCCAGACCGCAGCGTGCAATCTTTGGCGGCGAATTGCAGGAACAGTGGTCGCAGTCGCGGCTCCGGAGTGACTTCCAGCCGCAGCCGCACCAGTTGGAGGTCCGTCCGCCCGGCAATTTCGCGTTGCTGCACGGCCAACGTCGCGACGCGAAACGCCCCCTTCGTGTCCAACGCAAGTTCGCCAACGCTTCCTGTGGTCGTGGTCGGTACGAGACGCAATCGTCGCGGTGTCGAATCCGCCTGCGCACGAATCTCGCCCCGTTCGGCCAGCAGCCCGACAACTTTCCAGAACGGTTCGTTGTCGAGGGTCATTTCAAACTGCCGATCGAGTGTCGAAACGGTGAGGCCGCTCGTGTCGATTGTGTTCCCGGATTGACGTGACAGTTCCACCATCCAGTCTCGAAGCGTCTTCGTTCCACGCAGCGTCAACCGAGTCGGTTGAACCGACGTCTGCGCTTGCCGCCGCTCCAAATCAGTTCGGATGCGTGCCACCGCGTCGCGGACAGCGGCGTTGGGCAACAGTTCCGGCGGCGGAAAGTGCGTCAAAACCGCCGGCCCCAATTCCAGCAACCGCTTCTCGGCCGCCTGCCGTTTCGATCGCGAGTCCGCGTCAAGGTCGCGCAGGAGTTGTTGGATGTCTCGCTGCAACGCCGAATCATCCGCGGTTGGCTGGACGGCGTCGTCGGTGATCGCCAGTCGCACCGGCACAATCGTTAGAACCAGTCCCAAGAGTGCGAAGGCTCGCAGGCCGTTCCCGAACGTCCGGACCATTCGCATTCGCGCGTGACCTAGGTTTTCCTCGGACACGACACCGCCAAGTTGACGTGGCGGATCATCGTTCGCTCTGCCGCGGCACCACGCCGGCAAAACGAAAACTGGAAATCGGAAATCGGAAACCGGAAATCGTTTCATGCCCCGAATTGTATCGCTCTCACTCGTGTGTGGCATCTGCATTGTCTCTGTCGTGGCGGCTGCCGAACCGGCCGGGTTGCAGGAACTTCGCGTCGGGAAACAGGTCACGCAGGGGAAGGTCATCGCCCAGGATGACAAGGTGTGCCTGATGCTGAGTCAGGATGGACGGATGATCCGCGTCGACAAAACCGCGACGTCGACCCTGAAGCAAGTCTCGGCAGCGTATCAACCGTGGTCGTCCGCAATCGTCCGCGACAAGCTCAAGCGGGAATTCGGCAGCCAATTCGCCGTCGTCGGCACGCGGCATTATCTGGTGTGTGCGCGCACCGACCGGCAGGCGAAAGAGTACGGAGAATTGTTTGAGGAACTGTTCGGTTCGTTTCAGCGCTACTTCAACGTGCGCGGCCTGAAGGTCACAGAACCGGAATTCCCGATGATCGCGATCGTCTTCCCGGATCAGTCAAGTTTCTCGCAGTATGCCAAGAAGGATGCGGCTCGCGTGCTGAGCAACATGGTCGGCTACTATTCGCCGCAGTCCAACCGGATCGCGTTGTTTGATCGGGGGCCGGAGAGCACGGCCGGTCTGAAGTGGCTGACGGAACCGGGTGAATTTCACTCCCCCCAGCGTCCCCTGGGGTCTGGGAGGAACAACAGTTGGGCTAACGTGAATGGGGACACGAAAGACACGATTATCCATGAAGCCACCCACCAACTCGCGTTCAACATGGGCTTGCACAGCCGAGTGGGTGAGACGCCACAGTGGGTTGTCGAAGGGATGGCGACGGTGTTCGAGGCGCCGGGAATTCGAAACTCATCTGCCAACCTCGGCCCGAAGACGCGGATCAATCACGACCGGTATGTGTGGTTCGGAAACTTTCAAAAGACGCGGCGGAAACCGAAGTCGCTCGAAGCATTCATCGCCGGCGATGACCTGTTCCAGTCGAGCGCGCTCGACGCCTACAGTCAGGCGTGGGCGCTCACGTTCTTCCTCGTCGAAACCCGTTCGCGGCAGTACGCGAAGTACCTGCAAACCATCTCCGCCCGCAACCCATTCGCCGACTACCCGGCCGAAGCCCGCGTGACCGATTTCAAGCAGGCGTTCGGCAGCAACCTCGCGATCCTGGAAGCGGAGTTCTTGCGGTTCGTGACGAGCGGGATCAAGTAACCCTACCCAATCAATTCCGACAACGGTCGGTGATCGCCCACGAGATATTGTGGCCGGCCCGCGAGGTCGGTGAATTGGGTGGTCGTGACATCAATCCCAAGCCGCTGGTAAAGCGTGGCGAACACGTCTCGAAAATGAACCGGTCGGGTGAGCGTTTCCTCACCCCAGCGCGAGGTCGAACCGAGAACCTGGCCGCATCGCAGGCCACCTCCGGCAACGAGCGCACTGCAAACCTTCGGCCAATGATCGCGGCCGGCATTCTGGTTGATCTTCGGCGTTCGGCCGAACTCGCCCCAGACAACGACAGCGATGTCTTCCAGAAGTCCGCGTTCGTCGAGATCCCGAATCAATGCGGACAGTCCGAGATCCAACAAGGGCAACGCTCCCCGAGCCTCGGTGAAGAGATCTTTGTGCCAGTCCCAATTGTAATCCCCCGACAACATCCGTCCGAACGGCCAGCGACTGAACGCCAGCGTGACGCAGCGTGCGCCCGCTTCAATCACCCGTCGGGCCAGGAGGAACTGATCTACCAACGTCTTTCCATTTCGCTCGTCCGGATAGCTGCGGTCCAGACCATAACGACTGCGAATCGTGGAATCCTCGCGGCTGAGATCGAGCGCCTCGGCCAATCGCGGTGAGGTGAGGACTTCAAAGGCTTGGCGATGAAATTCGTCCATGCCGTCCGTGATTCCCCCCTGATCGACTTGTCGGCGGAAACGATCGAAACTGGTCAACAAGGCCCGGCGGTCGGCAAGGCGATTCAGACTCGTGCCGTTGAGCATGATGTTTCGTCGATCGACGGCCGCCACTTCAAAACCGGCATGAGCCGCCCCCAAATATCCGGGCTGTCCGGGGGCTGTGCGAAGGATGAATCGCGCGTCGGGATCAATCGGGCACAGGTCGACGGCGGGGGGAACTCCGGGCACTCGCGGACCAAGTTGTCTTGAAAGCACTGACCCCAGCGACGGCCAGTCTCCCGGGGGAAATCCAGGGATGATGGGAGAGGAGGGCATTGGCGGATGCGACTCCCAACCCGTCGAGCACCAATGCGTGTTGTGATCGTCGCGGAAGCCGACAAGTGACCGGATGATCGCCAGTGTGTTGGCACAGCCGGCCAGCCGCGGCATCAATTCGCAGATGTCGAGGCCCGGGACATTGGTGGCAATCGGACGAAACTCGCCACGGATCTCGGTGGGAGCGTCAGGCTTCAGATCGAACGTATCCAAGTGCGACGGTCCGCCGGGCAACAGCACCATGATGATGCCTTTGGCCGGTCCCCTGGAACCCGAGACGGGGCGCGGGCTGCTCGTTGCTTTCGCCCGCAGGATGTCTGGCAGCGCCAGCCCGCCCAGCCCCAGCCCGCCGATCCGCAACCAACTGCGGCGCGACATGCCGTCACAAAATCGCGACTGCGAACCGGCGATCGTCAGCATGGTCGAAGCCCTGGGTGGCCGAGGAACGCATCAAGCATCGTTAAAATATCGAGTTGCCGGGATGTCGCAAGGCCGGTTGCGAAAGACAACGTCCCCAGTGGGTGGGGCGGTGTTCTTGCGACTTGAAGTCGTGACCCTCGGACAGGACAATCTCGCCGTTTCAAGGTTGTGTCCATCGCGGAAGTCCAAGACATACCAATCCGAAGCGTCGGCGAGGGAGTTCGCCCCATTCCTCCCTCGCTTACGCTTCGGGTTGGTGTCAGCATAAGCCGCGAGTTGTAAAAGCTCCTCAACACCAAACAGAAAACGACCATCCCATGAGAATCTCACTGATAGTCAGGACGCTCGCCGTCACCGCATTGCTCTCGAGTCCGTTGTGTGCCGCCGAGCGACTGACCCTCGGCAGCCTGTTCACCGACCATGCGGTCTTGCAGCGCGACATCGCGGTCCCCGTGTGGGGCAGGGCGGAACCGGGATTGAAAGTCGTCGTTCAGTTCGCGGGGCAAGCGAAGCCCGCCACGACGGACAAGGACGGCAAGTGGTCGGCGAAACTCGATCCGTTGGCCGCTTCGGCTGAGGGACGCACGCTGATCGTGAAAGTCGAGTCGGGTTCAGAATCACTCAGTCGACAAGATGTGCTCGTCGGCGAAGTTTGGGTTTGCAGCGGCCAGTCGAACATGGCCTGGACGCTCAAGGCATCGACCGGTGGTGACGACGCGATCGCCGCGGCGGGAGACTCGCAATTGCGACTCTTCAATGCCGGTGCTCGCGCCGTCGATGAGTCGCAGGACTCGATTGGCGGCTCGTGGGTCGTGGATTCCTCGCAGGCCGCCACAGGATTTTCAGGCGTGGCGTACTTCTTCGGCAAAGAGTTGCGGAAGAATCTGGGCGTGCCCGTCGGACTCGTCAAGTCGGCGGTCGGAGGCACCGTCGCGGAAGCTTGGACTCCGAAGGCGGACCTGGAAACGAATCCGACGTTGAAGCCGTTGCTCGATCAACAGGCCGCGCGATTGGCGAGCTATCCGCAGGAACTGGAGAAGTGGAAGGAACGCGAACCAGAACTGCTGAAGAAGTACGAAGCCGACGTCGCGAAAGCCAAGGCCGAGAACAAACCGATACCGCGCAAGCCGCAGTTGGCCGATCCCGCGACCAGCTCGAATCGACCGACCGGCCTCTACAACGGCTCGATCGCGCCGCTGGTGCCGTATGCGATTCGTGGAGCGATCTGGTATCAGGGAGAATCGAATTCCGGTCGCGGCAGGGAATATCAGACGCTCTTCCCCGCCATGATTACCGGCTGGCGAAAAGTCTGGGGCCAGGGAGATTTTCCGTTCCTGTTCGTGCAGATCGCACCACACGGCGGCATGTCGCCGGAGATTCGTGAGGCTCAGCGGATCACGGTGCAAACGACGCAGAACACCGCGATGGCCGTGACGCTGGATATCGGTCATCCGTCCGACATCCATCCGAAAGACAAGCAACCCGTTGGCGTGCGACTCGCGCTCGCCGCACGAGCACTCGCTCATGGTGAAAAGGTCGAGTACTCCGGCCCGGGCTTTGACGCACTGAGCATCAGCGGCAACAAAGCGACGCTCAGCTTCAAGCATGTCGGCGGTGGACTGGTCGCGAAAGACGGGGCACTCAATGGGTTCACGATTGCCGGCGCTGACGGAAAATTTGTCGAAGCCAGGGCCGCGATCGACGGCGACAAGATCGTCGTGTCGAGCGATTCGGTGAGTACTCCGACCGCTGTCCGTTACGGCTGGGTGAACGTACCCGAAGCCAGCCTCTGGAACAAAGCCGGATTGCCCGCATCGCCCTTCCAAACCGACGGCGCGTTCGTACTCGAACCGGGCTTCGAGATGCTGCTCAACGGTACCGACCTGACTGGCTGGCACTACGCGAACGGCCCCGAGTTCAAAGGCCAGGCACACGCCAGCGACGCCCGCTACACAGCTCGCGATGGCCGCATTGTCGTGAACTCCGGCAAGGGACTCGCTCAGATGTGGACGACTCGCGAGTTCCCTCACGACTTCCACTTGAAGCTGGAATTCCGCGCCGGAGTGAACGCCGACAGCGGCATCTTCCTCCGCAAACCGCAGCTTCAATGCCGCGATTATCTGGTGGCCGGCCCGTACAAAGACCTGACCAAGTACAAGCCTCAAGACTGGAACGAAATCGAAGTCCTCGTGAAAGGTGGAGTCGCCACCTGCACCTGCAACGGCGAGGAATTGAAGTTCCCGAATCCACTTCCATCCACCGGCCCCATCGGGCTCGAAGCCGACCGCGGCCAAATGGAATATCGTCGGATCCGGATCAAAGAGTTGCGGTAGGAATCGATCGTTGATGCGAACCGCAGAACTTCACCGCCATCGGTGGAGCAATTGCTCGCCACAGCACAGGACTTGAATTTCAAAAGGAGCCATTGAGATGCCGCTACCGATGAAGACACTTCGTGAAGCGTCGATTGATTTGGGGATGCCGGAATCAGAAATCCGAGCAATGGTCAGTTTTGGGAAAGTTCGCGCTGTCATGAAAAAGGGCAACCCGACGTTCGCCCCCGATGAGCTCGCCAAGATTCGACGACAGAGAAAAACTCTGCCGGAATCAGCCATCCAGTCGAGCATGGCGGAAATACCCAGCCCGGCGAAGCCGATTCCTCCCAAGAAGCCGCAGCCACCCAGACGATTCGGGGGATAGAAACTGGCTCCTCAATTGCCAGTCGATGCTTCGACGATTGGCAACGGCGTCGCTGCCGTGCCGACCAGAGGCAGCAGGTCGTCCTTGGTCTCTTCGTCCTGGACGTAGATTTCGTCCAGTTCGTTGCCGTCCACGCTGCGGCGGAGCAGGAAGTAGATGATCGTGGTGGCGGTCCAGAAGTAGCTGTAGACAAAGCCCACGACGAGCGCGGCCACCAGTCGCGTCCAACCGGCGACGAAGATCGCGATCCATGAATTGTCCGGGTGGGTATTGGTCACGGTGGCGACGAGCGAGGGAACATCGGACATCGCCTGCGCGGCGGCTTCCATGCCGAGTCCCGATCCCGCGGCCCACGCGGTCAAGTACACGACGAGCTGTCCCATCAGCCACACGAAAAACGTCACGACCGAACCGTGAACCATCGTCACCAGGCCCAAGCCGAGGTAATGCCACGGGCGCTCGAAGACGTAGTTGTATCCGCGTTGCAGTCCGTCGAATCCGTCGAACGCTTCCACACTGACCGTCGCGTACATCAGCGGCCAGCCCGCGGCCAGTCCCAGTAGGATCAACGCCATCAGAAGCGACGCGAGCAAACCCAATCCCCACAGCACGCCGACGACAAATTCTCCGGCAACCGGGATCCGTCCCAGCAACCCGCCCGCCGCGCACACACCCCACAGCAGAAACACGCCCAGTAGCGGCAGCAGCGGGCCGGTCAGATACGACAGCAGGAACGAACCAGAGAACCGCAGCGATTTCCACAACCCCACCTGCTGATCGCGGGCGAATTGCATCGCCGCCATCCGGCAGATCGCTCCGCCAAACAGCGCCCACACGCCGAGTTGCAACAAAAACTGACTGACTGCCCACGCAAAGTCGGGCCAGGTGGCGTGCGGCCGAAACATCTTCGTGGCCGGTTCGAGCAAATCAAAAACCGGCCGGAGCACCAACTGCCAATTCGAAGTCACGCTCCTGATGAGACTCCACGGATTGTGCAACGATGCCTGCATTTCAGAGAGCGGGTCGTTGTGCCCCAGTTTGTAACCGAGCGTCTCCTGCCACGGCCACGGGCGATATGGCGCCACCGGTGCCGACATATCGGCGGGGGATTTCAACAGTTGTTGCAGTCCCACGTCGGCGCTCGACAACACGACCAGAGCCACTGTCGCGAGCAGCAGTTTACGGGGATCGATGGCGATCCAGAACGCCCGAAACAAATGCAGCCACGGGAACACGCGGCGGTAGTGGATCGTTTCCAGATCGACAAGCTTGTCGGGCATGGTGTGGTTTTCAAAGGTGCTCGGCAGGGATCGCCCAAAAGACCGTGAATGATTCGCCACCGAGCTTGTCTCGGTGGTTCAACGGCTTTTGCACTACTCACTCTTCCCAATGAATTCAAATACAAGTAGCGCAAAAGCCAACGAACCCTTGGGGCAAGCCCAAGGGCGAATGATTCACAACACCGAACCGAGTGGTTCGAAACGGGCGGACTGCATTATAAACGTGCCTTCCGCATCAATACCACGCGCCCAGCCCCACCCCATGACGTATTGCTGCGTCGCGTGCCTCCACAGACTTGAAGACGTCCGAAGTCGCACTCGACGCAAGTCCCTCGCCAGCATGATCGATACAGATGAGGACTTGCAAGCTGTGAATTCCCGGCCATATCGCTTTTCACAAAAAATGGAGCCTGGGATTCGTCGGTACCCCGGCCATTATCCGCCCGGTTCCTCTCAGACTTCAACCAGCACTGTGAAGCCACCTCGCCGGCGAATTGGTCAAAATCGGCATGGACACAAAACTGGTGATTCGTACAATCTCGCACCCCCAAGGAAGGGGATCGTCATCTCTCGTGAAATGTTCTGCAATTTGTTCCTCCCGCTGCAAACGGAAGGGAACGGAATTCATCACGTTTCACGAACCGAGGTAGAAAGGATGCTACCCATGTGCAGAGCTTGGATACTGTGGGGGTCGCTGCTTACGATCGCGACCGGTTGCCAGACGTTCAATCCGTACGGCTACCCGAACGACTACGTTGGTCCCTACGGAGGCGGCACCTACGCCGCTCCGTCAACCTATCCACCTGCCGGAACTACGCTGGTTCCCACCCCGTCCCCCACGACCCAATATCCACGAACGGTCCCCGGCACCGCGTTGCCGCGTGGCACGTACGCAAACCCGGTCCTGCAACCGGCACAGCCGCAAACACTCCCCGGTGGAGTGCCATCCAGCAAACCGGTACCGAATTACAACAACACCCGGCCCCCTGCAACACTCGGTACGCCAGTGGATGATTCACAGGATGACTTCAAGAAATCATCCAGCAGCCTGAACAATCCGAATGGCGTTCGCCTGAGTTCCATCACCGATGACAGCGAAGAGAACCTCGCCAGTCTGGGTGACGAAGGGTTTGCCAAGCCCGTGCCTGTCACGACCGTGTCGAACACCGCACCGATTCCGTCGCGTGTCAGTCCGTATCGCAAGGACCGGAATGGATACGGATGGCTGCGAGGAATCGTCACGTTCGACGAAGCCGAACAAAAATGGCGGTTGACCTACAACCCCGATCCCACCGCCAACGATCCGTATCAGGGCAACTTCGTGTTGCTCGGCGGTGATGTGCTCGACAATCTTTTGCCAGACGACGTGGTCTTTGTCGAGGGGGCGATCGATCCGACGCACAAAGACAAGCGATTCGGAAAACCGAGTTACCGCGTGCGACAGCTCAAGCGACTGGAACCGCTCGGCGAAGATTAGTCCTCAGAGTCGCCGACTCACTCCCTGTGCCGACTCTGCCGCACACAGAGTGTGCGGTTTACAAAGTCACGGCCCGCTGGTCGGCTCCGCTCGCTCACCTTCACTTGGCCCTTCCGACCGGCGGAATTGCAGCCGCTGCTTCGATTCGCCTTCGAAATCGCGAGCCGGCAGGCATTTCACAGTCGATCCATCACTCAGCACGTCGAGGTTCGTCAGGATGACCTGATCACCCCGCTCGACGCCGCTGTCCACGATGGCGAACGACTGGAGTTTGGCCACCACGTGAACTTCTCGCGACTGGGACTGATCGCCGCTGGCGACGAAGATTCGCCCCTGCACGATCGAGTCCCGCGGGATCACCACCACGTTTTTCCAGGCCGGGCCGACAATGCGCGCCTGCACGAACGTGCCCGGCAGCAGCGGCTCCTTCTGCTCGCGATTGTCCACGCGAACGAACACCTTCACGGTCCGCGTCCGTTCGTCCGCCTGCGGTGAAACTCGAACGACGTGGCCGGTCCAGCGCGGCGGAGCTGTTTCGTGCTCGGCCATTTCGACGCGCGGCTGTTCACCCGCGAGGATCTTCGCTTCAATCTTCGTGAAGTCACCCAGTGCAACCGGCACCGGAACTTCGACGACACTGGCGTCGATCAGTTTCACCAGCGGATCGCCCACCTTGATGTGCTGTCCGCGCTCGACGTGAACCTCACTGAGCCACCCCGCAAACGGCGGGCGAATCTCAGTGCGCTCGAAGTCGAGTTGTGCCAACCGCAGGTCCGCCTGATGCGTCGCCAAACGCCGCTCGATCTGTTCCTTGCGGATCGGGAACAGCCGCCGCTCGTTTTCCAGGGGAATCCAGAAGTCTTTGTAGCGCTGCAACTCCAGTTGAGCCTTTGTGACGTCGCTCTCAGTGGCAATCTTGCCCTGCTTGAACAACTGCTCGACCTTGGTCACTTCCTTTTCATACAGCTTGAGATCGATGGCGGATTTTGCGAGCCGGTCGTCGTTGTTCTTCCTCTGCTGCTCGAGGAGCGACAACTCGGATTCGTCTTCACGAAGTTTCCCCTCCACTTGACGCACGCGCTGCTGGTAAACATCGCGGTCTATCTGGACAAGCACATCTCCTGGCCGGTCCTGCGAGCGCCCCGCTGCGTCGCGGTCGATCCCGGAAGCCAGCACCTTGCGGCCCACTTTGAGTTGTGGATGAACCTCCATGACCTCGCCCGTCACCTGCGCGGAGAGCACGACTTCCCGATCGGCTTTTGCCGTGCCATATCCGACGAGTATCTCGTTGATATCCAGCCGCTCGGCCCGAAATATCTCGACGTTGAACACCTTGGCCGCCACCTCGCGTTCGGCCGGCGGCTTCCGCATCGAAGCCAGAGCCAGAAACGCCGCGCCCCCGGTGAGCAGCAGCCCCACACCGAACAAGATCGTCAACACGGCCTTCCGGATGCGATTCCAGTGCCGTGGTTTGTTTGCAACTTGAGTGGTCATTTGATTCCCCTGTGTCGGCCGAGCATATCAGCGCGATCCGTAGAACGGAATTCATTCCGTTCCTCCTCCGAACATCAGCGCCGGATTTTTGTGCTCGAGACAGCACAAGAACGAAATGAAATTCGTTCGTCGATGCAGCCGCTTGAAGTTTCCGACGACACGCGAGACGATACGGTTCGTCCACTGAACAGACTTCTTGACCGTTCCCGATCGCCATGCTTAACAGTTCTCCGCCGTCGTCGAATCCCACATTGGCCGGCCCCTTATTTACTCCCGACGAGGTGCTCGCGTTTCAACGGGACGGCTACGCGATCGTGCGGGGACTGGCTGGCGTGGCGACCTGCGACGTGATGCGTGAGGTGACTCGGCGTGGACTGACGGAAGTCCCTGGACCGGCCGAATTCGAAGCGGACGTCCACTACCCCGGCTCCCCCACGTCGCGAGACGCCGAGGGAGGCCAGACCGTTCGGCGTTTGAAGGAAGCCCTCGCCCGCCATCCTGTCTTCGCACAGTGGCTGGCATCGCGGGACGTTTCCGGGCGAATCCAGCAACTACTCGGCCCGCAAGTCGTCGTGCCGCTGGCGCACCACAACTGCATCATGACGAAGCAGCCACGATTCAGCAGCGACACGCTTTGGCATCAGGACGTGCGGTACTGGTCGTTCCAGCGACCGGACCTGATCAGCGTGTGGCTCGCGCTCGGTCGCGAACGGCCGGAGAACGGTTGTCTGTCGGTCATTCCCGGGACGCACCTCATGGAATTCCGCCGCGATCGTCTCGACGCGGCGTTGTTCTTGCGTCCCGATCTGCCGGAAAATCTGCCGCTCATCGCGCAGGCTGTCACCGCCGAACTGGAGGCCGGGGACGTGCTCATGTTTCACGCCCGGACGTTTCACGCCGCCGGCCGAAACCGGACGGCCGAGCCAAAGTTTTCCGTCGTGTTCACGTTCCGCGCCGCCGACAACCCGCCGATCCCGGGCAGTCGATCCGCCGCGATGCCCGAGTTGCTGATGCCGGTGCATGTAGGTCAGGCTTTCCAGCCTGACCAGTCAGGTTGGAAAGCCTGACCTACGGCACCGACACATCATTGGTGTGCCACTTCGGAAACAACCCTTCGACCGAGACCTCGCGGCCGTCACGCAGAACGCGGAGTTCCATTTTGTCACCCGGTGCGTAGCGACGCAGAAGGTCGGACTTAAACTGATCGAGCGTTCGTTCGCCGCGCTGTCCGTCCAATTGAATAATCAAGTCCCCTTTTTTCAAATCGAGATTCGTCGCCAGCCCCGAGCCACGGATCGACGCAACTTTGATTGCCAGCGAATCGGGTTTCAGCCCGGCGGCCGTTCGTTCTTCGCGTCCCATCGCGTAGCCGAGGAACCCCAGCGGCAGCGGCACACTGCGGAGCGACTTGCGCCAGCCGAGTTCGGTCTGCTTCCAATTCGCGGACAGGCGGAGTTCGGTCGAGACCGTGGAGGAATCGCCGGACGGAGATTGGCGTCGCGCCACGATTGCAAGCGGCTGGTCCGACTTCGCCCGATGCAACGCCCAACGCACGTCACCTTCGGAATGCACGGGAACGTCGTTCACTCGCACAATTGTATCCCCGGGCCGCAATCCCTCGACCGCCGCAGCCGATTTCTCAACGACCTCACTCACCCGGTGACCGTGATCGCGATCCAACTTCAGGCCGATGTTTTCCGGCAACGGAAATGGAAACAGGTCGTCGCGGCGAAACTCGCCGTCGTGAAACGCCTGCAACAGCCGGTACTCGCGCACCTGATGACAGTGAACACATCCCGAATGGTTGTCGCGCAGCAGCGGGATGTCCTTGGGAGTGAGTTTCGCCGACGGTGCGGGGTGGACGTCGGCATCCTTCACCAACAGCCGACTGGCCGCCTTGCGTTGCTCGTGCAGTTCCAAGACTTCACGCATTGTCTGCAACAACGACGCTTTGGTCTGCCGCCCGTCCGAAGTCGACTCATCCCGCCCACCGTATCGGCTGTAGATGTTGCGGTCGGCGTCGATGAAAAACGCCGTCCAAGTCGTATCCAAGTCGAATTCGAATCGGGCGACATCCATGTCGTTCATCTCGGTCTTGCGGACGCTGACGAAGCGCGCACGGAGAGCCTGGATCTCCTTGTCGTCATGAGCTACCTGCCCATCCCACGTCCAGCAGTCGGGTCACCGCACGCACCGGAACACGAGGAAAATCGGCTGTCCGGTCGTTCGGGAGACCTCGCAGGCGCGCGTGATGTCGGTATGCCATCGCGGGGTCTGGTCGGCGAGGAGTGAGAGTGGCGTAAAGGTCAGAATGAACAGCGGTAACAGTCGCATCACGGCGAACCTCCCCCAAATAATTTTTCCTTGAGATTCGGAAGATCGGACTCCAACACCTGCCAAATGATCTCCAAATCGAGTCCAAAGTAATCATGCACAATTCGATTTCGCAGTCCGGCGATCTGTGCCCACGGAACTTCGGGTCGACTTTGGCGGAAAGCGTCCGGCACTTGGCGGACGGCCTCTCCGATGATCTCCAGATTGCGGACCACGGCGTCGATCGTCTTTTCATCGCTCAGAAATTGATCGTGATCCATGCCTGTGATGTAGCGTTCGATCTTGTCGATCGCCCGGCGGATGTCATCCAGAAGGATCTGCGGGTCACGCCTAGACACAATACCGTTCGGCGAGTTGAAAGTCACAGCCTCGTGATAACTTGTGATTGGTCCCACACCAATTATCAAGGAGGCTGTGACGATGAGAGAGCAAGGATGCTCGACGTTGTCGCCCGATGCGAGCGGGCGGATTGTGGA
>JACRIH010000403.1 GCA_016235885.1 Planctomycetales bacterium | reverse complement strand
ATACCGGTTGGAGGGTGGCATGCCGTGGGGGGTGTCACCGGCTGTCATGCGTGCGAAACAGAATCCTCTTGTCGATGTGAGCGGTCAACGCAATGGACTTGCCGCCGTCCACGCCGATGCTGTGTTGTGGCAGTTCGCATGGGGAATCACCGGAAGAGCCGAGCAAAGAATCCCTTCTTGGGCTTTTCGATTCTTGGCTTCTCGGTCTTGCTCGTAGGTTTCAAAGCTTTGGTGGTCGGCTTGGGCGTAGTCTTCGCGGGCGACTCCACTGCTCCGGGCATCGTCGTGTTGGCCTCGACGACACTGGACTTCATCCGCTGAGAGCCATCGGTGAGTGCGAGCCGATGCTGGAGCGACCCGATGAGGACGTTCCCTTCACGCAGACGCTCAGACAGTCCATCAATCAGTTCCATCTGCCGCGCGAGCATCTCCCCTTGCTGCGTGATCTGCTGGTTCTTGATCCCGAGTTCCTGACGGAGCAACGACAGCAACTCCATGTGAGCGTCGGGGGACTGCCGGCCGGCCGCCCGCTCACTCCCCTGTTCGCCCGGGGCCTCTTCCGGCACTTCGCGGCGCAGCAGTTCCTCGCTGATCCGCCACGCAAAGTTCTCACCTTTTGATCGGAGCGCGATGACTTCATCGACGTTCGGTTGAATGTGGGGACGATCGACGTGCTGATCAGTCTCAATGATCGGATAGATGATCCGGCGGATGGAACTCGGCGACTTGCCCGTGAGTCGGGCCGCTTCTTTGACGGTGAAAAATGTTGCCACGGTAGGGGAGGGGAATAGTGATCCCAGCCTACCACGATGGAATCTCCTGGCAAGGGATTTTGGAAGCGTTCCAACGCCTGTGTCACGACACCGTGTCGGTGATGTTTCGGAAACGTGGCCGGCAGGATGTCACCGGCTTCCGATGCGGCATCGCGCGATGCTGCGGGCAGGGTTCCGGAGAGGTGCCGGAACGGTGGCCATGGGAGATGATTCGAGTAGGTGAGTCGTACGGTTTCTGAAATGTCCCGCGAGCCGTTCCACGAAATAGCTCCGACACCATTCCGGCACGGTCTCGGCGGACGAGCAACCCCCTCCCAGACTGGTTCTCCGCCCATTCCGCAGAGACGCGCCCGATGGGTGGCAGACGTGATGCCGGAACGCTGCCGCAGAGTCCTTTCGCCGTGGCACCTGGCAGCATGGGGTCGGCGCGGTCAATCCGCGTCGTTGTGGATGGGAACGCCACGGTCGTCCAGTCGAACCGACGATGCCGTGCTGGTGTGTCTTGCCAAAGGCGACAACCGGATTCAAATCGGCGTGAGAAAAACCTGCGACAAACGTGCGAAGAACGCGCATCCCAGTCTCAGGTTTTTCTCGTGGCATTGGCCGTGAAATAACGGTATGAAACCTCTGATATTATCAGAGCTTCGGACACGACGTCCGAACGGACGGCGTTTCGCCTACTAGCGGCCCTCTGGCCGCCTTCCCACCCACCCACCGTGACGCACGATACGAGGATGTGAATTCGGTTCTCACCGGGAAGCGACCGCAGCTTCAAATGCCTCCCGTCTTACCGGACGCATCGACCCAAATCTTGCCGTGCGGATCTGCCTGAACCTGAGCCAGTGTCGTGAACAGCGCGATGTTGTGGACGGCGTGCGACTGCTCGATCAGCCCGGCCATCCGCCGCGGCGAGAGCGTGACGTAAAGCAGGAAGTCTTGGACACCCGCATAGGCCCGTTGTCGCTCCCGGACCTGCCGATAGCTTTGTTCGCCGGTATCGAGTTCCACGTAGAATTTCTGGTCGTCGAGCGTCATCTCGGCGTCTGGCCGGATGCGGGAATCCACGCGCCAGCCCCGCACAATCTGCGCTGCGGGGTAGCACAGCAGGAAGTCGGTCAGCCAGACCTCATGGCGGAGATGATCGGACTTCGGCTTCCACAGATTGCAGTACACCGTCTCCGGTCGGCCGGTCGGTTCCATCAAGACGTGGCCGACGGCTCGGAGCCGGCGTTGTCGGCGGAGTCGGGCGACCGTACGGTACGCAGTCGCTCGGCAGGGGAAGAGGGGAGTGAAGTGGCGGGTGAGGCAGACGTGATGGTCGGCGAGTTGGAGGACTCGCTCGCAGCGTTGGTGTCGTCCGTCGAGGATGTCGAGGGATTCTCGCATGATGGACTCCAGTATTCAGGACGTTTGCGGATTTCGGAGAGTGCTTTGTACGCCTTCTTGTCGGCCAGGCCGGGGAACACCCACGGGTCGGGGAGGGGAGTGATCCGTTCAAAGGTCACTCGGTTGAGCCATTTGACGTACCGTTCGCCACGCCGGAGTCCCCGAACGCGCTGGCGGTATTCGGGATCGCCCAGGTCACGGGCCGCCTTCTGTGCCACCGCGTCGTTGGCGGCAAAGAACCAGTGGTGCTCGACGCAGTTGGTGAACACCCCGTCCTCCACGAACGCGCTGGGGAACGACGGACTCTGGCAAAGGATGTGGATGTCGAGTCCCTTCTTCTGCAATTCCGCGAGGGCCCGGATTTCGTGCCCTGCGGCTCCGATCAGATTGGCGTTTGTAGCCTCGTCGAGAACCAGCAGCACGCGCGGGATGGACTTCGGCCGCGACCGTGCGTAGTGGATGACTTGGAGCACGATGCTGCCGAGGATCGTGCTGGCGGTATCCGCACTGAGTCCCTGCGCACCCCCTTCGACGAGCAGAATCCCGCGCTGATCGAGGAACCGGTGCAGGTCGAAGGTCGATTGGCAGCGGAGCGTGAAGGCGGGTGACTCGTACACGCTGCGGATGAGCCGCTGAGCCGAACCGTACTGCCCTGGCTTGATGCGACCATCCGCGATGGCCCGGAATTTTTCCTGCACCGCGCTCCGTGTGCAATCGCGGAGCAACTCCCGGAACCGTGGCTCCAGAATCTGAAAGGCAAACCGAACGTCTGCCGCAGACACATTGGACGGCTGGTACAGGGCCAATTGGTGCGCATCAAAAGTGAAATCCTCGGTCAGGGGATGCGATGCCAGAGACTGCACGTCCCGCCGGCGGAGCAACACATCCATGTTCTCCCGGATCGTCTGTTCGTTCTCTGCATCGCGGACGTACGGGTTGGACGACCGCGATGGGCGCAGGAAGCGATAACCCAGCACCCGCGACAGGTTTGACAGTTGATCAAAAAGCACTCGTTTCCAAAGTCCACGTCCGACAAGCTGGACAAAGGCATTCCACGCCAGCGACCGGACATGGGGGTCGATCACGACAATGGCCACCGTGCCGGCCAGTGCCGCGGCGATGATGGCGATGACCTCGGCGGTGGATTTACCGCTACGGGTCGAACCGCACACGATGCAATTGCCCGGACGGTATTCCGGCAGTTTCATCGCAAGGCCTCGTCCAGCCGTTGCAGGTACTTTTGTTTTGCCTGGGTCAAGGCCGCCTCTTGCTCGTCTTCGTCCAAGCCGGCGGAGCGGATGATCTGGCACTCAAACTCGTAGTCGAGACGTGCCTGTTCGGAGTTCCTCCGGAGCACGACCTCCCTGGCCACCGATGCCGGTGGCGGAACAGTCGGCTCGGTGTCGCGGTTCCGTTGGTACTGCTCGGTGAGATCTCGGGAGACCTGACAGAACCGTTGCCACTCGGTCTGGACGAAGCGCGTCACCAAGTGCAGCCAGAAGACGACGGGGGCGGCCCCGCAGAGATAGAACAGATAAGACGACAGCGTGGCCCGGATCAGAATACCGATGACGCCGAAGACATCGGCCAGCACGTCGATGGTCTCGGCCAAGTGCCACGCATACGCGAACAGGAACAGACAACTCAGATACTTGGCGGCATCCTTCCACGGCAGGTCGGTTCGCATTCTGAGGGCCATTTGCTGGAGGAACAACGCGACAAGTCCCAGGATGGCCAGTTGCGTCTCATCGAGGCAGACGATCAACCAAACAACCAGTTCCCCCAGCGAACCGTGTGGCAGGAATTCGCGATCCACGAACATGGTGACACACTCCTCGATCCGAGAACGCGGTGGTATGGAAACAACCGCAGCCCACACGACCTGGCGGTCGGGGGCTGCGGTTGAAACACATGGTCCTCATCAGTGGAAGAGGGCCACGAGCAATGCGACGAACGCGGTGATCCCGGCCGCGATGGCCACGATCAACTGCGGGTTCATGTCGGTCGAGGGCGGTCCGTTCCAGCCCCGCGCAGGCGGTGGCGCGTGGCCGGGTTCCGCCTGTTTGAGGATTCTCGCCGTCCGTTCGACTTCGATTTCTCGTGTCATAATGTCAGTCCTCTCGAATGGTGATCCGTTCCACGAACTCGATCTCCGCCTCGGCCGGTCCGATGGCTTTCGAGATCATCTTGAGCAGCTTGCCCGCCGGCGTGGAAACTCGGGCGAGCACCTGTTGCAGCGGCGTGTTATTGTCCACGGCCGACAGCAACTGCTTGTTCTCCGACGCTTGAAGTTGTGCCAGCGAAGTCGCCGGGCTGCCCTGCCCGTTGAGCCGCTGTCCGTTGCGAAGGGTCGTTTCCGTCATGGCTGGCCCTCGATTCCTTCGATCCAGCCGGAGATCACCAGATCACCGATGACCAGAGCGGGATCAGCCACTGCTACAACTGCTGCCGTCGCGACCGCCGTGCTGATGGCGCTGACCATCGCGGCCACACCCGCCACAATCCCCGCTGCGACAGCTCCCGCCGCGACCCCACGGGCAGCACCGGAACCGTACTTCCGGACGGCCTCGCCGGTCTGCCGCAACGTCCGTCCGACGGTATGCTCCCGCCGGACCGTGCCCCCGTCCTCCTCCTTCTGCAACACGAGCAAACCGGTGACGACCCGCAGTTGCGGATACACCACCTGCGGCAGGGCGCGGACGATCCGGCGCTGCTTCGGCGGCAGGACCACGCCGATGTCTGTCAGTCTCCGCTCCTGAGCTTGCACGAGGTGATGCTCGTGAGTCCGGATGTGATGAATCGTCTGTTGCAGGTCGTACGACTTTGTGGCGTCGCAGTAGCGGAACACACACTCGTGTGGTCCGGCGTACTCGATCCGGGCGAAGTACGGGCACTGCCGCAGACCTTCGTCGAAAGCAGTGTCGAATTGACGCAGCCGTTCAGCGAGCACGTCCGCCGTCCGGCCTTCGTGACCGGCCGCTTCAGATGCGCCCACGAGCGGCGTCGGGGGCAGGTTCAGGTCGTACCCGAATTCCTTCCGGCTGACTCGTTGTAGCGACTGGCCGAGTGCCGCCCGCCGCTGGACTGCGGCAGCATACGACTCGAAGAGTCGCTTGTTCGAATGCGTGGCCACCGGACGCGGACCGTCCAGTGTGCTGAGCACAGTCAGCAAGTCCCGCGGCCGACGCGTGAGAGGGGAAGTAAGCATCGTTCAAACTCCTTCGTTCGGAAAATGTCCGACACGACGTCTCGCAGACACCCGCGAACACAATTCGTCGCGTCAACGCATTCATGACGCACCACCCCCGCTGACGGCTCGCTGACAAGTGGCTGACAATGCGCGGCTGACGATGAACCACGCCTCTTGCGGCGCGTCAGAATCAAAAGACCAACTGCGATCAACGTGATTGAAATGTGATTCAAACTGGTTTTGAAATGAGAGAGGTTGCCACATGGAGACTCATCAAGAACATTCACTGGATGAACGACTGGCGAGAATAGAAGCGGCACTGACTGCATTGGTGTCAGAGCAAACGCGGAAGGAGTTCTACTCCACCAGCGAAGTGGCGGAGATTCTCGGCAAGGCGGAGTTCACCGTCCGTGAGTGGTGCCGCCTGGGCCGAGTACATGCCCTCAAGCGATCCACAGGGCGGGGACGCAGTCAGGAGTGGATGATTTCGGACGATGAACTCACCCGCATCCGTAACGAAGGGTTGCTGCCCCAGCCGAAGTTCCACATCGACTTTTGATGTGACTCGGCGTTTCGCTTCAACCAAACACAGCGTTGATCGCATCCAACTGCTGCGTCGGAATCAGGTGGCTGTACCGCTTCCTCATCTCTTCGGTCTGATGCCCCATCCAGCGGTCGATCATCCGCTGATCGACGCCTTTCGCCGCGCAGTTCGATGCGAAGGAGTGGCGGAATACATGCCAGCCGCGAATCTTCGACCACCGCGAGTCAGCGAGTGCTGTTTTCAAGTGATGGTGGACCTCCGGCACGGTCAATTGACGGCCGTCAGGTTGACCGTCGGTATCGGCATACGGGCGGCTGAACAGCCACGGACCACCTGGATGCTGTAGCAGCCAAAATTCAATGGTTGCAAGATTCTGTTTGGACAGTGGGATTCGGCGAGTCGTACTCTGTCCTCGCACCCGCTTCTTTTCCCGGATCACAACAGTTCGCGACTGAAAGTCGATGTCGGCCACACGAGCACGCACGAGTTCGCTGCGGCGTGCCCCGGTCTGAGCGGCAAACACAACCATCGCATGCAGATACTTGTGTCGGGCACAGTCATGGACATGCTCCAGAACCTGCGTGACTTCTTGCACGGTGAGAAAAAGGCCGTCCCACAGTTCATCCTGTTCGTACTCCGTTAGGCCGCCACGTTTGATTTGCGATTCGATTTCGACGAACGTCTGAAACGAGGGCTTTTCGGTCGTTTTGGGGAATTTCAATCCGTTGGCAGGGAAAGGAAGATGGACGTGTCCAGTGTGGAGACCCCAATTCCAAATGCTGCGCAGCGTTGCCACTTCCTTCTTGATCGTGACGGCACTGACTTTTTTTCCACGACGCCCGATCTCGCTGGCTCGTAGTTCTACGAACTCTTGCAATTTGCTCGCGCTCAGCGTTCGCACGGGAAAGGTAGGTTTGAGAAGCCGCTGCAGGTGCTTCGTGTGAATGTCGATCGTGTAGAGCGTGTTCGGCTCCAAGGCTCCGTCGGGAAGGTGTTGACGATAGCGGTCCACAAGGTCTCGTAACGTCAGAGAAGTGGCGAGCGTGGGTTTATGTTCAAGCCGTCCATCGGACAGCAAGAACGTGATCGTGTCGGCCTCGGACGGAATTGTTAGCCGACCACGCTCCAGAAGGCGGAGATTGTCCTCGAGCCGATGGAGCACGGCGTCCGCTTCGTGGGGATCGTTGGTCTTGAGCGTTCGACTGAACTTTCGTCCTCCGCATCGGAAGACGATCCGGTAGTTGCCACCGTGGATTTGTTGTTCAATGGATGCCATGCGTTGGTCTCCTTGCCCTGAAGGGGAATGGTATGGCTGGCCACACTTGCGGCCAGCGACACAAACCCAACGCAACGCCGCTGCTGTCCCGAATTTGTCCCTTTCCGTGTGGATCAACGAAAAAAGGACTCGGAGCCGTTTGCTCCAAGTCCTTGCGTCACAAGTGATGCAATTTCTTCCGACAATTCGGAGGAAAGCTCCCCGACTAGGACTCGAACCTAGAACCTAGCGGTTAACAGCCGCTCGCTCTACCATTGAGCTATCGGGGAATACGTTGAGGGGAAGAGAATTAGACGATATTGCAGTCTGATTCAAGAGACGTTCGCTCGTCTGATCGGGAAAAACCGTACGCGAGCAAACAAAGCCGCAGCCCATTACTGCCGTTCGGCACCCATGCGGTGACTTGCCCTCATTCACATTCACAGGAAGCCGCGGCTTCTTCACGATTTTTTTCGAGGATCACGCAGTTGCCCCGATCGGTGAAGTTCACTGTCGTCATAAATGCCCGCATCAGCATTATTCCGCGTCCACAGGGGCGCTCCAAGTTTTCGTCCTCGGTTGGATCGGGGACTTCTTCGGGAACAAAACCCTCTCCCTGATCTTCAATCTCGATTCGAATGCATCGCATACTGACACGGCAAGACACCCGCACAGACTTGCTGGCATCCATTTGGTTGCCGTGTTTAATCGCGTTGACCAGAGCCTCCTCAAGAGCCAGGCGGACCCCGAACACGTCCCGTTCCGGGTATTGATGCTCTTCGAGCAGTTTTATGATGCGCTCCTGCACTGCCTGCCCCGCGCAGGTTTCGCTGGGAATCATCAATTCGAATTCTGCACAAACTTTCATTGTGGTGGCGAGCGAGAAAACGACCCAGATCGAGTCAACTGAGAAACCCCAGACGCCGCACTAAATCCACGCGCGCGATGACAATCAGATTCCATTCAGAAAGGACGATTGACGTGCCAACTCAGCCGGTTCAGCAACAACTAGCCCGCCAGCTAGAATCCCTCCAGAGCCTTTTCCTGATTCGGAAAAATTGTGAACAACTTATCCAACCGGGTGATCTTGAAAACTTCCAAGATGTCCGCCCGAATGGTGCATAACCGAAGTTTTCCCTTGGCTGCTTTCACCTTCTTGTCCATCGTGATCAATTTGCCGAGAGCCGCACTCGAAAGGTATTCGACATTGGAAAAGTCGAGGACAATCTTCCCGCGATGATCCTCATCAACCAATCCAAAAAGCTGGTTCCCGATGATTTGGATATTGCCTTCGTCGAGGATCTTTTTGTCGACAAATTTCACCACGGTGACGTCGTTGATTTCTTCGATATCCAGGCGACGGGTTCCGGTTGACATAGCCCTGTTCCGATGCTCGATGTTGCGAAAAGTGGTATTCACTCCGGCAATCGATCCGGAGAGCGCGAACGATCATCCTGCTTTCTGAAACCGGTGTCAAGCGAATTGGTTCGCCCACGTTATCTATTGCCTGGGTTTGACCTCGCGACCTCCCTACCACGTGCAAACCTTTCCTTCTGGCTACAGACTGTTCATGTTGCGGACTTGTGCGAATCCACGCGCTCACCTCTTGCTCACGGTCCCCCAGCACATTCATAATCGAAAAAAGTGCCCAGTTGCCGGACACGGAATCTTGAAATTTGTTGAATTTTTCTCAGATTGACGAAGACTCCTGCCATGACAATTCGCTCCACAGTTCTCCTTGGCCTCTGGCTAATGTGTCCGCCGACACTGGATTTCGCTGCCGAAGCCACCGTCGTCCTCGATACTGGTCGGCGAGTCCGCGGAGAAATCGTCGCTGATGACTCGACGGCGGATGTTTTGACACTCAATCAGCAAAGACCGGGAGCAATCCTTGTTTGGCATGGAAACTGGAATCGAATCCGGATGGCGACAGTGGACGGTGTCGAGATGACTGGTACGGAACTTCGTGACCGATTTCGGCGAGCCAATGCTTCCGCTGTGATCGAGATCGCGGTTGCTAATGAGTCGGCTCGCGTTGCGACTCCTGCCGTTCGATCACTTCCCACCAATCACACCTCGCCGAGAGGTTTGCCAGGCCTCCAAGTCACTGGTCCGATGGCTGGGCCACGACTGACCATGATGCCTGACATGCCACCAATGGGGTTCGTGGCGACTTGTTTTGATGATGGGTTATGCGGCCGCGGAGTTGTGATTGGCTTGAGAGATGACCCGCTGAGCGGATACCCGGACCTCGAAGGTCGACAATTCCCGTACGGAGTCCCTCTGTCGGAACGCGGCTACGCGCGGGATCTGTTTCGCAACTCGAGGGCGATCGATGTATACGGACCGCCAAGTTTTGTCGGGCCGGTTCCGCTGCCGGCGCTCGGGGCACGATATGGATCGCCGTCAAGTGTCCTGATCGCACCGGGCCTGCGAGCGCACTGATGCTCACGGCCAGACCGCGGCCTCCTCGCCGTCAAGGCGCAACGTCAGGCACTTCGCGCTGCCACCAGCCTTGATGAACTCACCGAGTTCCGTGTGATGCGGCGTATAGCCGCGTTGAACCAGATCCGCTTCCAACTGCGGGCAGCCAGTGTTGACCACGACATGGCGGCCGATCACCACCGCATTGCACGCAAACCGCGCGGCCTCGTCCGGCTGAACAGCGATCAGCCCCGAAATGTGCTCCTCGATCGTTTTGCGTCCGTACTCGTCGAATGCCGGGGGAAAGTAAATTGCCTCGGTTGGGCCGAGCGGGCAAAAGCATGTATCGAGGTGGTAGTAGTGATCGTCCACGAGCTGCACCGGAATCACGCGGCATCCGATCTGTTCGGCCAGCCACTGTTCGGCAACCGCGTCACTGCGGATGAGATATCCGGCGAATAACGTGTCGCCGCAGAACAGGGCGTCGCCGGCCCCTTCGAAGTCCCACTCTTCGGGCACGGCCACCGTGCGAAATCCGTGCGCGCGGAACCACCGATCGTCCTCGGGCGTCTCACCCTGTCGTGCCTCGTGGCGGAAGCTGGCCAGGAACACGGTGTCGCGCCACACGAGACCCGCGTTCGCGGTGAAGACAAGGTCCGGCAGGCCGGAGACCGGCGGCATCAACTGCACGTCGGCCCCGAGCGATTCCAGCAAATCCCGCAACGCCCGCCATTGTTCTTGAGTCAGCGATTTGTCACTCGCCCGGCTGCGACTCATCCATGGATTGATCTCGTACTCGATGCCGTAGAAATCCGGCGGACACATCAAAATCGTCGGGCGCGAGAACGAAACAGGCATGCGTGAGGATTTCCAAGACCCGCGGTTCTGGCTCGGACATCGTGTCAGAGCGTCTCTGTTTGCCGACACAAAGCCTGCGCTGGGTCACTCGGCTTCCGGTTTCTTCTCGGCCGGTCGAAACATCCACTCGTCAGGTTTGATCTCAACCGGTTTTGGCTTTTGAGCGACCTTGGGAGCCGCTGCCTTCTTGGTTTCCGAAGCGGTTGTCTTTGTCGGCAGCTTCGGAATACCCAATCGTTGGTGAGCTTCACGCAACGGGTCGAGCATCTCTGTCATGGTCGACCAACGGTCGTCCGGGTGCGCCTTCAGCCCTTTCATGATCGTCTCCGCAACCTGTTCGTCGATCTCCGGGCACAGCTTGCGAATGTCTTCTGCCGGTGTGTTGATGTGTTGCAGCACCATTTCCAACGTCTCGCCTCCCTCCCACGGGTAGCGTCTGGTGTACATTTCGTAGCACGTCACCGCGAACGAGAAGATGTCGATCCGCTGGTCGGTCCGCTGCCGCTTGATGAGTTCGGGGGCCATGTAAATGGCGGTGCCCGTGCGATTGCCCGGTGCCTGGAACGTGACCGTGTTGGGAACCACCAGCCCGAAGTCGATCAGCTTCACCTGATGATCTTCATCGGTGATCAACACATTTCGCGGGCAGATATCGCGGTGAATCCAATGCTGCTGGTGGAAGAACTCGATCGCTTCGCCAAGTTGGATGATGAATTGCAGCCGCTTGGTGAGCATCACGTCGTTCTGCACGTCGATCAGGAAACTCAGGCTCACTCCTTCGACGTATTCCATCACCAGGAACTGTTCGTCCTCGGTGGTGATACCGTGTTCGAGCGTTTGGACAATGTTCGGATGCTTGAGCGTCATCGCGATTTCGCCTTCGGTCGGCTTCTCCATTCCGACAAAACGCGACTCCAGCCGCAGTGTCTTTTCGTAGTCCAGCACTTTGACCGCGACGACCCGGCCCGAATGCGAATCCTTGGCTCGCCAAACTTTCGACATGCTTCCCTGGCCCACGCGGCCGTACAGCTCGAACCGTTTGGCGATGTCCACTTTTTCGACCTCGTCCTTCGGTCCGAAAAGGTTATCGAAGAGTTGTTTTAGAAAGCTCATGCTGAGTGTGGTGGACGGTGGACGGTGGACGGTGAGAAGTGAAACACGGCATCGGAGACTCGCGCCCCTCGCCCCTATTTCACACAGTAGTCAATCACGCGAGCGATTTCGGTACGCAGCTCCGATCGCGAGACAATCCGATCGACGAACCCGTGTTCCATCATGAACTCGCTGGTCTGGAACCCCTCGGGAAGCTCCGACTTCACCGTCGCTTGGACAACTCGAGGGCCAGCGAACCCAATCAGGGCTTTCGGTTCGGCGAACACCACATCGCCCAGCGATGCGAAACTCGCCGCGACGCCGCCCATCGTGGGATTGGTCAGCACCGAGATGAACAGACCGCCGGCCGCATGGAATCGAGCCAGTGCCGCGCACGTTTTGCCCATCTGCATCAGCGAGAAAATGCCTTCGTGCATGCGGGCTCCGCCCCCCGAAGCGCTCACCACCACCAGTGGCAACTTCGTCTCGGTCGCCTGTTCGATGGCCCGCGTCAACTTCTCGCCGACCACGGACCCCATGCTCCCCATGATGAACGCGGAATCGGTCACGCCAAACACCAGCGGACGACCGCGCATGTAGCCGCGTCCAACGAGACACGCTTCCGTCATCCCCGTCTTTTTCTGCTCATCGCGCAGGCGATCGGGGTACGATTTCTTGTCCTTGAAGCCGAGTGGGTCGAGCGGTCGCAAATCGGCATACCATTCCTCAAAGCTGTCCTCGTCGAGCAACTGTTGAATTCGCTGCCGAGCCGAAATGTAGAAGTGATAGCCGCACTCCGGGCACACGCCCAGTAGTTTGTCCACTTCCTTGCGGAAGACGGTCGCCTGACAGCCATCGCAGCGCAGCCACAGCCCTTCGGGGACACCGCGCTTGCGGCGCGTCTGGCCGGTCCACGATTCGACTTCCGGTTTTTGAGCCGAACTCATGCCGAGACTCTCCCCAGGTGTTGATTCAGTGCCAGCAGTTCCATCATCGCGGTTGATATCACGGAGCCGTCGAAGTGACTTCGTTCCGATTGGGCTTCGTTGTGACAGGCACCAGTGACGCGGTGGCCGCATGGCCGTTGGTCCGCAGGTACTCCCAAGCCGGTTTGCCGGTCGATCCGTTGCCGAACTCCGCCTCTTCCAATTTCGTTCCCCGAACCAGACAGCCAATGATCGTCGCCAGCGGCTCCGACGCCACGATGGCCACGTTCACTTTACTTTTGAGTGGTTTGACGAGCGCCTTCCGCACACGTTCCCACACTTCCGACAAACCCTCGCCGCCGGGAGGACAAATCGACGCGGGAGCCTCCAGCCACTGCCGAAACACTTTCGGTTGCTTGCGACGCAGTTCGTCGAGGGGCAACCCCTGCCACAAGCCGTGATTCCAGTTCTCTAATCCCGCAACATCTTTGACCGGAACGCCGCGTTGCGTCCCCAGCCGGGCCGCCGTGCTCCGAGCTGGTTCACACGGCGACGTGTAAATCATGCCGAGCGACAAGCCGCCGAGATCTTCGATTGTTTGACGGACCTGTTCCTCGCCCTTGGCGTTCAGGGGCAGATCCAACGTCCCCTGAATTCGGTGCTGTTCGTCGAAGTCGGTGGACCCCGGACGAATCAGAATGACTGTCGACATAAGCAAACGCACCCGACTTCCCCAAGGTGCTCGCCCGCCGGCCCTCTTGTCGTCCGGACGCCGGACAACACCGCGGGATTCGCCACCTCGGCTCAACCGTTTCGGCCGCAGATCGGCAGCAATCGCCAATCCCACTTGCAACGGCTCCTCAAAGGGCGACATTGTGATCGGAACCCCAGCGAGAGTCCAGCGGAAACGGCATTCGCGTGACAATCGCGGCGGAGAGGGGCGTGGGATCAGGGGCGCCGGGCGATGTAGAATGGGTGAGGAGGGGTGAAAAGAGCAGTCTCGCCCCTCGCCCCTCGCCGGACATTGGATATTGCGACCATTCATCGGCTACGATTCCCCTTCGACACGCCTCCCGGAGCCATCGCGACATGTCCCGACGACTGACTTTCCCTCTCATCGCACTCTGCGCCGCGGGCGTTACCTACGTCCTGACATTCGATCCGGGTCAGCCGGCGAAACGGAACCGCGACGAAGTCGGGGCGTCGTCTACTGACCGCGCGCCGGACGAGGCGACTTCGAAGACGCCGGACAACACGAGACGACGTCGTTCCACGCCCTCTCGCGAACCACCGACCGATGGACCACCGGGAATGGTCTGGGTTCCTGGTGGAGAATTCTCGATGGGGTCCGATGACAAAGACGCCTACAACGTCGAAAAGCCGGCCCATCGCGTGTACGTCGATGGCTTCTGGATGGACCCCACGGAAGTCACGAATGTCCAGTTCCGCGAATTCGTGGACGCCACCGGCTTCGTCACCACGGCTGAGAAGGCTCCGGAGTTGGAAGAGATCATGAAACAACTCCCCCCCGGCACGCCTCCGCCGGACAAGGAGAAACTCGTCCCCGGGTCGCTCGTCTTCGCGCAGCCAGACCATCCGGTGCCGACGACCGATATCTCAGAGTGGTGGGAGTGGAAACCCGGTGCCAACTGGCGGCATCCGGAAGGCCCCGGAACCAACATCGATGACAAAGACGATCACCCGGTGGTCCACATCTGTTGGGACGATGCCGTGGCCTATTGCAAGTGGGCCGGCAAGCGTCTGCCCACGGAAGCCGAATGGGAATTCGCCGCCCGAGGCGGTCTGGCGGGAAAACAGTTCGTTTGGGGCGACGATCCTGTCGATGAGGAAAAACCTCTGGCGAACATCTGGCAGGGACGATTTCCGGACAAGAACACATTGCAGGATGGCTTCCTGCGCACGTCTCCGGTGAAATCATTTCCACCAAATGGCTACGGCCTGTACGACATGGCGGGCAACGTCTGGGAATGGTGTAGCGACTGGTATCGAGTCGATGCCTACGAAGATCTTCTCGGCATGGGTGTCGTCGACAACCCACAGGGTCCGAACCGCAGTTGGGACCCGCAGGAACCGTACACGCCCAAGCACTCGATCCGCGGCGGATCGTTCTTGTGTCATTCGAAGTATTGTTCCAGCTACCGCCCCAGCGCCCGTCGCGGCAACTCGCCCGACTCCAGCACGTCGCACCAGGGCATTCGCTGCGTGGTCGATCCCGACATGTGGAGAAGAGCGAAATGAGAAGAGTGAAGAGTGAAATCGCGGTGCGACCTTTCGCCTCCGATCGTGCTCCCCGCCATCGGGTCTCGTCGCGTCGAGGAGAAGTCCACACACTCCTTTCACTATTCACTCTTCTCACTTCTCTCACTTCACTCGTTCTGTCCGAACTTCCGCGCGTCCCACCGACAGAACCCACTGACACCGCCGCGACGTTTCGTACACTGCACGGGTTCCGCATGGACCTGCTGGCGGCCGAACCTCTCGTGACTGATCCCGTCGCGATCGAGTACGACGAGGATGGCCGGGCGTACGTTGTCGAAATGTCCGACTACCCGAACACGGACCAGGCGGCCGACAAGCCGTTCACCGAACGGACGGCCGATTTGCCGATCGGCCGGGTGCGGCTCCTCGAAGATTTGGACGGCGACGGCAAGTTCGATCGCTCGACGATTTTTGCCGAGGGACTGTCGTGGCCGACGGGGGTCGCGGTCTGGCGCGGAGGCATCTTCGTCGCCGCGACGCCGGACATTTGGTACTTCAAGGACACCGATGGCGACCGGAAGGCGGATGTGCGTCGCCGCGTGTTTACGGGGTTTCGGAAGTTCAACGTCCAATCAACGATGAACAATTTGAGGTGGGGTCTCGACGGCTGGATTTACGGAGCCGGGGGGAGCAACGGCGGCGCGATTCGTCGTGTTGCCGACGCCGAAGCGAAGCCCATCCCGCTCGCGACCGGCGACTACCGCTTCGATCCCACGACCGAGCGGTTTGAAGTGCTGCCCGGTGGTGCGCGGTTTGGAATGACGTTCGACGACTGGGGAAACCGATTCATCTGCAACATTCGCAATCCGGTGCAGCATGTCGTGCTGCCGGCCGAGGCGTTGCGACGCAACCCGCACCTCGCCGTGCGCACCGCTGTCCACGATGCGGCCGAAGCGGGCGACACGCTCCCGGTGTTTCGCTCCAGCCCGCCCGAAGCGTGGCGAGTTGCGAACGCCCAGCGGTTGGCTCGCGACACAACCGTCGCTTCGCCGCGTAGCGAATCGACAGCCACCGGTTACATGACGTCCGCGTGCGGCATCACGATCTATCGCGGCTCGGCCTATCCGCCCGAGTTCTACGGCAACGTGTTCCTCGCCGAAGTGGCCGGCAACCTGATTCATCGTCAGATTCTGAAACCGAACGGTGTGACGTTCACGTCCACGCGCGCCGACCCCGACACCGAGTTCGTCACCTCGACCGACAACTGGTTCCGCCCGGTGAACTTCATCAACGCCCCCGACGGCACGCTCCACGTGCTGGACATGTACCGCGAAACGATCGAACACCCGTGGTCGATCCCGGACGACATCAGAGCACAACTCGATCTGACCAGCGGCCGAGACCGCGGCCGCATCTATCGGCTGAGCCCGCCGAACTTCAAAGTCCCGCCGCCGCCGAAACTCAGCCAAGCCTCGACGGCCGAACTGGTCGCTCAACTCGCGAACCCGAATTCGTGGTGGCGCGAGACCGCGCAGCGGTTGCTCATCGAGCGTAACGACATCCCTGACATGTTTCTGTTGCAACGCGTTCTTTCTCGCTCAACACCGATGAAGGGGACTGGTGTGAAGGGGCGGGGCGAGAGCAGAAGCAATTCTCCATCTGCCACGAAGACTTCCGACACGCCGGAATCGCTCGCCCGATTGCACGCACTCTGGACGCTGCACACCCTGAATCACCTTGGCAACAACAACCTGAAGACTGCGTTGGGCGACGGACATTCCGGCGTCCGCGAAAATGCAGTTCGCATCGCTGAATTGCGGCTCACTGCTGCCGAACTCGACGCAAAGCATCCGCTGTCGAATGATCTGCTCTCCCTAACGAACGACCCTGATATTCGTGTGCGGTTTCGGTTGGCCCTGTTGTTGGGGGCGATCCATCCCGACCAGGTT
>JACRIH010000039.1 GCA_016235885.1 Planctomycetales bacterium | reverse complement strand
GATGACGAAGCGAGCAGGATCAGGCTGATCGAACTGACGAGATACGGCCGCATGGAGGCGACGACCGAAAAGGAATGAAAAGAGAAGTGCCGCGACGGGCGGGGAAGGTAGGTTGCCTCGGAAATTCGGTCAATGCCGGGTGGTGGCCGTCATGATCTCCGCACTCGGCGAGTGCGGGCGACAGGTTCTCTGCCTTTCGTGTGGCTTTCTCTCGAACGGCTCGTCACGCGGAGCGTGACGGCTACGTAGCCATCACGCTCCGCGTGATGAGCCGGGTCGTGGAATGGCGGACGACCAAGCGAGATTACGCAAGTCGCTTCAATTCCGGCTCCAGTCGTCGCATGCCTTCTTCGACCGACACGATCGGGCGGTAGCCAAAGTCACGTTCGGCTTTGGCGATCGAATAGTGATGCGAGCCGCCCAACTGTTGCGCCAGAAATCGCGTCAGCGGTGGTTCACCGGACAGGCGGAGCAACCACCACAGCGATTCGAGAACGGCTCCGGCGGCGTACGCGGTTCGGAGCGACGCGGATTTCGTCACCGGCGGCAAGTTGGCTCGGGCGAGGAGTTCGTTGATCCACACCCACAGATTGACCGGCTCCGTCTCGTTGATGAAGTAGGCCTGACCGGAGACGGGCGAATTCAACGAAAGTGCCGCCTCGGCTTGCAAGTGGGCGGCGGCGGCGTTTTCGACGTAGACCATCGAGATCAGGTTGTCTCCCGGCCCGACGCGCCGCAAGCGGCCGGATTTCGCGCGCTCGATCAGCCGGGGAATCAGATGATTGTCGCGCGGCCCCCAAATCAGATGTGGCCGCAGAGCGCACGTTGCCAAGCCGTCGCGACCGTTTGCCGCCAGCACTTCCTGTTCGGCGATCGCTTTCGAATGCGGGTAGTGGCACAGAAACGAAGACGGGTACGGTAGCGATTCGTCCGCGTCCAAGTGGTCGCGGCCGTCGTACACGACGCTGGGGGAACTCGTGTACACCAGCTTGCGAACTCCCGCCACGTGGCAACCCGCCAGCACGTTGCGCGTGCCGACCGTGTTGATTTCGTAGAAGTGTTGCCACGGTCCCCAAATCCCGGCGACGGCCGCGACGTGGAACACCGTGTCAATCGCTTCGCAGGCGGTCCGCACCGCCGCCGGATCACGCACGTCGCCGCGTACGATTTCGACACCGAGTTCACGCAGCCGCGGATAGTCGCCACGGCACAGCACGCGCACGCGGTCTCCGCGTGCGACGAGTTGTTCGACCACGTACAGCCCGAGGAATCCGCCGCCGCCGGTCACGAGGTGCATGTGGTTTGAGGATTGGGAATGGAGGATTGAAGATCGCGAACGGCAGCATAGGTGACAGTTCGGGACGAAACAAATGTCCATTGCCGACGGCGTTGGTTCGACATTTCACGCTGGCAGTGGTGAAATACTCCGTACGTCAGGCTTTCCAGCCTGACACTCTTCGTCACCGTATCGACCAACGCTTCCGAACGAGTCAGGCTGGAAAGCCTGACGTACGAAAAATGCTCGCCGAAGAACAACGATTGCAGGAGGCTCACCTTCGCACGGCCAACTGGCAGCGGTGGGGACCGTATCTTTCCGAGCGGCAGTGGGGGACGGTGCGCGAGGACTACTCGGATGGTGTCGACACGTGGAATTATTTTCCGCACGACCACGCGCGCAGCCGGGCTTACCGCTGGGGCGAGGATGGGCTGCTGGGAATCTGCGACCGCGAGTGCCGGTTGTGTTTCTCGCTGGCTGTATGGAATGGCCGCGATCCGATTCTCAAGGAGCGGCTGTTTGGCGTGACCGGCCCCGAGGGGAATCACGGCGAAGACGTGAAGGAAGCGTATTTCTACGTCGATTCGACTCCCACGCATTCGTATCTGCGAGGGCAGTACAAGTACCCGCAGGCCGAGTATCCGTACGCGCGGCTGGTCGAGGAGAGTCAGCGCCGCAGTCGGTGCGATCCGGAATTTGAACTGGCCGATACGGGCGTGTTCGAGGACGGTCGATATTTCGACATCGTCGCCGAGTACGCGAAGGCATCGCCCAACGACATCCTGATCCGGATCACGATCGCCAACCGTGGCCCCGAGCCGGCCGTGCTGCATCTGCTCCCGACGCTCTGGTTCCGCAACACGTGGTCGTGGGGTTGCACACACGAAGGATGCGAGGTCAAACCGCGCATCGAGCAGATCGGCGACGAAGCGGTCGTCGCCCGCCACACATCGCTTGGTGTGATGCGTCTCGTCGCCGAAGCCGACTCTGCTGGCGAACTGACGCGCTGGTTGTTCACTGAGAACGAGACGAACTCGCAGCGGCTGTTCGGCCACGAAAACAGTTCGCCCGCGGTGAAGGATGCGTTTCATGATTTTGTGGTTCAGGGCCAGCGGGATGCCGTCAGTTCACGGCGGGTCGGAACGAAGGTGGCCGCGTACCGCGTGATCGAACTTGCGCCGGGAGTGGAGACGACGGTTCGATTGCGATTGACGGACGAGACCGCAGCATCGCCCCGACCGTTCGGGCCGGAGTTCGAACAAGTTTTTACGGCTCGCCGGCGCGAAGCGGATGAGTTTTACGCGGCACACATTCCGGCTTCGCTCACCGACGCCGAACGGCAGGTTTCGCGGCAGGCGTACGCGGGGCTGCTGTGGAGCAAGCAGTTCTACCACTACGTCGTCAAAAACTGGATCGAGGGCGACCCCGATCAACCGCCGCCACCGGCCGAGCGGCTTCACGGTCGCAATCACGATTGGAAGCATCTGTTCAATCGCGACGTGATTTCGATGCCCGACAAGTGGGAGTACCCGTGGTACGCGGCGTGGGATCTCGCGTTTCATACGCTGCCGTTCGCGAAGATCGACCCGGAGTTCGCGAAGTCGCAGTTGATCCTGTTTCTCCGCGAATGGTACATGCATCCCAACGGCCAACTGCCGGCGTACGAGTGGGCGTTCTCCGACGTCAATCCGCCGGTCCATGCGTGGGCTTGCTGGCGCGTCTACAAAATGACCGGACCGCGCGGTGGTCGCGACCGCGTGTTCCTCGCCCGCGTGTTTCACAAATTGCTGCTCAATTTTACGTGGTGGATCAACCGCAAGGATTGGGAGGGGAACAATCTGTTCTCGGGTGGTTTTTTGGGGATGGACAACGTGGGTGTGTTCGATCGCTCGATGAAGCTGCCGTGGGACGTGCAGCTCGAACAGGCCGACGGCACCGCATGGATGGCGTTTTTCTGTGCGACGATGTTGTCGATGGCGCTGGAACTGGCCAGCGAAGACCCCGCGTACGAAGACATCGCTTCCAAATTCTTCGAGCACTTTGTCGCCATCGCCAACGCGATGAACACGCTGGGCGGCTCGGGGCTGTGGGACGAGCAAGACGGTTTCTATTACGATCAGCTTCAGATTGACGGTCAGACTCTGCCATTGCGGGTGAAGTCGATGGTGGGCATCGTTCCACTGTTCGCGGTTGAGGTGCTCGATGACGAAGTGATCCAGCATCTACCGGGGTTTCGCAAACGCATGGAGTGGTTCCTGAAACACTGCCCCGAACTGTCGCGGGACATTTCGTACATGGAGCGTGAAACCGACGGTGGGGTCACCGGCGGGCATCGGTTGCTGGCGATTCCGTCTCGCGAACGCCTGGTCCGCGTGCTGCGGTACGTTTTGGATGAGCAACACTTTCTCAGCCCATTCGGCGTGCGTTCCCTGTCGCAGTGGCATCGCGAACATCCGTACGTGTTGGACTCGCGGGGGCATCGGCTCACGGTGGACTACGTGCCGGGCGAATCCACACTGTCGATGTTCGGTGGCAATTCGAACTGGCGCGGGCCGATCTGGTTCCCGATGAATTACCTGCTGGTCGAAGCTCTGGAACGCTACCACCATTTCTACGGTGACGACTTGAAAGTCGAGTGCCCGACGGGGTCTGGAAAGATGCTGACTCTGGCCGAGGTCGCCCGCGAAATCAGTTCGCGGCTCGTGCGTTTGTTCGTTCCGGATGCGAACGGCCAGCGACCGTGCTTTACGGGCGAACAGTATTTCGCGACCGACCCGCACTGGCGCGACCTGTTGCTGTTCCACGAGTATTTTCACGGCGATACGGGGCGCGGGTTGGGGGCCAGCCACCAGACTGGCTGGACGGCGCTCATCACGCGACTGCTGGAGGGTCGGCAATGACCCGCCCGACGCCGCAGATGCAGACGCGGATCGCGCTCCGCTTCCTGCTGCTGGCGTGTGGACTGATTGGAGCCGGTGGACTGTTGGCGTGGTTGCTGTTGTGTGTCTGGCCCCCGCAAAGACTGCCTCGCGACGGCAAGCCGGTCACGTTTCCAATTGCGTTTCATTTCAGCACAGCGTGGTTGATCGCAGTCAGCGTCGCGTTACACGGTGCGTGGACTTCCGTGCGGATCGAAAAGCAACCGCGGTTCAGGCGCTGCCTGCGACTGGCGATCGTATTCACGACGCTGTTCATCGGTGTGCAGACGTTCGGGCTGGCGCAGTTCGTCGCGTCACTCCCGCGCGACAGCTACCACTCGTCCACCGGTCCCGGTGCGTTCGTGTTTGTCTTTGCTGTGCTGCACGCTCTTCACGTCGGTGTGGCTTCGCTGTTCCTAGCCTGGGTGACCGTGAGCGCGTTTGCCGACCGGTACGATCACGAATACTGCTGGGGTGTCACATTCTGTGCGTTCTTCTGGCACGCGCTGGGAGTCGTCTGGCTGGCCATCCTGGCGACGTTTGCGATCACGTCGGGTGAGTTGATTTCGATCCAACTTAATGGGTGACCTTCCCCTAAGCCGACGAAGTCGCAACCAAATGACCAAGGCCCAAACCCCAATGTCCAAGGAATGCCCAATTCCCAATGTCCAGTGAGCCACGGAACGGACTTCTCGACACGAGTCTCAAATGCCCCGTTTGGGATTTGGACCTTGAGGTTCCCTTGGGCATTGGAGCTTGGGGTATTGGCAATTCAAACTTGCCCCAACGTGGTGTCCCTGCCGAACGGGTCGCATCGAGTGGCACCGCGTCCAAAACTTAAGGAAAACTATTTCACTTCGCGACCAACCTCGGACGATCTTTCAGTAACCTTCCGGGGATTCCGGCCGCGAAGAAGCTCCCGATAGCCCTAACCCGGCGGGTTGTATCAACCACAGAGGTGTCGGGTTGGCTTGGTATGATTCGGCAGGTGTGTCAACGAACGAGAACGAAGTCCAGACGCAGAGTCTTAACCAACATGAAATTCAGGAGATGCGGCGAATCGGCGTCTTCACGGTCGTGTCGAAGTGACGGGTTGAGCCAGGTGTCTGTTGAAAATTCACCGCACTGAAAACGGCAAGCTATAGTTGGCTGAACATTTCAGGTTCCAGCGGGAGTCAATGAGCGGAAGACGAGTCTAAAACCGAAGCTGCCAGCTTCACTCGGATGGCCGAGATCGCCCCAAATCCAGGAAGGGCACCCACGCATGAGTCGCAAACAGGCACTGCTTCAATTGCAAAAGAGTTTGATGGCTCAGAGTACGGCGCTGCGCCGCACTCTGGCCGACAACCTCAATTTGTCACAGGCTCACGACGAAGGATCAGTCGACGAGATTGAGGCGGCGGCGGACGGCAGCCAGCACGAAATCAACTCGCAATTGGCCGCTCTGGAGAGCCGCGAACTCAATCTGATCGAGCATGCGATCCAGCGCATCCGCAAGGGGCGTTACGGTTCCTGTGAGAAGTGTGACGGCCAGATTCCGCTGGCACGACTGAAGGCTCTCCCGTTCACTCAACTGTGCATCAGTTGCCAGCGCCGGATCGAGGAAGTTCGCCGCACCCGCGGTCACGACTCGGAGAACTGGGAATCGGTGTACAACCTCGAAGGTTCGTCCAGCGACCGAGAGTTGACGCTGGGGGACATCGACGTGCCTGTGAGAGACTGATCGATTCACGATCGGCTGGGGAGCATGTTCCACAACTCTTTCGGCGTGCTCTTCGAGAAGGATGACACATGCGACGCGTTCCGGCTGTTTTGATGTGCTCGGTGGCGCTGTTGCTCGGCATTCTGATCGGTGCGTCGGGCGAGTGGTGGCCGTTCACGCAAAATGTCCAGGCAACCCTGCTGGACCAGGAAACCGCGAAACGTCTCACGCAAGAACTCCGCGACGGCACGTCGGCCCTGCATTCCGGGAGTGCCCTGCTCTCGAAAATTGCCAAGCTGTCGTCGCCGAGCGTCGTCCACATTCAGTGCGAGCGGCGGACCAAAAAGCAGGGACTGGTGGAAGAGACCGGCTCCGGCGTGATCGTCGAAAGCAGCAAGTCGAAGGGGATGTTCGTCGTCACCAACCGACACGTGGTCGATGCAACCGAACTGGCGCGGATCACGATCCACCTGTCCGACGGACGCGTGCTGTATCCGCTCCAGGTGTGGAGCGACAAGTTTTCCGACGTGGCCATCATGAAGGTCGAGGCGTCCAGTCTGCATGCGGCCCATTGGGGTGACAGCGACCGGTTGGAGATCGGTCACATGGTGCTGGCCATGGGCAGCCCGTTCGGCCTCAGCCAATCGATGTCCTACGGCATCATCAGCGCGAAGGGTCGGCGAGCACTCCAACTCGGCGATGCCGGCGACACCGAACTGATCAACCAGGACTTCCTGCAAACCGACGCGGCAATCAACCCCGGCAACAGCGGTGGGCCGCTTATCAATCTGCACGGAGAGATTGTTGGGATCAACACGGCGATCGCGTCGAACAGCGGCGGAAACGAAGGCATCGGGTTCAGCATTCCGAGCAACCTCGTGCGGCGGGTCATCGACGATCTGCTCGTGTACGGCAAGGTTCCCCGGGCGTGGCTGGGGGTCGTGCTCGACCCGGACTTCAAACCCGAGACCGCAAAGCGGCTGAAACTGGACCGGCTGCGAGGCGCTCGCGTGGTGAAAGTGTTTCCCGACTCGCCGGCAGCGCGGGGGAGCATTCAGTACGACGACATCCTCGTCCAGTTTGATGGCATTGAGATTCTGGATGAGAACCACCTGATCAATCTCGTCAGTCTCCTACCGGTCAACAAGCGGGTGAAGGTTTTGCTGTGGCGTGGCGGGCGGCATGTTAATGGAGAGGTGACGGTGACGGATCGCACGGAACTCGACGAGCGCACCGAAGCCCCCACGAAGACGGCACCCGGCATGGGGACGCGGATCGATGACCTCGGTCTGACCGTTCACGAACTGGAACCGGACCTCGCCCAGCAACTCGGATTCCAGCGCACGAAGCAGGGACTGCTCGTGCTCAACGTGGATACGAAAAGTCCGGTGAGTTCCGACGTGCAACTCTACGACTTGATCGAAGAAGTGGCCCGCACTCCGGTGACGTCCATCACCGACATCCGCAACGCCGTCCGACAGGCCAAGACCGGCGAATCGCTCGTGCTCAAAGTGCAGCGAAATACCAACGGCCAGAAGCGCAGCCACCTGGTCGTCGTGCGGTGGTGATGTCGCGACGGAGATCGCGGACCGACCGCCGTGGATCCTGAATGTTTCGGCCCGCGCTGCATCCACGATTCGTGCGGACACTGTGTCGGCCGCATCGCCTACACTCTTGTGCGGGGTGGCATTTCGTGACAACTGTCGTATCATGGCCTCCGGTGTCTTCTCCCGGTGATCACTTCACGACAACTCGGACACGACCATGTCACGAACACTGCGGGCCAGTTTGCTGCTGTTGTGTGGTTTGAGTTTGTTGGGATGTGGGAAGACGCCGGAACCGGTCGTCAAAGTGGAAGAGCCGCCTCCACCGCCGCCTCCCCCGGCACCACCGCCTCCGCCACCGGAAATCCTCGAAGCGGACACACTGGTCTATCTGCCGTCCGCGTTGACATCGGCGGCCGGTGCGCACCTCGGCGCGGTGACGGACCCCGCCAGCACAGTCGGCGAAACTTTGCTGGCCCAGCTTCAACCGATGGTCAACGTGTTCGTTCGCGCGGGATTAAGCCCCGCGCAGGTCGAACACTTCTGGGCGGGAGCCGATCGAACGCGGAACGAACTCATGGTGTGCGTGCGAACGAAGGCGAAATTCGATCCCGAGATGATTCGCAAGGGCTTGGGAGCGGAATCGCAGTTGTCGAAGCAAGGCCGCACAGAAATCTACGCGCTGCCCGTTCACAGCGGGCGACAAAATGCCGTCGCGTTTGTGGACGACCGCACGTTTCTGCTCGGCCGACGCGGCACCGTACAGGCTGCGACGCAAAAGCCCGCAGGCGGAAATCTGCGGCCAGGGTTGTCCGGGCTGGATGCTCATCACCGCCACTTCTGGGTCACGGGCGATACGTCTGCGTTGCTCAATCGTCTCAACGAGGGTGTCCTCTCAGCACTCGGATCGCTGAGCGACCAAAGCCAGAAGCCGCAGGCGTTCGCGTTGGGGATGTTCACCGGAGTGCAGATCGCGTCCGCCGCGCCGGTGGAAGGTCAAGCCGCTCCCGCATCGGCTCCGTCGTCAGCTCCCACGATGGCCGCCGGTCCACCGGGCGGCTTTGCTGGTGGCGCTCCGGGCGCTGGTCCGCCGGGTGGACATGCCTCTGGACCGCCAGCGGGAATCGCACCTCCCGGCGGATTCGCAGGTGCTCCGGCAGGCGCAGGTCCGGCAACGGGGCATGCGTCCGGTCCGCCAGCCGGCATGGCTCCCGGAGGTGGTGCGCCGGGAATGTCCGCAGGCCCGACCTCCGCCGGCGCAACAAGTGGCGCAACCGGGGGAACTCCGCAGTCTCCCGAGGTGACACTCAGTTTGAGTTTTGAATCGGAAACGGTCGCACAGTCGATCGAGCGTGTCATCGCAGCGCTCAGCGCACCAGCCGCCGGGACCAACGTCCCCGGTCAGGCTGCGGTTGCTCCCGGTGGGATGCAGCCGGGAGCGCCCCCCGGTGCGGGACCGGCCGGCGCTCGACCCCCCGGAGCCAGTGGTCCACCAGGGGGACAAAGTGGTCCGCCGATGGGAGCACCTCCAGGAGCCGGAGCAGCAAGCGGTCGGCCCCCCGGAGCGAACGGTCCGCCGGGTGGACAAGGCGCTCTACCCATGGGCGTGCCGCCAGGAGCCGGCGCACCCGGTGGTCGACCACCCGGCGCGCCGCCTCGTCGGCCAATGTTGCGCGACTCCGCCTCCAATGACGCGGCGGCAGCGAGTGAGGCCACGACGATCGTAATCCCGTGGTCGCGCCGCGACGCCGCGTTGGGGATCGCCGTCGAATCAACAAATGAAATTCAACCGCAGCGGCGCAGTCGCGGCCGCAGTTCATCCCTGCTGTCTCAGGCGACCCAAGCGGCTGGAGGACAGGGGGGACAAACTGTCACGGTGCGGTTGTCACGTCAGCGAAATGTCCTGCTCATGTCGGTGCAGGTCCCCACCGAACAGGCTGCCCTGCTGACCGAAGGGTTCGGCGACGTGATGCAATCCGCCGGCATCTCGGTTCTCGGCGACGGCATCTTCGACAGCACTCTCGCTGTGTTGCAGCGCGGGCTGAAGCAGCTCTCCGCAGAGAAGTCCAACCGGTACGTCGGGGCCAGAATGCTCCCTGAAAAAGCAATGCATGCCGGCAGCAGTTGGATGGTCGAGCTGCTGCCGTACATGGGACGACAGAGCTTGTACAACAAGCTCGATCCGTCACAGACTTGGATCGCTGAACAGAATATCGAGGTCGCGTTTCAGGTGATCCCCGAGTTCCTCACTCCGGGCGACCCGCGAACGAGGTGGCGGGGCTTTCCATTTGATGGAATGGCGCTCACGCATTTCGTGGGGATGTCGGGCATCGAGGACGGCCGCAACGTGGTGGCCGCGACGCTGCCGCGCAGCGACCCACGCGCCGGTGTGTTCGGCTACGACGCCATCGCGAAGGAACCAGAGATCACCGACGGCCTGAGCCAGACGATCATGGTGATCGGGTCGGGACGAATCACCGCCCCGTGGGCGCATGCGGGGGGAGCCACCATCCGCGGTGCCCGCCCTCCCTACTTCGATCGCCTCTCCGGCTTCGGGTCCGAGGGGTTGGCATCGCAAGGGGCCTACGTTTTGATGGCCGACGGCTCCGCCCGCGAAATCTCCGGCAACATCGACCCCAAAGTGTTTCAAGCCCTGTGTACGATTCACGGTGCCGAGCAAGTCGATCTGAAGCCGGTTCTTCAGGCCGAGCGCTGACCCGCTGGATTCGCGGCCAGGTGTATATTCCATTTCTCCATCCCCATTCTGCTCACCTCTGTTGTTCGGGAGTCACCGATGCAACGAATTCTGATGTCGCTTGTCGTCGTCGCGTTCAGTCTTGTCGCTGGCCGCACCGCTTCGGCGGACTTTCTGATTTACAACCTGCCCAACTCGAGAAGTTCCTTCGTGTTGGAAGGGACAGTTCAAGTCAATCCGGGACGCACCGTCACGTACTTTCATCCGACCCTGAAAGAAAAACTCATCTTCGCACTTGAAGACGTGAAGATTCAAAGGGTTCCCACGAACCGCGAAGAGTTCAACCGCAAGCTGGCCCAGGCCGGCAAGGACGCCGACAAAGCTTTCGAGGCGTCCGTTTGGGCACTGAAGCGCGGCCTGCTGCGAGACTACTACCAGGGCGTGGACAAAGTGTTGCAGATCGACGCCAAACACGAAGACGCCAAGCGGATCGTCGAACTGAAAAAGGAGATGGACAAGCCGCTCCCCGACGATCCCAACACCGAAAGCGAACTAAAACGGATCGTCAACCGTCCCACGATGCGGATCGCCAAGAGCAAGCATTTCGTGCTGATGCACGACACGCCGGAGAAGAAGGCGGCCGGACGACAAAAGAACCGGGCGCAAGAGCGACTCGATTTGCTGGAACAGGTCTACGAAAGCTTCCTGCTGCTGTTCCATTCGCAAGACGTGCAACTCGACATCCCCAAAGAACGGATGAAGGTCGTGCTCTTCAACGAACATCAGGACTACCTCGAATTCGCAACCAGTTGGAGTCCGTCGCTGAGCAGCACGTCTGGATTCTGGGAAGCCCAGCGCAATGTCAGCGTGTTCTACGATCACGCCACCGACGAGCAGTTCAAAGGGCTGCAAGCGTTGATGAAAGAGTTGCGGGAAATAAAAGACGACGCCAAGAAGGCCGCCAAGAAAGGCCTCTCCACCAACGCCAAGGATGTCATCCGATTCGTCAACACACTGGAATTGCTGACGGAGATTTCTCAAGAAAACGAGGACATCACGGTCGTCAGCCACGAAGCCACACACCAGATGGCGGGCAATACCGGACTGTTCCCGCGCAGCGTGCTGGTTCCAGCGTGGGTCCACGAAGGGTTGGCCACCTACTTCGAGGCGCCGGGCGATGCGGTGTGGAGTGGCATCGGAGCGGTCAATGCCGACCGTTTGAACTGGTATCGCGGACTGGAACCGGACCGGGTGCATTCGAACATCGGTTTCATCGTCGGGGACCAAATCTTCGATTTCGCCGCCACACACGGCGGCAAGCTGCACGGTTACGGTCAGGCGTGGGCGCTCACGCACTTTCTACTCGAACGACATTTGAAAGAGTTCGTGGCGTACTATCGCATGCTGGGTGAGATGCCGCCGGACGTGGCGCTCAGTCAGGAGTTGCTGACCGAACTCTTCAACAAGGCCTTCCAGGGGACGACTCGCAGCGCACTCGATCAGGAATGGCGATCGTACATGCGGTCACTCAAAACCGACATGGATCTCGTAGCGGAACGGGCCGAGAAGAGCGCCAAAAAGAAGTGACCTGTCGGCTGCGAGTCGCGGCAAGCGAGGTCGCTCCATCTGCTGAAGGTCTTGGCTGACAAGTCATCTTCTTCGAGGTTGCCCGTCGCAATTTCAAGCGACGATGCGGCACTTCGGCACTCCGTGTGACCGGAATAATCGTCACGTTCGGTTGTCCCCCCCCCCCCTGACGTCGTTATCCTCTCGGCACCGTCTTGGATTCCCCTCGCTGACCGTGTCGCAAAGGAGCACGAGCTATGGTAGTCACGTCTTGGATTGAATCTGTGCGCCGTTCGTTGGACTCAATGGTCGGTGGCACACGTCGTCCACGCCGGAAACGATCAACAATGGGAATCCACGTGGAACGACTGGAACATCGCGAACTGTTGTCGGCGGGTGCGCTGGATGCGACGTTCGATGTCGATGGGAAAGTCACCACGGCCGTTGGAAACTCGGCCCAAGTGAATGCGGCGGCCGTGGACTCCGAAGGACGAATCATCGCCGTGGGACGGGGCAACGGAGGTGCAGGACTCGGTGACGACTTCGCCATTGCACGCTACACCGCTACTGGCAGCTTGGATTCCGCGTTCAACAATGGAGCGGTTGTGCTGACGGACTTCAATGGAAAACACGACGAGGCCTTGGGCGTCTGGGTGCAGTCGGACGACAAGATTGTTGCCGTCGGGTATGCCACGGACAGCACGGGGTTCCCCAAGCACTTCGCCATCGCTCGGTATAACACCGACGGCTCGCTCGATACTTCTTTCGACACGGATGGGAAGCTGGTGCTGGCCTTGGCAACAAACAGTGATGACACGGCTCAAGCCGTTGCTGTTCAGACCGATGGCAAAATTGTGATCGCCGGCTACGCTTATTCTGGCAGCAACAATGACTTTGCCGTGGTGCGGCTGAATTCCGATGGCTCCTATGACAGCACGTTCGACAGTGACGGAAGGGTGTTCACGGACATCAGTGGGAGTGACATCGCTTACGATCTGGTGTTGCAGGCCGACGGAAAAATTGTGGTGGTCGGGAGCAATGGAAATTTGGTTCTCGTGCGATACACAGCGGGTGGAGCACTCGATACCAGCTTCGACGGGGATGGCAAGGTGACGACGGCCTTGGGATCGAATTCGGTCACAGCCAATGCTGTTGCGCTGTCGGGATCGCAGATTGTCGTGGCGGGGAGCCATAACAATTCCGGCACAGTTGATTTCGTGGTCGCTCGCTACAACGCCAACGGTGGCTTGGATTCGAATTTCTCAGGCGATGGTCTTTTGGTTCAGTCAATCACCTCGGGAACCGACGTCGCGGAAGACGTGATCGTCCAGCCAGACGGTCGGATCGTGCTCACCGGACGCGGAAACGGCCAATTCGCCGTGACGCGGCTGCAATCGGATGGGACGCTCGATACGACATTCGACTCCGATGGAATCGTGAGCACGTCGATCGGCAGTTCCAGCGCGGGTTATGCCGCGACCGTTCAATCCAACGGTCGCCTGATCGTCGGCGGGCAGTCGGACAGCCAATTTGCCCTCGCCCGCTACGACATGGGCGCTCCAGTCGTGACGTTGCCGACCACCGCCGCCCGGATCATCTTCACCAGCCGCGATCCGATCATCGTCGATGCCGCGGCCACCGTGGTGGACGACGATTCGCCCAATTTCAACGGTGGCAATTTGACAGTCAAGATCACGATCGGGACCGGCCCGGGAGGTGGTGCCGATCAACTGACCATCAAAACGACTGGCTCGATCGCGGTGAGCGGCACCAACGTCACTCACGGCGGCGTGACGATTGGCACGTTCAGCGGCGGAACGTCTGGCTCATCCCCGCTGGTGGTCACTTTGAACACGGAAGCAACCCCAACGCGAGTTCAAGACCTTGTCCGAGCGATCACGTATGGAAACACGAACGCGGACCCGACTCCAGTCGCGCGAACCGTGACCTTTCTCCTCACCGACAATAGCGGCAGTACGTCAAATCCCACCGCCGCGAACGTTGAAGTCGGCGATGTGGATATCTGGTACCGCGCCTACAACCCCAACGCGAACTACCACTTTTTCACACTCGATGTCAACCAGTACAACAATGCGGTTGCGAACGGCTATGTGGCTGAGTCGCAATCGGCTTTTTCGGTGTTGCAAAATCAGGTGACCGGATCGGTTCCAATCTACCGTGTGTACAACAATGCCAATGGGAGACATTACTACACGCTGAATTTCAACGAGAAGGAAGGCCTCGTCAACGATGGCAACCCGTTTGACAACATTGGGTGGAGAGATGAAGGGATTGATGGATACATGTTTCTGACGTCGGGTGTACCTGGCACAACCGAGATTTTTCACCTTTATAACGCTAGCCAAGGAGGGGCCAGGCTGTTCACCGCCGACGCCAATGAGAAGAACACCATTCTTAACAATCCGGACTTGTACCCAGGATGGGTGTTGCAAACCAGTCTCGGCTTTGCGTTCATCAGGGTTGGCGGGGATGTCCCATGATTTGATGGCCGCCTACAGGAGCTTAATTTGCATAGATCGCTCTTGATCGCAGCCAGATCCTTCTAGGCATAGGGTTTCCTGATCAGGCACTGCCATCCGGTGCAATTTCCAAACACCATTGAGGACTTCATGAAACTCTCGACGATCTTTAGGAAGGCCGGTCTTCGGCTTGGTTTGGTAATGCGGCGTCGAAGACGATCCCGCGTGCTGTCCGGAATTGAACGGTTGGAAGAACGCCATCTGTTGTCGGCAGTGATCGTTGACCAAGGTTTCGGTGACAATGGCGTGGTGGCATTGCAAATCGACGCTCCTCGTGAATGGCGGGGCACGTCGGTTCTGACCGACCAAGGCGGACGAGTCTCTTTCATCACGGGTCGTCCGGAGGCGACGGAGATTTTACTCTTACGACAGGACGGCGAAATCGATGGCGATCACGGATCAGCCAGTGAACGAGTGGTTTCAGGACTGTTGACAACGATGTCCGTCCAAGACATTGGAGTTCAGCCGGATGGAAAAATGGTGGTTGTGGGACACTCCCGAGATACCGGAGATCAGGTTGTTGCGAGATTTCGTCGGCCGTG
>JACRIH010000397.1 GCA_016235885.1 Planctomycetales bacterium | reverse complement strand
GGATAGCCCACGCTCTTGGCGAGCATGGCTACTTCTTCTCGGCAGGGTTCACACGAATCTTAATCGGTTCGGACACGACAATATCAACAATGTCTCGTGGTTGGGCGGCAGCGGTCGCCTTTTTGACCTGTTCGGCGGCCGCAGCTACGGCGGCAGTGGCTGCCTTTTGTTTGGCGTTGACGGCTTCGACAGCCTTATCGGCTTCTGGCTTGGCCTCAGTCGCTGCGGCCTTCGCGGCTTCGATCATTTTCTTCACTTCGGCTTCGATCGCCATCAGCTCCTGAACGGCCTTCTTGTGAGTTTCTTCGGCGGCAACGATTGCTTCCGGCTGATGCCGATACTTCGCGACGGCTCCACCGTAAAACGCGATCAAATAATCTCCCGGTGCCACTTTCAAAGCGGCGGTGTCGAGGACCGCTTGCGATTGATCGGCGGTCAGCGACACATCGAATTGTGGAACACGATCGAAGCCGGCTCCCATCGTTCGCAATTGCAGCGTACCTCCAGAGAACTCGCTGCGGCGAGTGTGCAGTAGCGGAATCGTCAGCTTCTCACCGGCGGTGACGGTTTGCATTTCCTTCGGCGGCGTGAGCGTGATCGGAGCGAACTCACGACCGCTCACCGAGACCGGCACATCGGCCATCAGGCGCGGGCTGGGGATCTCGCCCCACGAATCGGGGATCGGCCAAGCGTGCGAGGCCAAGCGACACGGCCGAGTCATGACCTCGCCATTGATAGTGGCGCGGCCGAAGAATGTCGCGCTGCCAACCACGCGCGACGCGTCCTGATTCGCGGTGACAAGCATCAAGCCACGCGACTGACCGGCGGGAATCTTCAAGCCGCTCGCGGTCACTCCTTCGGGCAGACCTTCCATCGCAAGGTCGATGTCGCCATCGAAACCGTCGCGGCGAATGGCGACGACTTCGAGCGCCATCGTGGCTCCGCCGCGCAGAGCCAGCGGCTTCGAGACGGCGTTGCGATCTCCGTTCCGTAGTTCCATGTGCAGTGCCCACGCGACGACGGCGAAGTCGGGAGCCGCCTTGCGAATGACGAGTCGATAAACATTCTTCGGATCGTTCCGCGTCCCGCCAAACAGGTCGGAGATTTGCAGTCGATGCAGGCCGTCTTCCTTGATCTCCAGCTTGCCGAGGATGTCCGACGAGCCGGCGTTGTACGGCGGGCCGTCATACGCATAGCCGTTGCTCGACACCTTTACGGGGCTGGGGATGTCGCTGAACTCGGCGACGTCAGTCAATTTTTCGTTATTGGTGTCGCCGCCAGTGCGAGCGACATGCTGCACGAGGATCGACGGATCGGTCGGCAAACCGAATCGCTCCGAAGCGACCTCGACCCACCAGACGTCTCCCTTCTTGGCCTCGAACTCGAAGACATCGACATCCGCCGCCGGGAAGAAACTCCCCGCGATGTCGCACGGCAACGAAATCTTCTGAGCCTTCGTGCGATCGTTGTTCGGCTCGCTCTCGGCCAATTCGGCCTGCTCTTTGAGACCCTGCGGCGGCCATGAGAACGAGTTCACCGGCTTCGTCGACGGCATCCGCACGATCGGTGCTCCGACCGGGAGTTCCGTCACGGCCAAGCGGTAGTAATACGCTTGCCCCCCCTTGAAGGTCAGTTCGTGAACTTTGATTACATACTTCCCGTCCGCCGGAACGGTGAAGTCGAGAGCACCGCCTCGGCGTTCGACTAGGAGATCGCGACCGGCGGCATCGGCGATGATCACGACCGCATCGAGCTTCGAATCAATCCCGCGCGTCGCACAGTCAACGATGACTCGCTGTCCCTTCTTCGCTTCAAAGCCGTAGTGATCGACCGCCCGCTGAGTCATCGTGCCGTTGCAGATCGAGTTGATCTTCAACTCCATCGCAGTCGCCAGCGTCGTATTGGGCTTCGTCTGCACGGCTTCGTCGAGCGTGCCAACACAGAACGCTCGCGAGGAGGAAATCCCCAATCGCGTCATCACGCGAGCCTCATGAATTCCAACCGGACAATCGGCGGCAATCGATACGACGTACTTGTTCGGCTCTGGCTGCCCCGCCGCGTTCAACTTGCGAGCCGCCGTGATGTGCCGATCTGAGAACGTCAACTCGTCCGCGTCGTCGATGTGCTCGCCGCTGATCGTGACTTCAACTTGAGCCCCAACCTTGGCCCCCATCGGATTCGTTGTCAGCAACCGCGGAGCCGGGAGACCGACGGACTGAGCCAGAGTGAACCAAGTCGGACACGCGACTACGAACAAAAATGTGGCAGCACCAACGAACCTTCGTATTTGTGATCCCATCATCTTGATACGCTCCCAAGTGCTGTACCGCTTGAATCAGTACGCAACTCGCACCATGCGATAGCTGCAGCGTCTCCAAAACGAACTAGCGACGCACCGACTCTGATTCAAACGCTTGCCCCAAATTAGCCATGCACCACAATGTCGTCGCTAATACAAAAAGCAGAAACACCATCTCGAACCAAAACCATGTCCAAAAACACGCCCAAATGACACCACTTAGCGGCGGCAACAACCACACAAAGAGTTTTTCCGAGGAAGCCACTGCATTGATACCCTTCAACCAGGAACGAGTAATTGCGTAGGTTACGACATATCCCAAAAGCAACGTTTGGATCAATGCGTATGGTGCCGCCGGAATCTCGTCACCACCTCCCCCATAGCCGCCGGCGGGAACTGTTATTGTTGCCGCTGACCAGCTTTGATGTCGATCACAATATGACCGAGAATAACCCATAGTGTAGCTCATTGATGATGTCGCATGTCGGCCGCAGATTTCGCAATATGGGGGGTTGAGGTCTGAGGAATACAAGGCATCGACAAGCACTGCGACCGCCGAACAAATAAAGCAACCTAGCATAAAGCGCTTTGGGAAATCAAAAGACCAGGCAAAGTCGTGCAGATACGTGAAGACAACTGAGATGTAGAGATACCACGAGACACTTGTAAGCAGGAAGGCGCCAATACCAATCCAGATATACAGCCAATTCCCCGCATGCGACCAATCCTTTTGTGTTTTTGCAAAATCCCATGTGTGTGTCCAAAGAAGTGTCGTTGGAATTGTCATCAGCGAAAACCACACAAACGCATTCGACGCGTGGATGCGATACGGCGAAAAGTCACGTAATAATACCCCGCCACACAAGGCAATCGCTGACGCCGCAAGAAGTCGGTAATGAAATGGATAATTTGGAATATCTCGGATCGAATGAGGATGGTCACGCTCCCACCAGTTCAAATCAGGATGGTCATCCGAGTTCGAAAGAGGCGTGTCGACGACGGAGGAAGGTTTGTCTAAGATGGACATCGGGGCCGGAACCAGAAATACCACGCGGTATGACTCCACCCCAGCCAAGAGGATTCCGCCCACCACCATTGAAGTCGCAACGATGCGACGTAACGCTGCGGTAAAGTGAGTGAAACTCATGAGGACGCCCCAAAGCGGCGATTAGCGGAATTGTTTTAATGATTGAAAAGAAACTCTTTAGTATTGATCAACGCCCAAATGAGGTCTTGAAAGTTTTCTCGGCGGGCCTTCTGGGCATCGACCGGACTGCCGTCGGAGCCGACCGCCGGTTCGGCGAGGTAGTCGATCGCGGTCTTCAGTTCTTGCGGACGTGGCTCGCGCGAAAAAGCGGCAAGGTACAGCTCTCGGACTTTGGCTTCGGCCGGTTTGTCTTCTTTCGCGAGGCGTTCGGCTCGGCCGGTGGGGGCGGCGAGTTTGGCTTTCAGTTCGGCCGCGTTGAGCAAGTGCAGGCTCTGCGCGAGGCTCGAGGATTGGACGCGTTCGCATTCGCAGACGCTCTCGGCTTCGGGGCGGCCGAAGACTCGCAGGAATTGCGACGAACGGTTGTAGCTGTTGTCGGGTAGAGCGACCGCTCGCGTTCCCGGTGGGAGATTGGCGAAGTCGGTCTGAGTCCCCGCCAGCCGGTCGATCGCGTCGAGCAGCACCTCGGCCTGCAACCGGCGCGGGTAGTAACGCGAGTAGTTCTGGCGATCGACGATGTTGTGTTGGTTCGGGACTTCGCTGAGTTGATAGGCTCGCGATTGAGTGATGACTCGCACGAGTTCCTTCAGATCAAACCTGCTGACAACAAAATGTTTTTCGAGAGCCTCCAGCAGAGCGGGATTCGTCGGCGGGTTCGTATCGCGGATGTCGTCTTCCGGTTCGATCAAGCCGCGCACGAAGAAGTGTTTCCAATACCGATTGACGAGCGACTTCGCGAAGAACGGATTGTTCTTTCCGCCCATCCAATCGGCGAGCTTCAGTCGCGGGTCTTCATCGGCGGCGATCTCAGGAATCGCATCGCCCAGCGCACCCGGCTTGAGCGGCACTCCGGTCTTCATGTTCGCGGCGGTCGCGATGCCACGTTTGTGGAAGATCAAATCCTCGCCGCGCGTCCCCGATGGCTTGCGTCCGACCTGACTGAAGAACGCGGCCAGCGAGTAATAGTCGTCCTGGCTCCAACGCTCGAACGGATGATGATGACACTGAGCACACTGCATCCGGACGCCAAGAAAAAGCTGAGCCACGTCTTCGATCTGCTGCTTCGGCTCTTTGACTCGCTTGTACCACGCGACCGGCGGATTGCCGATCACGGTTCCTGTCGCGGCCAGTACCTCGCGAACGAACTGGTCGTAAGGCTTGTTGGCCAGAAAGCTGTCGCGCACCCACGCGTGAAACGCGAAGTTGGAAACCGTGTCGCTCTCATCGTCACGGCGATTCTTCAACAGCGCCGTCCACTTGTTGGCAAAGAAGTCCGCGTAATCCGGACTTCGCAGCAGGTCGTCGATGAACTTGTCTCGCCTGTCTTCGTCCTGACTGGCAAGAAAGGCCGTCGCTTCTTCCTCAGTCGGCAACCTCCCTCCAATATCGAGTGTCACCCGACGCAGAAACGTCACGTCGTCGCAGAGGACTGACGGCGGAATGCCGAGCGTCTTGAGGTTCGCAAAGACGTGCTCATCAACGAAGTTCTTCGAGGAGGGGAGGTTCTCGACCGGCGCGCCCAGCGGGACCGACGCACTGTAGACCGCCACCTTCCCCTGATACCGAACCATGACCGCGACGTTGCCGGAAATGTCGAAGATCTTCACCAGTCCGCGATCCGTCACCTCGGCCATCGCCTTGTCATTGGACTCGTAGAGTGCCTGACTCGTGACGTCTCGGACGCTGCCATCGGAATATCGCGCCAGCGCCTTGAGTTGCTGTTCTCCCTGACGATTTACGGAACCACGCTCTGGCTGAATCTCGAATGCCGTGAGTTTCAGAGCCTCGGCCTTATCGAACGGGGCACCCTGACGAATCCACTCGCGCAGCAGTGCGAAGCCTTCCGAAGTCGCCGCCAGACGAACGCCACCACCGTGCGGCAACTGACCAGACGCTTTCAGCAGCAACAAGCTCTGATCCGGTGATCCGAAAAACAATCGACGGCTGCGGCCGTCCTTCGTCAGATACTCGAAGTCCTCCAGCGGCTCGAAGCCCAGCAGTGACAACTGAAATCCCTTCTGGCCGCCACCCGCCTTCGCATGGCAGACGCCGACATTGCAGCCAGCCTTCGTCAAAACCGGCATGACATCGTTGACGAAGCTCACGGATTGCCCGGCCGCGTTCACTGCTTGCGGTGCTGTCGCCAGACAGACAACTCCGACCACGGCAAGGAGCAGACCTCGCAGCAGAAACCATAGTCGAGGACCGTTATCGGGAGTGGACATTTCGTTTCCGTTTGAGTCCGTGGTCGAGGTCAAGAGCGGCTGGGAAGTTTAGCACGGTCCAAGGTACAACTCGATAGATTTCATCGACCAAAAGTAATGCTGTAGTACAATCCTCACCATTGAAACAACTTCCCCAGAGGGCTGAACTCCACGGTCCGTTTGAGATTCTGATGGCAAAGGCGTCTGTGACGAAATCACCGCTTCAACAAAGTCGTCAAACCGATCACCGGAATCGCCCACTTGCGCGCGGTATTGTCACACCGACATTGATTCATTGAGATGGTACGCTGAAGTGCATACACCGTGCCCGGCCTTACAGCCTCCACCATTCCCAAGCAGTCACGTCCAAGTCGCTGGAAACATGACCCACAAGAACTCGGTTTCACTCACGATGCTTCACGTTGCAGTCGGCGTGCTGACGATGATGGCGCACGCTGTGGGCTGGACCGCGAACGGCCAGGAGATCCCCGCCAAACCGGGCGTCGCCGAAGTAACTGCATTCCACGAACGTGTTCAGCCCCTGCTGCGAAAATACTGTCTGCGTTGCCACAACGCGGACAACATGGAGTCGGGCATTCGGGTAGACCAACTGACTGCCGCGTTGGAGGACAGGCAGCTTCCCCTTTGGAAGGGCATCTTGAAGCAAGTGGCGGACGGAATCATGCCTCCTGAGGACGAACCGCAGCCCACGACCGCACAGCGCCAGGCGCTCAGCGAGTGGATCACGCGGGCGATGACCGCGGCGCGATCTCGCCCGTCGCCCAAAAATGGTTCGGTGCGGCGGCTGACGGTGGCGCAGTATCGGAACACGCTCAGGGATCTGTTGGGGCTGCAAGAGGATCTCACGGATGCGTTGCCTCCCGATGGGATGTCGAAGGACGGGTTTGCCAACAACGCTCAGGTGTTGGCGTTGTCGCCGTTGCAGGTCGAGACGTATTTCGACATCGCCGAGAAGGCGCTCAACCTGTGCATCGTCGATGAAAACTTGAAGCCCGTGATCCAGAACTTTCGCATGGAGTTCGGTGCCTCGATCAATCCGCAGCCTTGTCCCGACAATCTGATCTTGGGGGCCAACAATGCTCTGCTGAACAACGCGGACTTCGTGGTGACCGAATTGAAGCCCACAAAGCCGTTTGACTATCAGCCGTTCGCGATGCAGACAAAGTTCGAGTTCATCGAAGGCTACGTCGGCAACGACACGATCCGCGCCTGGAAGAAATTCGACAGCATCTATCACGCGGTCTTCGCCTGCGTGCGCGGGACGCCGGGGTATCCGAAAGGGGAAGCTCATCAGGCCGTTCCCGGCGGTTTACTGTTGCGGCCGGCGATTCCCAGCCCGGAAATCTTCGGTCAGTCGAACACCTATGGGCCGATGGCGAACTTCAAGATTTCGCTGCGCGAGTTGCCGGAGCAGGGAAACTTTCGCGTCACGGTGAAGGCCGCCCGCTACGACGACGCTTTGCTGCTGGATGCTGGCTCGCCCGTAGGCACGCTCGCCAAGAGCGTGGGTGAAATTCCAGAAAACCCACGCTCTGGCGAGCGTGGCTACGGCTCATCAATCGTTGCGGATTTGTCGGCATCGACCGACGCGAACGTCTCGATCAAACAGGCCGGTATCTATCAAGTGGACGTGACTTGCTCAGCGGGAAAATCGCAGGGGCTGCTGTCGCTGGAATTGGCTGAGCGGCGATTTGCGGGGCAGCTCATGGAACGGGAGGGCGAGGCTCCCGCCGAGCCGCGAACGGGCAAAGACGGCT
>JACRIH010000399.1 GCA_016235885.1 Planctomycetales bacterium | reverse complement strand
TGAGCGACGTCACACCGAAATTCTTGCTTTCGAGCAATTCATCCGGCGTGCGCGACGTCAGTTCGCCCATCATGTTGATTTGCAGACGGGTCATGCACTTGCGAGCGCGGACGGAAAGGTTGAGATCGGCGACAGGACGGTTGAGCAAAGCCTGCTCCTGCGGGCTTAGGTCGCTCGACCCTGCGAATTCGCGCGGCCGGCCGGCCTTGTCCATCGTCTGCCCCAACCGCAAACCCTTGGACGTCATCATCTCCTTGATTTCTTGCAGCGACGTCTCGCCGAAATTCTTGCTGCCGAGCAACTCCTGCTCGGTGACCCGCGTCAGATCGCCGAGGTTTCCGATGCCCATTTTTTGCAGACAGTTGCGAGCACGCACGGACAATTCGAAGTCGGTGACGGGGATTTCGAGCAACTGCTTGAGCCGCGCCTGATCGCGCAGTGATTCCTCGTCGTAGTACATGTCCCCTGCGGCCTCGATGTCGCGCAGGTACAACCGCGCCCGCAGATGATTCGGGTTGATATCCAGTACGCGACGGAAGCAGTACGCGGCCGCCGGATAGTTCTCGTTGTCTTCGTACAGGAGGCCGAGGTTGAGCAGTGCGTTCATGTGCATCGGAGGCTTCGACAGCGACCGCTCGTACAGCTTGATTGCGTCTTCGTCGTTGCCGCGCTGGCAGTTCTGACCAGCCAACCAGAAGAGCGCTTTCGTGTGGTACGGGTTCATGTCCACTGCCCGCTCGAAGTATTCGACGGCACCGTACGTGTCGCCCCGGTCGGACAGGATGCAGCCCATCTGATACGAGTAATCCGCTCGCGTGGCCGCTTGAGTGGCGATGCTGCGAAGCAACGATTCGGCCGTGTCGATGTCTCCCTTCGCCCGGATCGCTCCGGCTCGACAGAGTTGGCATTGCACCGGGTCGTAACCGAGTTTCGCGGCGTGCTCGAACGACTTCACCGAATCATCGTACCGCTCCAAGGCCACCAGCACGTTGCCATGATAGAACTCGGCCAAACTGTCGTTGCCGGCCTTCTTCAGGTACGACTCGGCCGAATCGTGCTTGCCGAGCAGGTAGAAGGCAATGCCCAAGCGAACGGACGCCCCTTTCGGTGCGTTGCCGTCTTCGAGTTCTTGTCGCAGGTTGGCGACTTCCTGCCGGACTTCGGAGTATTGACTGCCGCCAATCGCCGCTTGCAATTGTTTCACTTCTTCGGGGCCAAACGTCGTACTGTCGTGCAGAATTTCACGCACATTCACCGAAGTCTTCGCAGTGAACACCGAGCTTCCTCCTAAACTCCAGACACGAAACGGCCTTCGCCAGAAAAGCAAGCTCGGCAGTATAACGATCAAACAGGTCCACGCAAGCGGGGCCGCAAGTGCTGCACCCATGCCGGCGGCAGGTTGGCGAAGACCCAACTGCGGTGGGTGCGGTGCTGCCGAAGGTATGGCTGAATCACGGCTTCCAATTCGCGGAGCCGTACTCGATCGGGCCGGCTGCCGATGGCCTTCCGGATCGGACGGACGTACATGTATTCAAAGTACGACAGCGTTCCGCCGGAGGCAAGCAGACGAAAAAAAGTCTCGAAGATCTCGCGTACGAGGGCGGTTGGGAAGTTGTTGAGCGGCAGACCCGAGATGATGAAGTCGTACGGCTGATCCGCCACGAATTCCTGCACGGGGATCTGATGCACGGTGGTTTGATCGGCCACGCGATGGTAGGCCGGGTCGGAATCGAACTTGCGGCGCAGGATGTTCGCGAACACCGGGTTCAATTCGACCAAGTCGAACCGGTCGCCGGGTTGGAGCAGGCGCACGATCCGTTGCGTCACCGCTCCGGTGCCGGGTCCGACTTCGAGGACTCGCACCGGTCGGTCCCGTTTCGACAGCGGACCGGTCATCGCCCGGGCGAGGAATCGGCTGCTGGGGGCGATCGCCCCCGTGCTCTCGAACGTCTCGCGAAACTGTCGGAAGAATGCAAAATGATCGCTGAGAAATCGGAGCATTCGCGGAGTCTATCACCGCCAGCTCACGATTCGCCAGCGACTCGGTTAAGATGCGATCGCACCACCAACTGACGAATGTCACCGCCCACAACCATGCCGCTGGCCAATCATTTCCGCCACCAGACTTACACCAGTGCCGCGCCGCCGGCTCCGTACTTCATGCTCCGGCCCGGCGGGCAGCCATCGCTGAATTCGGACGAATTCCGACAGCGCACGCGGCTCGTGGGTGACCGGTTTCGCGAGAATGGTGTGGCCGCGATCTACCTCATTCACGGGACATTTGCGGGGACCGGGCCGCTGGGTTTGATTGAAAGCGTGTCTGGAATTCTTCCGGGAGTCGCCACAGTTTTGCGCCGGCTCGTGAAACGAACTGTCGACGGCTTGCTCCAGGACTTGGGAAACTTCCCCGAGGCGTATCGCCGGCTGTTCGAGGAGTGCCTGACATCGGAATCAGCCCCAGTCATTCCGGTCCGGCGGTTTTTCTGGACCGGCGAGAACCACCACCTCGGTCGAGCACATGCCGCCGTGCGGCTGATCGACGAATTGTCGCGCGGGACGTGGACCGACAATCAACGAGTCCTGCTCTGGGGACACAGCCACGGCGGAAACATTTTGGCGCTGCTGACGAACCTGCTGGCCGCTGACGAACTCACGCGGGACAAGTTCTTCCTCGCTGCCGAACCGTATGCCGGTCCGTTCGGCGGCGGCGGACAAGACGTCTCGATGTGGGAGCGAGTCCGACGATTGCTCGCGAAGCGCGACCATCCGCTGTTCCGTGTGAAATTCGATCTCGTCACGCTGGGGACGCCCATTCGATACGGTTGGGACACTACGGGCTGTCAGCACCTGTTGCATTTTGTCCATCATCGGCCCGAGGCGCGGCTGCCGGAGTACCTCTCGCGATTTCCGTGGAGACCCGGTGATGTCGTGTGTGCGACGTCCGGGGATTTCATTCAGCACGTTGGAATCGTAGGGACCAATCTCCCACCACATCCGCTGGCATGGCAAGCGTGGCGATCGGATTGCCGATTCAAAACGCTCCTTCAGAGTCCGTGCCGGTCAAGCGGTCTGATTTGCCATGTGGCAGCCGGACAACGTGTCCCCGCAGACGGGACAACCTTGCTGGTGGATTACCTGGCTGCCGGGCAATGGCTCGACCGCAGCTTCTTCGGGCACGCTGTGTACACGCGACGGAATTGGCTGCTGTTCCACGCGGAAGAAGTCGCACGGCGATTCTACGGAACGGTCGCCGTTACTTCTCCGGACGGAAGTACTTCATCGACTCCTTGACGACCGTGCTGCGCATGGCCAGCCGGACGAGCAGCGAGAGGATGTAGTTCTTCCATCCAGACACGATGTACGACCGTTTCTTTTCGAGCGCCTTGATCGCGGTGCGGACGACCGTGGCGACATCCTGCGACGAATTCTTTTCGAGCCAGCCGGGGGCGGCTCCCGAGATATCGAAGAAGTCGGTCCGCGTGGTTCCAGGACAAAGGGCCAGCACCGTCACCCCTTTTTCGCGGGCCTCGGCCCACAGCGATTCGGTGAAATGCAGCACGTACGACTTGCTGGCCGAGTAGGCTCCCATGTACGCCACCGGCTGAAATGCCGCCACCGATGACACGTTGATGACGCCTCCGTGCCCACGTTGCAACATGCCGGGGAGCACTCGGTAGGTCAGCTCAGTCAGGGCGGCGATGTTCACTTGGATCAGTTCCAGCACGCGGTTGAGGTTCACGGTTTCGATCTCACTGATGTAGCCGAACCCGGCGTTGTTGATCAGCAGTTCGACCGTTCGGCCGCGACTCTCAACCTCGGCCATCAGCCGCGCCGGGCTTTGCGGATCGTTCAGGTCGACCGAAATCACTTCGGTCTTCGTGCCGTGCGCGGTGAAGAGTTCCTGCGCCAGGGCTTTCATCGGCTCTTCACGACGCGCGACCAGAATGAGATGCATCCCCCGCGCCGCCAATTGTCGGGCGAACTCGGCCCCGATACCCGACGAGGCTCCGGTGATGAGCGCCCAGTGATCCGCATAAGCCTGCAACACAGCCCGCCTCCGTCAATCCAACGCCGGCCGTGTCGAGTCACTTCCACGGCTC
>JACRIH010000398.1 GCA_016235885.1 Planctomycetales bacterium | reverse complement strand
TGGGTGGGTCGAGGAACGAGACCCACCGGAATCATCGTGGTGGGTCTCGTTCCTCGACCCACCCTACATTTTTTTCGTTGGAGCTCGACATGAAACATACGCCGAAGGCGTTTCACTCCACAGCCCAGGGTTGCCGCGCAGCGGCTACCCTGGGTCAACTCGAAGACACGGCGATCAACCCTGAAAGGGTTGCACAAAGCTCGCCCCGCACGGTTGTCGAACCCTTTCAGGGTTCCGCCGATCCCACTCCCACCAAACCAGGGTGCGCCTCGCAGACTCGGCGACCCTGGACTGTGGGGTGTAACGCCTTCGGCGTTCGTGCGTCGACGCATGCCCCTCACCCCAGACCCCTCTCCCCCTGGGGGGGAGATGGGAGATTGCGCGGCGGTGCGTTTCGCTGGCTTGTGAGTTGCTTGGTGGCGGTGACGATGATGGCGTCGGCAGTTGCCGATGCGCAACAATCGTCAGGTGACTTGAGTCTCACGTTGCGATCCCGTGTGGAAACCAGCGCTGGCTCGGGGCGGTTTCATGCGGTCACCAAGCAGGAGACGTGGAACTCGAAGCAGACGGCGATCATTGTCTGCGACATGTGGGATCTGCATCACTGCCTGAACGCTACCAAACGCGGCGGCGAGGTGGCTCCGCGGATGAACGACGTGCTGATAAACGCGCGATCGCGCGGGGCGACGATCATCCATGCCCCCAGCAGTTGCATGGAATTCTACGCCAATCACGCCGGTCGCAAGGCCGCGCTCGCGGTTCCCAAATCAAAGAAACTGCCGAAAGAAATCGGCACGTGGTGCTACAAGATTCCGTCGGAAGAGAAGGGGGCCTATCCCATCGACCAGACCGACGGCGGCGAAGACGACGAAGCCGTCGAGCACAAAGAGTGGGCCGACAAGCTGGCGGCGATGGGACGCAACCCGAAAGCACCGTGGAAACGGCAGACCGATCTGCTGGAGATCGCGGATGGTGATTTCATTTCGGACAACGGCGAAGAAATCTGGAGCGTGCTCGAACAGCGCGGGATCGGGAACGTCATTCTGCTCGGCGTTCACACGAACATGTGTGTGCTCGGGAGGCCGTTCGGGCTGCGACAGATGGCCAAGAACGGCAAGCATGTCGTGCTGATGCGCGACATGACTGACACGATGTACAACCCGGCGCGTGCTCCGTACGTCAGCCATTTCACCGGTACGGACCTGATCGTCGAGCATGTCGAGAAATGGGTGTGTCCGACGGTCACCAGCGATCAGCTTTTCGTAGGATGGGCTTCCAGCCCGTCCGTGAAACCGGCGTCGAAAACGGACGGGCTGGAAGCCCATCCTACTTACGGCAAGCCATTCAAATTCTCGAAGGACACGCGGCCGCACGTCGCCATCGTGATGTCCGAGGACGAGTACAAAACGAACGAGTCGCTCCCCGCATTCGCTCGCAAGTATCTGGGAACCGACTTCCGAGTCAGCCTGCTGTTCGGCCGCGACGACGATCTGAACAATGTCCCCGGACTGGAAGTGCTCGGCGAAGCCGATCTGCTGTTGGTGAGTGTTCGCCGGAGAACACTTCCGACGGCGCAGCTTGATCGCATCCGAAAGTTCATCGCGGCGGGCAAGCCAGTGGTTGGGATTCGGACCGCCAGCCATGCGTTCTCGCTGCGAAACAACGCGCCGCCGCCGGAAGGCCACGCGGCGTGGACCGAATTTGATCGCGAGGTGTTGGGAGGCAACTACCAGAATCACCTCGGGCAGCCCAAGGACGATGGCCCGTTTGTCTACGCGCGGGTGAAGTCGGGTGTTGATCACCCGATCCTGACCGGCCTGCCGAAAGCGGAATTCAAATTCGGCACGTCGCTGTACCAGAACGATCCGATTGCCACGTCCGCGACCACGCTCGTGATGGGCCGGTTCGACGGGGTCGAAAAACAGCATCCGGTCGCGTGGACGTTTGCTCGCAAGGATGGCGGCAAGACGTTTTACACGTCGCTCGGCGGTGTCGCCGATTTCAGCTTGCCGGAGTTTCAGCGGCTGCTGCTGAACGGCATCTACTGGGCGACCGGTCGCGACGTCCCCGCCAACTTCACCGTGAAGCGAGATCTCGAAGACTTCAAAACCAGTTGGCAGCGGCTGAACGTGCCCGGCGTGTGGGACGATCAGGCGGGCGGAGCGCTCGCGAATTTCGATGGCATCGCGTGGTATCGCTGCTTCGTGAAAGTCCCCGAGGATTGGGAGGGGAAGCCGCTGATTCTCGCGGCGGAGAAGATCGACAACGCGCACGAAGCGTGGTTCAACGGCATTCGCGTGGGAGCCGGGGGAGCATTCCCGCCCGACTACAAAAGTGGACTGGATGCGGCGCCAGGCCGGTACTCGATCTCGGCGGAACACGTGAAGGCGGGGAGCTACAACGTCGTCGCGATTCGCGTTTACGATCACGACGGAGCCGGCGGCTTCAAAGGCCCGGCTCCGACGCTTGTTTCCGGCGATCAGGCGATCTCGTTGCAAGGCGAATGGGAATTTCGCGTCGGCAACGACACGGTGTGGGGTCATCGCCCAGAGTCGCTCGCGGCCGGTTCGGCAACTTTCTCGAAAACGATCGCCACGCCCGCCGAACTCGCGCAGGCCGGCACGCAGAAGCCGCTGCCTCCTGCGGAATCGCTGAAACAGTTTGTCATTCCGGGAGACCTCCGGATCGCCCAGGTGCTCGCCGAACCGATCGTGCGCCAGCCGCTCTTTCTCAACTTCGATGAACGCGGCCGAATGTGGGTCATGCAGTATTTGCAGTACCCATACCCGGCCGGGTTGAAGATGGTGAGCAAGGACAAGTTCTGGCGTTCTGTGTACGACAAGATTCCCGAACCGCCTCCGCATGGCCCGCGCGGTGCGGACAAGATCACGATTCACGAAGACACCGACGGCGATGGGGTGTTCGACAAACACAAAACATTCGTCGATGGGCTGAGCATCACAACGTCGTTCACGTTCGGACGCGGCGGTGTGTGGGTGCTCAATCCGCCGTACCTCCTGTTCTACGCCGACAAAAATCACGACGACGTCCCCGATGGCGACCCGGTCGTGCATCTGCAAGGGTTCGGCATGGAAGATACGCACTCGGTCACGAACAGTCTGCGCTGGGGGCCGGATGGCTGGTTGTACGCGACACAGGGAAGCACCGTGAGCGCGCACGTCCTGCGACCGGGGATCGACAAGGAACCGATTGCGCACACGATGGGTCAACAGGTATGGCGGTATCACCCCGAGACGCGGCGCTTCGAAGTGTTTGCCGAGGGGGGTGGGAACGCGTTCGGCTGCGAGATCGACGACGCGGGAAGAATTTTCTCCGGCCACAACGGAGGCGACACGCGCGGCTTTCACTACGTGCAGGGAGGTTATTCGCAGAAGGGTTTTCAAAAGCACGGGGCGTTGTCGAATCCGTTCACATTCGGTTATTTCCCGCCGATGAAGCATGGCAGTGTGCCGCGATTCACGCACAACTTCGTGATCTACGGCGGCGGCTCGTTGCCGACGGATTACACGGGGAAACTGTTCGGCGTCGAACCGTTGCAGGGGCAGGTCGTGCAAAGCCAGTTCGACCCGGACGGCTCGACGTTTCAGACGAAGGACATCAACCGTGTGATCACGACGACCGACAAATGGTTCCGGCCGGTCAAGATCAAGGTGGGACCGGACGGCGGCATCTACGTGGCCGACTTATACGAAGCCCTGATCGCTCACGGTCAGCATTTCGAAGGGAAAGTCGACAAGTCGAATGGACGTGTCTATCGATTGGCCGCGAAGGACGCGACGCCGCTGGAGCCGTTCGACCTCGGTAAGAAGTCATCTGCCGAACTCGTCGAAACTCTGCGGCATCCGAATCGCTGGTTCCGACAGACCGCGCTCCGGTTGCTCGCCGACCGCCGCGATGCCTCAGTTGTCCCTCTGCTGCGCGGGTTGCTGTCAGGTAACGCCAGCAGCCCGGCTGCTGCGAGCAGCCGGGCTGCTCCTGCGTCGGGCCAGTTCGCCGTCGAGTGCTTGTGGGCGCTGTATCTGAGCGGTGGGTTCAACGATGACGTGGCCGCGAAGACTCTCAATCACAGCGACCAGTTCGTCCGACAGTGGACGGTGCGTCTGCTGTGCGACGAGCGGAAAGTGGCACCAGCGATCGCTCGCCAGTTGGTCGAACTGGCCGGGAGCGAGGCGTACGTTTACGTGCGAAGCCAACTCGCGTCATCCGCCCGCAGGTTGCCGGCGGCCGATGCGCTCGCGATCGTTCATCCGTTGCTCGCTCGCTCGGAAGACGTGACCGATCCGCAGTTGCCGCTGCTGCTGTGGTGGGCGATTGAAGCGAAGTGTGGTTCTGAAACTTCTCCCCTCTCCCCTCGTGGGAGAGGGATTTTGGCGGGAGGTGAGGGGGCCGCGCGAGCAGGGGACGTCAAACCCGGCGCGGCCCCCTCACCCCAGCCCTCTCCCCCAAGGGGAGAGGGAGTTGCGGCACGCGCGGTGCTCGCCATGTTTGAAAACCGCGACCTGTGGAAACAGCCGCTCGTGCAACAGCACATAGCGTCGCGACTCATGCAGCGATTCGCGATGTCTGGCTCGCGACAAGATTTGTTGAACGCGGCCAAACTGTTCTCGCTCGCACCCGACGCCGACTCCACGAAACTGCTGATGGCTGGTTTCGAGGCCGCGTTCAAGGGCCGACCACTCGGCGGGCTGCCTCCGGAACTCACCGCGCAGCTCACCAAGGGGGGCGGCGGTTCGCTGTCGCTGCGGTTGCGGCAGGGTGATGCGGCGGCCGTCGCGGAGTCGCTCAAAATCATCGCGGAGGTATCTGTTGGAGTACCGCCTTCAGGCGGCCAGACGCCGGCTAAAGCCGGGACTCCAGCGGATAAGACGCAGCGAATAGAGTTCATTCAAACGTTTGGTGAAATCAACCAGCCCGCGGCTTTGCCGGTGCTCCTCAAATTGCTGGAGACTTCGAAGGACGATGATGTTCGCAACGCGACACTGACCTCGCTCCAGTCGTACAAGCTCGACGAAATCGGTTCGACAGTTGTGCGGCTGTATGGATCGTTCTCGGAAGATGTGCGCGTGACGGCGCAGACGCTGCTCGCGAGTCGAGCCGTCTGGACTCGGCAATTGCTGGAAGCCGTAACCGCGGGCCAAATCGACTCGCGCTCGCTGCCGCTGGACGTGGTGCGCAAGTTCACACTTCACCGCGATGACCGGATCGCCCAGCTTGTGGCTCAGCATTGGAAGGGTCTCGAAGGCGCATCGACGGCGGAAATGCAGCAGCAACTGGCGCTGTTCACGAGCGTGCTGAAATCGGGAAGCGGCGACCCGTGGCAGGGGAAGTCGCTGTTCAACAAGTCGTGCGCGAAATGTCACCTGTTGTTTGGTGAGGGAGGCCGGATCGGTCCCGACCTGACCACATTCAAGCGGGACGATTCGATTCACATCCTGCACAACGTGGTGAATCCCAGCCTCGAAGTCCGCGAGGGGTTTGAAACGGTGCTCATCGTCACCGATGAAGGACGCACGGTGACCGGATTCGTATTCGACCAGGACAGCCAGGTGGTCGTAGTCCGTGGCGTCGACGGACAGAACATCACCGTCGCCCGCGATCATATCGACGAAATGCTGCCGCAGAAGAAGTCGATCATGCCCGAAGGCCTGTTGAAAGACCTGACCGATCAACAGGTGCGGGACTTGTTTTCGTATCTGCGAAGTGCGCAGCCGTTGAATTGACTGTGATCTGAGATTTCAGATTCGAGATTTCAAATCTCTGGTAGCCGATGGAATGACTTGAAATGGAACTGAGACAACTGACCGACTCGCTGACCACGCACTTGCCGGGAGTTGTACGCTGGGCTGGGAGCGTGGCGAAGCGAATGCGGGGCTTCAACATTGCGATCTATGGCGAGAAACAATCGGGTAGTTCGAATACCGATGCGCTGACGCTGGCCGATCTCAGTGTGCAGGAGCTGCTCGTGGGAGCGCTCCGCGATTGTGATCCGCTGTTTCGGCAGTGCCGTATCGAGGCGGAAGAGACGACCGGTGATCTTTCCCGGTTTGCCGCCGAGTCCGAGTACACGCTGGCGCTCGATCCGATCGACGGGACGAAGCAGTACCGCGACAGGACGGGCAACGGCTATTCGATCATTCTGACGTTGCGGTCGCTGGAGACGCTGCACTACTCGCTCGTGTTCGTGCCGGAATCGGGCGCGTACGGTGCGTGGGTGCAGGCGGTGGGAGACCGCGTTGTCTGCGGTTCGGACGATCCGAATCGTCCGGCGACGGATGTGCTCAGGTCGTTTGCACCAATCAAGCCGGGCGGGCGACAGCCGTCGAAGAAAATCTATGTGATCGGCTTCCAGCAGCACGACGTCACCAAAGCAAAGCTCGTGACCGATGCGGGTCTCGATGGTGTGCCGGCTGACGATTGTCCCGGTTGTTTGTACGAACTCATGGCGCGCGGCGATTACGCCGGGTCACTCATTCACTCGCCGAACGTGTACGACTTCCCCGCCAGCTTGCAGATCGCCCGCATTTTCGGCGGCGATGCGGTGTGGGCTCACAACGGCCAGTCGGTGAACTTCCGCGAGGTGTGGATGGACGAGCGGGCACACATGCTGCGGCTGCCGGGAATCGTCGCGACGAGTCCCGACCGTTGGGTGCGTGAGACGCTGTGCCGCGTGGCTCGCGATTGGAACCCAATCCGTTACGCAGAGTGATTGCGGCTTGGATCGCGTCGTCGATTGTGGATCGTGAAGCGGCAACAGTGAACGTGCGGATCGAAGCCGTTGTCCCCGATCAGCGTCACTGTTCCCAATCAACGGGCGTCAATCGGCTTCTTCGCCTCAACCAGAATACCGCCCATCTTCAGCACGCGATGGAGCGGCGTGAACCAGAGTTGGGAGTGCCAAGGCAGGCCCGATTCTTCGCACGCGAGTCGCAATTCGAGGCGGCTGTACGTGCGGCATTTCCAAGTACGGCTGGTGAGCGAACCGGAGAGCGTATCTTCCGTGGCGAGCAGCAACAGGCTACCGCCCGGCCGCAACACGCGAGCGAGTTCGCGCAGGCCGGGTCGTGGATCGGGGAGGTGTTCGATCACCCACCCACATGTCACACAATCGAACGATCCATCGGCAAATGGAAGGTGTGTGAGATCGCCCACGATGTATTTGGGACGTTCACTGCGCATGCGAATCCGCGCTCGACGCAGCATCTGATGCGACAGGTCGAACGCGGTCAAGCTGGCGTCGGAATGAGCCATCTTCAACAGGTGACCGAGGATCTGGCCGGCTCCCGATCCCACATCAAGGATGTCCCGAAACTGGGACACGTCAAATTTCTTCGTGCGCAGCATTCTGCCGACGAGCGGTTCGTGGAGCGACACCATGCTGGCCAGCGCGAGCATGGCCCCGGCTGGCCCGTCATACAGATGCTTCACCCGCGACCGGTATTGCTGGAGGCTCAAACGTCGGATTCCTTGGAATTCCGTCAAACGTTTTAGACGACGAGCCGGCGACACCACCGCCTTTGACGCGGATGCGGGCGGTTTGGGCAACAGTGAGGAGGTCGTCTTTGGCATGAGGAAGCCCACCCGCACTGCGGAAGATTCAGAGCCGACACCGGTTGGCATACTGATGCAACCACGGACGGCAGCTTGTACGCCCGCAGAGGTCATACTATATTCAGTCCGCTTTCGTTTTTTCAACTTAGCCGCCACAAGCGTTGCGATTGGGTTGAATCTCAACTTCAGGAGTAATTCACGCGGCCAGCCGCGCCACGTGAGTTCCCGAAGCAAGCGTCCCCTCTCTTTCGACCGCATTCCGCGTTCCACTTGAATTCGCAACGGGGAACCATGCCCG
>JACRIH010000404.1 GCA_016235885.1 Planctomycetales bacterium | reverse complement strand
GCGGCCACAACATGCGGTGTCACGGAGTGACACCACCACATTAAATCAACAAGCCCGCCTGACCGTGGGAATGTCCCTGTTCTTGTCGTCTACTGCGTCGTCAGCAAGGACGGCAAGCGCCAAGGCACATCGAAATTCGAACTGAAACTCACTGAGGTTGCCAAAGGCGCCACGAGCGAACTTCGCGGCTTCGAGTGACCATGTCTCGTTACACGTCGAGACCCATTCGCCAGTCCTTTGGGTCCCGCGTTCCCTTCTGTTCCATCCCGTCGGATGGCTGGGGACGAACGCTGCGAGCCGCCCAGCAATTCGAGTCACTCGTTCCGGGGAATTGCTCCGCTCGACCCCAGACCTTGCCGATGGAATCGGGTGTCACCGGCATGCCGGTTTTGGCCCCAACGGGGACAGATTCGAAAGCCCAGGGCGCAGCCCTGGGAATCAATCGAACATTGGCTGAGAAGCCCCAACGGGGCGTGATCTCGCAGTCGACGCGCGGGAATCTCGCCCCGTTGGGGCTGACAACTCGGTTGCCACCTGAATCCCAGGGCTGCGCCCTGGGCTATCGAATGACGCCCCCTTCGGGGCTGAAATCCGGGATGCCGATCACGCCAAAATGGAACTGCGGTGACGGACGATGGGAACAGAAGAGAACGAAGGAAACGAAAAGTGTGCGTACACGTCGAGACCCACCCGCCATGCCTTCGTGTCCTGCGTTCCCTTCTGTTCCATCCCGTCGGATGGCTGGGGACGAACGAAATGAGCCTCCCAGAAATCCGAGTCACTTGTTCCGGGAGCTTGTTCCCCTCGAAGTCGGCACACGTCGCAGTTTCATTAGAACAGCCTAGAAATGCCGAACCATAAAACTGCAGCGGCAATCGTCAATCCAACCAAGCCACTGAAGGCTTGCGCAATTCGCAAGAGTGCGACGTCCTCGCCACAAATCCATTCCAAAGCGCGGTTCGCCTGAATGAACGCGGCTTTGACCTGCTGGAGGATCGTCGCCCCGGCAGCGCTCGCCAACTCCTTTGCCTGGCTTGCTGCCGCCTGTGCAATTTCCTTTCGCTCGCTCGCGCGCCGCTCCCGTTCTGGTGCGTCGGCCTCTCGCTCCTCTCGGAGACGCTCGTTTTTCGCCTGTGCAATTTCTTTTCGTTCTCGTGCCTGTCGCTCGCGCTCAGCCGCACTGGCTTCTCGTTCCTCTTGGCGTCGCTTGCGCTCCGCTTGCTGACGGATGGTCTCATTTTCGCGACGTTCCTGCTTCACCTCTGCCGGCACATGCCCAATCTGCTCACCGCAAATCGAGCACATCCACGGATGCTTCTTGGGAAAAAGGCAGAGCAGCGCGTAAAACGGAATCCAAGCCCCGCAGCAAAACAGAATCATGAGCCAATGTATGGCATGGTTCGGTCCTTCTATCTCTCGCGTGTGGAGAGTCTGTTTATCGCACCGGTGACAGAATGCTTGCTGTTTCGCACGCGCCATTTCGCAGCCTCCACAATTTCGGAGCCAGTCATCAACTACACATCAAATCCGTACGACGGATGCCATTACCGGCTTGTCCGCAAGCGAAAGTTCGGATCGCTCCAAACACGGCAAGGGTTTAACGCTGCCAGTGTTGCCGGTCGTTTCATCACCTTACCCGAACACTCCCAGCACAGGGCGACCATCATCAACCACCGGCGTCGGTCGTCCCTGCGAATCGGGCAGTCGCAACTCCGGGTCGATGCCCAATGCGTGGTAGATTGTCGCGGCGAGGTCTTCGGGGCTGGTGGGTTGGGTGACGGCGTAGGCGGCGTCTTTGTCGGTGTCGCCGTAGAGCGTGCCGCCGCGGATGCCGGCGCCGGCCAGCACGGCGGGGAACAGGGTGCTCCAGTGGTCGCGGCCCCAATTGGCGTTGGCTTTCGGCGTGCGACCCATTTCGCCCATCGCAACCACGAGCGTTTCGTCCAGCAGGCCGCGCTCGTCGAGGTCCACCAGCAGTGACGACAGCGCTTGGTCAAACGTGGGGAGCAGAGATTTCTCCACGTCGCGACTGTTTTGATGCGAGTCCCAACTGTAGCCGTCCACGCAATCGTAATGCACGGTGACGAACCGCACCCCCGCTTCGACCAGCCGCCGAGCCATCAGCACCGACTGACCGAACAGGTGCCGGCCATAGCGGTCGCGCAGCGCCGCCGGTTCGCGGCGGAGATCGAGCGCCTGGCGAGTCGCTTCCGACGTCACCAGCGAGAGCGCCCGCTGCTGGAACCGGTCGTAACTCGACAACTCCGAGCCGTCCAGCCGCAAGCGCCGGTCATCGAACTGTTCGAGCAGCGATTGCCGCCGCTGCAAGCGATCGAGCGTCACATCGACCGGCGACAGCAGTCCGTCAATCTGAAACGTCAACTCGTCGTCGGTGCAGTCTCGCCAGTACGGGTTGTCTTTCGAGTTCCGCTTGTCGACGCGCGTGACCAGCGGAGCATATCCGCTCCCGAGCCACCCCGCCGTCTCGCCCGGACGGATCAGTTGCACCTTGTATTCTTGCAGACGCCCCAATGAATTCGGCAGCACGACATAATTCGGAAGCTGCGGCAGCGAAGTTCGGCGAGGGTCTCCGACCCCGCCGGGAGGCGCGACCGCAGGTCTCCCGTTTTTGTCTGACGTATGGAGACCTGCGGTCGAAGCAGGTGCGGGGTCAGGAGACCCACGCACAACTCCGTCCGGTCCCGGCCGACGATGCAACACGTAATCGGTGACCGAACCGATCGACGGCCAGTCCTGCGGCGTGACGTTGAACCCACCGCCGATCGGGATGTGCCAGCGATGTCCCGTCTGAACGTAGTGTCCGCCGCCGCTGTGATCGTTGAACGAGTGCGACATCGTCCGCACGACGCAGAACTTGTCCGACACGGCCGCCGTGCGCGACAGATGTTCGCTGATGAGCAGTCCCGGCGTACGTGACGCCACCGGTTTGAACGGACCTCGAATCGTGCTCGGGGCGTCCGGCTTCATGTCAAACGTTTCAAGCTGACTCGGCCCACCGAACAGGAACAGAAAGATGACCGACTTCGCCCGCGCCTTCCGCTCTCCGCCGGATGCCGATTCCGCCGCGAGCAATTTTGGCAATGACAACCCCATCAACCCGGCTCCACCCGCTTGCAGCAAATGCCGCCGCGACCAGCCGTCACACGTCTGCCGTGATCGTCCGAGAATGTCGAGCATGCGTCACCGTCTTGTCGAGAGAGAAAACACGAAGTCACCAAGGCACGAAGTACGTCACAAAGTGAGGCAAGTATAGCTTCGTCCGAATGCCGGGCGAAACTCCAGTGCCGCCGCGTCTTCGTGTTTGTCTTCGTGTCTTCGAGCCTTCGTGGTTTGATTTCTAAAGTAGCTTTTCCATCCCCGCTTTGAGCACGTCTTCCACCGTCGGTTCGCAGAACGCGACACTGACTTCGTAGCCTCCCTGCGGGTACGCCTCCCTGACGGGGATGTACCACGGGCCGCCGTCTCCGTAAGCCGCGGTGGCGACGAACCGGTGGGGAGCCGACTGCTGGGCGTGAAGTTGGTATTCGACAAAGCTCTCGGCCGGCATGTGCAGCAGCGTGGCGTTGTTCACGTGCAGGGCGCTGAGGACGATCGGCACCTTGCGTTCGCAGCGCCGCAACCACGACAGCATCATCGCCGGTCGAATTCTCCCCGCGACGGCGTTGTTCTTGTTCGCGATCTCTTTTTCGAGAGCCTCGGTGTTGAACGTGGCACGCGGCGACGGGAACACTTCGGCGGTACGCCAACTCACCTGCGAAATCGCCTCGCGCACGAGTTCCTTCTCCGATGCGACAATGCCATCGTAAATCCTGCCCGTCAGCGCGACTCGCGCTTCGGGCGTGCCGTCGTTGTACTTGCCGGCGGCGATGTTCCCCGAGCAGCCGGTGAAATAGATGTGCGTGCAGCCGGGTTCATCCGCCTGCCGTTTCTTGCGAGCCAGCCCCACGAAATCGCTGCTCACCCGTCCGTCGCCGTAGTAGCTCATCGGATGCGTGGCGTAGTAATGACACGCGACGAGTTTCGTTTCGCCATCGTAAAACGCCACCGTCTTGAGCCACGGATCGATCAACCCTTCCGGCAGTTCCTTGTGGACCGGATTCTTGCTGCTGCTGCCGCGCCAGTCGATAACCTTGCCGTCCGGCCCGAGGAACCGCCGGTTCCCCGCGACCTTCTCGACCTTCGCTTGGCCGGTGGCGATATGTGTCACCGGCCGCGCCGACTTCAGCGCCGCGGTGATGGCGGCGGCGGTTCGATCGCAGCAACGGCGATGGAACCCGGCATCGACGACATGCGGCAGGTCTCCCTGCGCCGCGACGATCCGCTCGGCGTCGAGGCACGCGAACGGCGCGTTGTGCTGATGCACGCACTGCACGGCCACGCGATCCGGAGTCGTCCCCGCCGCCTGAGCCAGCACCGTGCGCCATTCGATATGCGCCTCGTTGAGAATCCCAGTCCAATCGACAGCGCAAATGACAATCGGTTGGCCCGCGCCGAGCAGCACGAAACCAATCGCCTCCTCGGGATCATCCATACCCACCACCGGCTTGATCCATCCGCCACACAACGGGTGCCCCTCGGGCGGACTCGCGTCGATCCGGAACGGCGCGACCTTCAAGCTCGGCTTCACATCGTCCGCCGCCGGTAAGAGCAAGTCTCCGAACGTCAACCAGCCGCCGACTGCCGCGGTGGTTTGAATGAAGTCACGACGATCGAGAGTCATGGCAGCCTCCTGAGTTGGAATCTTGAAAAAGTTCTCGGCCACGGATGGAACACGGATGAAACACGGATTCCAGAGTTTTGTCGGATCGTCGCCTGACACCTCAACTCAAAACCTCATCTGTGTTTCATCCGTGTTTCATCCGTGGCCCCATTCATTTCACCTGGAACCCCATCGCGCGACTATCGGCAAGCCCGGCGATTAGTGTCTGGCCGAACCACGCCATTACGGCGACGTCCTGTGTCGGTCGCATTTGTTCATGGCAGAAAATGGCTGACGGACAACTGGCTTCTTCACGCCATCAATTCTCTTGTCAGTTCAGTTCAAACAGCACCGCGAGCAACACACCGTTCCGTCGCAGTTCGACAAGTGTGCTCGCCCCTGGGGGAGTCTCTCGCTGCCACGGGTGGATGGCATCCTTGCGTAGGTAGACCATCAGATACTTGGCCGAATGCCGGGCATCGTCCTCAAATGGTCGCAGACGGATTTCCTTCTCGCGCAGCACCGGTGTCTGCCGCGAGATCCACACCAGTTGTCCGGGATGCATGACCGGCACGACATTGACGGTGGAACCGGCCGGAACGGCATCGGCCACGTTGCGCAGGAATGATCGCGAAAAACTGTCACCCCAATACGTGGCCTGCAAACCAAGCGAGTCGGCTCCACGCAGTCCTCCGACAAGCCGATTGTAGTCACTCAACCAACACGGAGCCTCCATCACGATGCCCAACCCCTGCCCCGCAATCGCGACCGCGACCGTGATCTTGGCGAACCACCGAGCGAGCGGTTGATCGGCAAAATTCCGCGACAGCCAGTCGAGACACGCCGCTCCCCCCTGCCCCACGAACAGGCCCCACAACGGGAACACGACCGAGAACAACCGCTCACCGTCGTACACCGCGACACCGGGGAGGCTGAAGACGACGAGGGGGAAGAGGATGCAGGCGAGGAGCAGTTGGTTACGGCTATCAATGCAGTGTCTCCCTCTCCCCCCTGGGGAGAGGGTTGGGGTGAGGGGTGGTGCAAGCGTCTCTGGATTTGGTTGTGGTGCGACCGCCAGCGCGGGCCGCCCCTCACCCCCAGCCCCTCTCCCCAAAGGGGAGAGGAGGGAAGCGGTGCGCGATGCGAACACTCCCCACATCCCAAACACCAACCAACTCATCGGCATCGTCACAGCAAACAGCACCCAGGGATAATGCCACGGCACATCGCGATCGATCCAAGCTTTGCCGAAATACCAGACGTGCAGCACCGTGCGATCGGTTGTCCGGGCGAAGTACTCGCGCAGGTGTCCGACGGGATCATTCCACAGCCACGGCCAACCGAGAAAGAAGACGACGAACGCGGTGCCTCCCCACACAACCAGCGGCACGATGGCTCGCTGCCTCCACGTCCACAGCGCCCACAGCACGATTGGGATTGGCAACAACACGGCCTGGATTTTTGTGAGCAGGGCCAGCCCGAAGATGATCCCCGCGAGAGTTGCATGACGCGGTTGGAGTCCCGCCTTCAGGCGGCCACTCGAAGTCTCACGATTGACGAAACCGGCTGAAGCCGGGACTCCAACAGTCCACCGGTCCGCCAGCACGAGCACCGCGAGCGCGTACGTCAGGTTCATGCACGTTTCGAGCGATGCAATGTGCGCATGACCAAACACGCGTGGCATGAGCCACACCGACAGAGCCGCCACCAGACCGGTTCGCCAGCCCCACCATTTCTGCCCGTACCACGCGATCGCGAACAGCAGCAGACCGAACGCCGCCGCCGAACCAACTCGGGCGCAGGCCACGACCATCAAATCGTGCGGTTGTTGCGGCGGCGCGATCAGGTACGCGATCTCGTGCCAGAGACCGAGCCACAACCGCCCGAGCGGCGGATGGTCAGGGTTGGTCGCCAGTTCCTTTTGGATGCCGTCGAAATCCAATTCGAACAACCGATCGGCGAGCACCACGCCTTGCTGAACGTTGAATGGTTCGTCCAGCGTCAGCCCCGGCCCCTCGCCCAGCCACGGGTAGTCACCACCGGGATCAATCGTGGCCACGACCGACAACCACGCGCCGAGCGCGACCACCGCCGGCATCATGAATGGTCGCCACGCTATCGTCACGGGTGTAGTCTCCAAAATGCTCGTCGTATCATTCGATCTCAACTCGTTGTCGGCGTGTGTGACCTTATGTAGCCATCACGCTCCGCGTGATGAGCCGAATGGCATGTTGACGCCGAATCCAGACTCGGCTCGTCACGCGGAGCGTGACGGCTACGTTTCGATCTCGCGTCGCACTTCGCTCGCCACTTGCTGGCCGGAAGCAAGGCCAGTATCGTGAACCTGCCCGCGTGAATGTAGGGCATCCGATCCGAATCGAGAATTCCAGTTGACCAACATCGTGCCACAATCACCCAACCGCCAGACCGTTCACGTGTCGCTCGGTGACCGCAACTATGACATCGTCATCGCCACGAACGAACTCGCGGGGATCGCCGCCGAACTGGATCGATGGCTGGCATCGCGCGGCCGGCAGCGGTCGTCACGAGACACGTGCCTGATCGTCACCGACCGGAACGTCGTTCAACCGCACGCCGACACCGTGCAGAGGAGCCTCATGGCGACCGGTTGGCATTGTGACGTGGTCGTACTCGAACCGGGCGAACCCTCCAAGTCGCTCGCCGTCGCCGCGTCGCTGTTCGATCGCATGGTCGAATTGAAAGCCGACCGGAACACGCTCGTGCTGGCCGTGGGCGGCGGCGTGATGGGCGATCTGGCGGGGTTCGTGGCCGCGACGTACGCGCGCGGCGTGCCGTTCGTACAGGTGCCGACGACGCTCCTCGCGCAGGTCGATAGCTCGGTCGGCGGCAAGGTCGGCGTGAATCATCCGCAGGCGAAGAACCTGATCGGCGCGTTCTACCAACCGCTCGGCGTGTTCATCGACACGTCGCTGCTCAGCACGCTCCCCGACCGCGAGTACCGCGCGGGGCTGGCCGAAGTAATCAAGTACGGCGTGATCCTCGACGCCCATTTCTTCGCGTACCTCGAATCGCATCGCGACGAAATCAATCGCCGCGACCCGGCCGTGCTGCGACACATCGTCACCCGCTGCTGCCGGCTGAAAGCGGACGTCGTCGAGCAGGACGAATTCGAACGCACCGGCCTGCGCGCGGTGCTCAACTACGGCCACACGTTCGCCCACGCCTTCGAAGCCCTCGCCGGCTACGGCGAACTCTTGCACGGCGAAGCAGTCTCCATCGGAATGGTCTACGCCAGCCGCCTGGCCGAGCGCCTCGGCCGCATCGACGCCCTGGCGACGGCTCGCCAAATCTCCCTCCTCGAATCCGTCGGCCTGCCGACCCGGTTGCCGGACAACCTGCGACCGTCCACCGCCGACATCCTCGCGCGTATGCAACTCGACAAGAAAACCGTCGGCGGCAAGCTGCGATTCGTGCTGCCGGATCGGATCGGACACGTGGAGTTGGTCAAGGATGTGGCGGAAGAGGCAGTGATTCAGCTCTTGAAGACTCAGACCCGCGCATTGTGATGATGAAACAATTTCCACGTTGGGGTCAGGCCCTGATCGTTGCCGGCGTGACACTCGTGGTCGCGTTGCCATGCTGGTTGATTTACACGACGAGACTGAGGCTTAACGAACTCCCTTTGATCGGAAGCTGGACCGACGGGGCGCTGTATCCGATGAATGGTCGCCAAGTCATGCAGGTCGTGACCTTTTTCCCAGACCGCAGTGCGGAACAGGTGCTGGTGGACGTTGACTCGTCTGAAGCGACTCTTGCATATGTGGCTCGCTGGAGGCTTGTCGACGGGCGGATGCAGATAGAATGGCTTCCCGCGAAGATGAGTGTGATTGGTTCGATCTTTTCGGCTGTCCAAAGACTCAGACAGAATCGACCCCTGCCAATCACAAACTGGCCGAAAGTCCACTGCGACGGTGATGCGTTGACCTATAGCTATGACCAGGTCATCAACCTGAAAGGCGACAGTGCGATCCATCTCACACGGGTAAAGGAGGAGCGAGTCGGCGGTTGGCGGATCACAAGGCAGCGAAAGACGATGGCAGCGAGTGACGTATGGCTGGTCCTGCTCCTGACCGCGGTGGTGGCCGGTGTTGGTTGGCGAGTGTTGTTGCGGCTGTGGAAGGACGAGTTGCCCCCGGACGTGCATTCATCCCCGATCTCACTTTGACCTGCCACCGAATTGCTGGATAAGATGTCGCCGACAAACATCCGCGGGGAGGTATGACATGGCGACCGATGTGGCTTCCGAACTCGAACAGTTTCAGCACTTCGTCAGTCAAACGCTGGCCAGCGGCGGTGCCACACTTTCGCCGGAGGAAGTTTTGGACGCGTGGCGTATCGCGAATCCGAACGACGAGGAATTGACGGCGAGCGTGGCCGATTTGCGGCAGGCGCTGGAGGAAGCCGATCGTGGTGAAGGAATTCCTCTCGATCAGGCACTGACCGAAATCCGGCACAAACACCGTCTCCCGAACCCGGCCTCGCACGGATGAGCTACGCATTGCTCATTCTGCCAGTCGCCCGGCAGGAATTGGACAAGATCATCGGTTGGATCGCCAAGCGATCACCTGACGGAGCTTCGCGGCTGTTGCTCCAATTTGAGCACGGCCTCCAATCGTTGTCGGAGAATCCGGAGAGTCATTCGTTGGCACCGGAGAGCCATCCGCTGGGACGCGACATCCGGCAAATGTTCTTCAAGACTCGTCGCGGGCTGACCTATCGCGCCTTGTTTGACATTCAGGACGGGCAAGTTCGCATACTGCGAATCCGAGGCCCAGGGCAACGGTTGCTTCGACGCGGCGAGATTTGATTCCCAACACGGAGAGTCTCTCGCCGAGCCGAACGGGAATCACGACAAAAGAACCTCCTCGATCACTCTCCCATGCACGTCAGTCAGTCGTCGCTCGATGCCGTTGTGATAATAACTCAGCCGTTCGTGGTCGAGGCCCAGCAGGTGCAGGATCGTGGCGTGCAGGTCGTAGATTGAGGTGACGTTTTTCACCGCTTTGTGACCGAAGTCGTCGGTGGATCCGAAGGAAAACGGAGCTTTCACACCGGCTCCGGCGAGCCAAACGGTGAAGCCGTGCGGATTGTGATCGCGGCCGCTGGCTCCTTTCTGGAAGGTCGGCATGCGCCCGAACTCGGTCACGAAGGCGACGAGCGTGTCGGCGAGGAGGCCACGCGATTTCAGATCGCGCAGCAGGGCGGCGGCGGGTTGGTCGAGGATCGGGGCGTGGACGGAATACTGAGCGGCCAGCGTCTTGTGTCCGTCCCAGTTGCCGACTCCTTCACCCATCGCGTACGAGCCGTTGAAAAGCTGGACGAAGCGGACTCCGCGTTCGAGCAGCCGCCGGGCGAGGAGGCAGTTCCGCGCGAAACCAGCCTTCGTTTTGTTGACATCGAGGACGCCGTACAGTTCCTGCGTCGCGCGGCTTTCGCGAGACAGATCGGACACCTCGACGGCGGTGAGTTGCAACCGCGCGGCCATTTCGTAGCTGGCGATGCGGGCGGCGAGGTCCGTGTCGCCGGGGTTGCGTTCGAGATGCCGATCATTGAGTCGCTTGAGGAAGTCGCGCGACGCCCGATCGGCGGCGGCGCTGATCTCGGCGGGTCGAGCCAAATGCGAGATCGGCTTGTCGGCGTTGAACGCCACGCCCTGAAACACCGCTGGCAGGAACGCCGAGTTCCAATGATTCGGCCCGACCTGCGGCACACCGCGCGGATCGGGAATCGCCACGAACGCGGGGAGGTCCTGGTTTTCGGTCCCCAGCGCGTAGCTCACCCATGTGCCGATGCCGGGAAATCCTTCGAGCGTGTACCCCGTGCTCATCTGATTTTCCGCCGGGCCATGCGTGTTCGACTTGGCAGTCATCGAATGGATGAAGCACATCTCGTCCGCCATCTCGGCCAGATTGGGGAGCAAGTTCGAGATCATTTTCCCGCACTGACCACGCGGCTGGAAATCCCACAGCGGCCGCGTGAGGTTGCCGTTTTCACCCTGGAACGTGACGAGCTTGTCCACCCCCGGAAGCGGCTGACCGTCGCGCTTCACGAGTTCGGGTTTGAAATCGAACGTGTCGACATGGCTGAGCGCCCCCGAGCAAAAGATCATCAGCACCCGTTTCGCCCGCGGCTCGAAATGCGCCGGGCGATGAGCAAACGGTTTCGATGAATCGATGCCCGGCCGAATGGGCGACTTGCTTTCCGCCAGCAACCGCTGTTCGGCCAGCATCGCCGCCAGCGCCACGCCGCCCAGCCCCATCGAGGCGTGGTTCAAAAACCCGCGGCGATCAAGCAGTCGGCGGCCGGTCTGCGAAAATGTAGCCCTCTCGCTCCGCGAGAGGATGGCCGTTGACAACATCGACTTCCCTCCTGTTTCGGCTTTCCTCTCGCGGAGCGAGAGGGCTACGGTGGTTGCGATTCAGATGCGTTCCATCACGGCTTGCCGAACACGCTGTCGTCCAGCTTTTCCAACAGCTTGTACTCGGAGTATTCGGTCTCGACAAACTTCTTGCCGTCGCGGTTGATCAGCACCTTGGTGGCCGAAGGAATTCCCTCGACCTCTTTGAACTCCGAATAGATGGTCTCTTCGACAACCTCCTTGTTGTTGTTCTCCGGCGACCTGACGATGGTCGAACTCTTGAGCAGCAGTCCGTTCTCCTTGTCAAACAGCAGTGTGACCGTCGGTCGTCCTTCGCGGTTCACATTCACGCCGACCGCTGCCCGGCCGTTGATCGTGTCGGCACCAAACTCCGACAACTTGTATTCCTTCTCCTTCAAAGGCACGAGCGAAGCCACCCAGCCGTGATACAGGTTCCCCTTCGAGACGTCCAATTCTTCGGCCGTCATCTCCTTGGTGGCATCCCCCGATTTCGTCCACCCCTGCTTGCCGTTGACCACCAGCTTGAATGCGCCCTGAATCTCCATGCTGAACCGGTCGGGGAGATGCACTGCATACACGCCTTCGTATGGCACACCGTCTCCCATGCCGTAGTACGTCCCCTTTTCCTTGAATGTCGAGCACGGATATTTGGCGATCTTGTCGGCACCTCCGAGTGCCTTGATCGCCTTGTCCACGGTTTGCCGAGCCTTCGCGTCGTCGGCCTTCACGCTGCCGACCGAGAGAATCAAACCCACGATGGAAATTAGGCACAGATGTCGCCGCATGATGAGGCCCCTTTCGAAATGAGACTGGAGAACCGCCGCCGCCCGTCACCTGTTGAGCGAGATCCAGCGGCGCGAACGGATCGGCAACGCTCGCCGCGGATCAGAAGATCATCACAAATTCGTTGGCATTGAACAATGCTCGGCACAGCGCCGCCAAACCATGTTCGCGGACGAGGTCCGTCGCGGCCAATACTTCGTCGGCCGTCGCTGGTCGACCGAAAGCAATCGAGAACGCTCGCTGGATTTGCTTCGCCGCATCGTCTCCCGCTTCCCGTTGCAACCGCCCGGCAAAGATGCCGGACTGGTGGACGATGAAGCTGCTGTTGAGCAGGTTCAGTGCTTGCAGCGGTGTCGTCGAGACGTTGCGTCGCGGTGCGATCTGGCCCGCGTCCGGACAATCAAACGCGCCGAACACGCCATCGAGCTGCATGCGCGGCTTGGATTGGTAGACCATCCGCCGCCATTCCTCGGGGCCGAACTTCGCTTTGGGAGTGTACACCTTCACGTAATTCTCGTTCGATTCGAACAAGTCAAAGCCCGGCCCGCCCATCGTCAGGTTGAGGTTGCCGCTGACGGCGAGGATCGTGTCTCGCAGCGGTTCGGCTTCGAGACGTCGCGGCGGATAGCGCCAGAGCAGGCGGTTGGAGGAGTCAACGGATTTCCGTTTGCCGATTTCCGATTGCCGAATGGACTCGTGCGATTGACCGCCTTTCAAATCGGCATTCGGCAATCGGCATTCGGCAATTCCCGAACTCTGCCGATACGTCGCACTGGTCACGATTAGACGGTGGATGTGCTTCATGCTCCACGGGCGCGAGGTAAGACGCGGAGACGCGGAGATGGGGAGACGCGTAGAAGAATCGCCGTTACGAACACTCTTCTCCGTGTCTCCGCGTCTCCGTGTCTCCGCGTCTCCATCCCCACTTCTCACCGGCTCAACAAACTCCACCGCCAGCCAATCGAGAAGCTCCGGGTGCGATGGCTTCGCGCCGTTGATGCCAAAGTCGCTCGGTGTGTTCACGATCCCCTGGCCAAAGTGGTAGTGCCACAGTCGGTTGACCAGCACGCGCGCGGTGAGTGGATGCTTGGGATCGGTGATCCAATTGGCCAGCGCGAGACGTCGCTGCTGGTCCGTGGCATCTGGTGGCAGATTGAGTTTCGTCCCAAATTCAGAAAGTCCGCCGGGCGCGATCGGCTCTCGCTTTTGCAGCGGGTCTCCACGATGCAATCGAAACGTCGGCCCCGGGGAAACGAACTGGCCAGCATAGATGACCGGGATCGTTGTGGCCTTCGCGATCCGATCCTGCAAGTCGCGACGGCGCTGCAACAACTCCTTCAGAGTTGGAGTTCCGGCTTCAGCCGGCTTCGAACCGGCTGAAGCCGGGACTCCAGCAGCTTCTCCCGCCGAGAAGATCGTCCCGTCGGGAACCTTCGACTTGTACGGCAATCGATCATCAGACGACGCGACAAGCTGCCAGGCCTGTCCATCGCGGGAGACTTCGACGCGATATTTCGTGGCCACGCGGTCGTCGAATTTCGGCACATCGTCACGGTCGCGGCTCCAGACCACGCGGTCGATTCGTTGCGGTCCGGTGAACTGCAACTGCACCCAGCCGCGACCCGGTTCGTTGGAAATCCAGCTTCGGCTGTTTCCGTGGCGTCCGTCGTGGATGTGCTCCAGCTTGTGGATCTCGTAACCCGGCAGTGTGCTCGACGCAGTCGCTTTCGCTCCGGTGCTGGCCAGCGCCACGTTGCGCGGGATTTCATCGGTTGTAAACACTTCCAATTCGTCGAGGCACGGTTCGGACTGCGATGTTTCCAGGATTGTGAACCGCACGAATGTCGCTTCGACCGGTGGAAAGCGGTCGATGTTCTTGCCGCGCGTCACCGGCATCCGTCGTGGCGGCGCGCCCGGTGCCTCGATCCGATCGGGATGTGCGAACGGTTCAAACTGTTCGAGCGCGATCTCGACCGGTTGCAGTTCGCGACGCAGTTCGGCCACGGTCTGCAACCGGGCTTCCTGTCCAATCGGTTTCACCGGCCGCTCGCCATGTTGGACTCCGGCAAACACCGCGGTCATTGCGTAGTAATCGACTTGAGAAACCGGGTCGAATTTATGTGCGTGGCACCGAGCACACCCGACGGTCAGACCGAGAAACGTGCTGCCGGTCGTGCTGACCATGTCGTGCAGTTCGTCGGCGCGCTGCTGCGCGGTGAGGACCGGATCGGGGCTTTTCACGCGATCGACTGGACCAGCGACAAGAAACGCGGTCGCTTCATCAGCCCCCATCGAATCGCCGGCAATCTGCTCGCGCACGAACTGATCGTACGGTTTGTCCTCGTTGAACGACCGGATGACGTAGTCGCGGTACGGCCACGCGTTGAGACGCGGTCGGTTCGTCTCGAACCCGTCGCTCTCGGCAAACCGGACCACGTCGAGCCAATGCCGCGCCCAGCGTTCGCCGTAGCGCGGCGAGGCAAGCAACCGGTCGACCAATTTCTCGTACGCCAGCGGATCGGAGTCGGCGACGAATTGTTCCACCTCCTCGGGCGACGGCGGCAAGCCAACCAAGTCGAACGAGACGCGGCGGATGAGCGTGCGGCGGTCGGCTTCGGAATTCGGAGCGAGTCCCTCGTGTTGCAACCGAGCAAGGACAAAGTTGTCGATCGGATTCCGGATTTGAGATTTCAAATTTGAGATTTCAGATTTCAAATTTGAGATTTTTGGAACCGCCGGTCGCACGACCGGCTGGAACGACCAATGGTTCTTCCTTGCGTCAGCGCTTCCGGAAAGATCGTCGGGCCACTTGGCTCCCCGATCGATCCACGCGCGCAGGATGCCAACCTGTTCGTTTGTGAGCCGTTCCCCTTCCGGTGGCATCACGAGGTCTTCTTCAGCACCGGCGACGATGCGGATCAGCGGACTGTCGGCACTTCGCCCGGCAACGATGGCTGGCGAGAAATTGTCTCCGCCGCGAACCGCGTCCGTCCGCACGTCCAGTCGCAAACTTCCCTTTTGCTTGTCTGGCCCGTGGCAACGGAAACACTTCACTTGCAGAATCGGCTGGACATCGCGCGCAAAATCGACGGGACGCGAGACAGCGGGCGGGATGGCCAACTTCTCGTCTGCCGCGAGGCCAACGACGACAAACGCCGCCAGACTCAGTCCGGTCAGGAGCGACGTTCGCACAGGCATTCCGCTTCCGCGCATCGTTGCTCTCCGGTTGCTGGGTGTGAGTCTTCGCAGTCGGTCATGACGGCGGTGGCCAGTGTAACCGGGGGTGTCAGCGTGCAGCAAGAAGCGTCGTAGGTCAGGCCGTCCAGCGTGACACTTCAGACATTTCTGCGCCACGAGTCAGGCTGGAAAGCCTGACCTACGGGCCTGTCGCTTGATCGGCGCCGGCGGCGGGCTTCACGACGTCTGCCATCGGTTCCCGCTCTTTGTTCAACTCGGCGGCTTCGATCTGCAACGCCGAGACGACGGCTCGCTGGCGGGATGTTGTGTGGACGTGGTCGGACAATTCGCGGACCTGCTTCTTGCGAATCTCCGGCACGCCGTCCATTTTTTGGACGAGGTCTTCCACCCAGTCGGGCCGGCTGGCCATCGCTCGCGACATGAGTTTCAGGAACAGACTCACTTCGGAAAATGTTTTGTCGGTGATCGTGGTCGTGACCGGTGTCAGCACTTTGGAAATCGCCTCGATGGTTTCCGACGGGAACGAGACGAACAATTCCGCCCGATGCGTCGCCGTGGCCCGTCCGTCCGCGTGCTTCTCCAAAGTCGTTTCGAGCAGCAGCAGCGAGCGGGCTTTGATCGGCTTGGTGAGCAGCGGGCTTTTGAACGAGCCGTCGGAGAATACAAGCTGCCGGTCGGGCGATTGCAGCAGAGCCTCGACCACACCCAGCGTGCCATCCTTCAGGTCGGCCTCGTACTCGTAGCGGGCGGTCTGCCACATTTCCAGTTTGGAAATGTTCATGGCTCGCCACAGGCTCGCGGTCACGTCGGGATGCGCCACGAAATAGTTGTACACTTCCGGTTCGACCGGAAAGCTGACTTTCGGCAGGCGGCGGTAGAAACTGATCGAGCCGAGCACCGTGTTGGCTTTGGCTCGCTGATCCGGGCGCAGTTGATTCAGCGGCAACGAGGCCAGCGCGGCCTTGCGCGCGGCGGCTGTCGATGAACCGGCTTCGACGATCTCGGGCTGGGCGGATTCGGCCGCACGCTTGTCGGCCTTGCCCGCCGTCTTGCCTCCCAGTTGCAGAATCTTCGGGAAGCTCGCCAATTCTTCAGCGCGAAGTGGTCGCAGCGCCGGGATCAACATCCCGGCGACCGCCGACACTGCGAACGTCCAAGCTTTCACGCGACTCCCGATCGACGTCTGCATCCCGAGCGCTCTCCCCCCAAAACGGACAGGTTGTGATCTCTGCGTGCGGACTGCCCCGCAAAAGATTCATCGGCAACCAGGTCCGCGCGGAGTCAGCGGAAGTGAGGAAGAATCTGACGGTCGATTCGATTGTGCCGGGGGGCTGCCGGTCGTCAGTTCGACACGCAGAAATCGCCGGACGCGGCGTGCAGAAGTCGCGACAGAAGCTCCGGGGCGAGCGGTCCCGCCTCGTTCGCGGCGACCGCCTCGTCGATATGCTGCGGCTCACCGTAGCCCACGATCGCGGACGACACTCCGGAATGGCTGAGCACGAATCGCAACGCCGCGTCGCGCAGCGTGATGCCGCTGCCATCGAGGACATTTCGCAGCCGAACTGCACGCTGTTCGTCGCGGTGGAACAGGTCGAGCGGAAAGAATTTCGTTTGGAATGTGTACGGACTCGGCGGCTGACCGAGCAACGCGCCGCCAGCGAAGACGCGGATGGCGAAGACACCCATTCGCTCTGTTCGGCGCAGGTCTCCGGTTCGGCGCAGGTCTCCTGAATTCAGTTCCGTTGTAGGCGCTTTGGGGAGACCTTCGGTCGATGCATGGGCGGGGTCAGGAGACCCGCGCCCAACACTGAGGCGTTTGCATTCAGTTATGATCTGGCCGTAGTTTGCTTCCGCGAACCTTTCGTCCATCGGATGTCCCGCGCTCGGATTGACGAGACTGAACGGCACTTGGATGGTGGCGAACTCGCTGGAAGCGACCACCTCGTGCAACGGCCCGGCCTGCCCGATCGCGGTCAGGCCGACATGGCTCACCAACCCCGCGTCGCGCAGGCGGTGAAACGCCTCGATCACACCGCCGGGTCCGAGCACGTCGCCCGGTGTGAGCGAAGTCGGCTCGTCGCCGCGCTGCGCGGTGATCGAGTTGTGCAACTGCAACAGGGTGACTCGCGGCACGCCGAGCCGTTTCAAGCTGGCTTCGACCGACGCGCGGACTCGACCGCCGATGTCGTCGAGGTCATCCGGCTGAAGGCGAACCTTCGTGGCGACGTACACGCGGTCGTGCGCGTCCAATTCCCGCAGCGCCGCACCAAGGCCGGATTCACTCTGACCGTTACCGTACGTGGCTGCCGTGTCGAACCAGTTGATTCCAACTTCGACGGCGCGTCGCACCACGGCGGTTTGCCGAGCGACATCCGTGCCCGTCATCAACCCGGCAATCGGTCCGGCCCCGAACGCGAGTTCAGACACTTGAATTCCGGTCGAGCCGAGGAGTCGGTAACGCATGACCAGAATGTAGTCGCCTCGCACAGCGAAATGTAGGATGGGTCGAGGCACGAGACCCACCAGATGTTGGCGTGATGGGTCTCGTGCTTCGACCCACCTTACGACTAGAGGCGGTTTCAAACCCCGAATCCGTCGTAGCCACGTTCTCGAGAACGTGGGCAGACTCACGAGGATCCCACGTTCTGGCGAACATGGCTACGGTTTTGAAACCACCTCTATTTCTCTTCCTTCTCCCCCGCCGGTGGCGGTTTCGGATCTTCTGTTTTTTTCTCCTCTGTCGTGTCGGCATCCAGCAGCTTGCTGTACCGCGTCCAAAACTGCTGCAAAAAGTCCGGCAACTTCGGCCCGGTGCCATCGTTCGCCTGGCCGTTGCTGACGTATCGCCACGTGTAGAACGTCCCAGTCCGATGGATGCGGATATCCGCGCCACTGAGGAATTGGAACAAAATTTCTGCGCGAATGTATTGCCGAGCCGTGGTCCGGGCGTGATTGCGCTTGGCGACGTCCGGATCATCCAGCAGGGCATCCACGCGGCTCCACAAGCGATCTTCCAGGCGATGCTGCGTGCGGCTGTCGACGCATTTGATCTGAATCTGGAGTTCCCCTGCATCACCCACGTGGGCTGTCGTGCGTTTCTCATCGAGCTGACGATACTCCTGCTGAGCATCCTGCAAGGCTTGATCCAGCAGCTTCCGCTGAGCCGGTGTGAGGTTGAGTCCGTCGGTCAGGGCACCCACAAAGTCGCCATGCACAGGGTTGTGATTTGGGGAGACACCCATTCCGAGAATTGAGGGCATTTGCCCCATGGCGGTGGGCATCATCCCGGCCGATCCACCACCACCTGACATCCCCATTCCGGACATGCCACCCATCGAGCCGGGCGATGTCCCGCCCACCATCGCGTTCTCCGTCGGCGGGACGTAATCCAGCAACCGGGCCTGTGCGTCGGATTTAGCACCCTGTCGCGCCACCTGTTCCGCCAGCATTGCGGCGCGGGCACGTTGTTCCTCAGCCTCGACAATCTCGGACATGCGCATCGCGAACACCAAGACGACCAACGTCACCGGTGCCAGCATCACGCACGCGGCAAGCGTCCACCACACGACTTTTGGACGCACGAGCGGCTTCCCGTCACGAGACAGCCAGCGACGACCGCTGGCGAGTCGCGGCTTGCGGGCGATCGCTTCGACTTCCGTCCCAACCTGGCTGACCTTCTGGTAGCGCAGGTCGGGCTCCTTTTCGAGAGTGCGGAGCACCACGTCGTCCAGCCGGACATCGATGTGAACTTTCTTTGACGGTGCCGCGAATCTTCCCAGCGGCAGTTCGCCCGTCAGCATTTCGTAAAACACCACGCCCAGCGAGTAGATGTCCGCCCGGTGATCGACCGACGCGGTCCGCTCGATCTGTTCGGGTGCCATGTACAGCGGCGTCCCCATCACTTGGTGAGTCCCCGTCAGGCGGAAGTCGGCGGACGCTGCGTTCATGAGTTTCGCCAGACCGAAGTCCGCGATCTTCACGCGACCCTGCTTGTCCACGAGCAGATTTTCCGGCTTGATGTCGCGGTGGACGATCCCCTGGTCGTGAGCAAACTGCAGCGCGTCGCAAATCTGCGGGACGATGGCGAGCGCCTCGTGCGATTGCAGGC
>JACRIH010000048.1 GCA_016235885.1 Planctomycetales bacterium | reverse complement strand
ACGCATGGACCACCCCTCACCCCGGCCCTCTCCCTCAAAGGGGGAGAGGGAGTGGAGGTTTTGATGCGTCTGCTTCTGTTATGCCGCGAACAATTGCCGGAAGAACGACTGGTCATCGAGTATGGGGACGCGTTGGTTGCCAAGTCCGAGTAGTCGCTGAGCGGCTCGGGCGATCGAACGCGGCGATTCGGGGTCAAACGATTCGTCGGGTTCGATCACGTCGCGGACGTAATCGAGTTCGGCCGCGGCGATCTTCAAGCCGTGCTGTCTCGCTTCGAGCAGCGGCAGGCCGAACGATTCGTATCGAGACGGATAGATCAGGGCGTTGCTGCGGGTGTAAATCTCCGATGTCTTGTCGTGCGACACGTAGCCGACGTTGCGGATGTTCAACCCATGCCGTCGCACCTGTTCGTCGATCCAACCGGTGAGCTGCGAAAAGCGAACCGGGTCGAGCGTCAGACAAGGCGACGGAAAGTGCCCGGCCTGAGCCAGCAGAGACCAGGCCTCGATCAGGTGGCGATGATTCTTGTTCGGTTCGCCGGTGGCGATGTAACAGAAGTCGAAGTCGATGCGCGAATCACCCCGGCTGCTCGCAGCAGCCGGGGTGATGTTGGCGGTCGCAACCAAGCCTGGCAAAAAGGGCATCACGCGGATCGAAGCCGCGTCGCCCACGACGTCTCGCAGCAGGTCGCGCATCGTTTCGGATTGCACAATGAACTCGTCAACCGCGTGCATCCTCCTGCGAAACCACGCGCGTTCGAGATGGATTCGCAATCGGACTCGCAGCGGATATTCGGACAGGTCGGTGTTTGAGATGACGTGTCGATTCTGCACGAACACCGAGACAAACGCCGGGCAGCGGCACAGCGGCGGCAGGCTGTGGAAGCAGAGCAGATGACTCTCCGTCCCCGCTTTGCCCGGCAGTTCGCGTTCGATCCGCAACCGCTGCCACAGCGATGGTCGCACCCGAGTCACCGCGAAGCCACTCGGAATCGCGAACGGGATCTCCAACCTTGAATCGAGGATCGCTTCGCCGCAGGTTTCGTTCGACAACGACGACAGCAGCGCCAGCAGCAGTGTACGGCCGCCGCCCTGATGCACGTTGGGAGCGTGAATGACCAGCCGCCGCAACATCCTTGTCACCTCGTTGTTCGTTTCAGTGGGGGGCGGATAATATCCGAACGTCAAGAAACGGGCCAAGGCCAAGACGAAGTACTGAGTACTGAGTACTCAGTGCTGAGTGCTGAGTGCTGTGGAGCCTGTTCAGACGGAAAGATCAGAAATGTCCACACTGCCCCGGGTCCGCGAACGTGCCGCGATGATCCTTTTGTCGCTGATCATCCTGTCAGTCTGCCGCGGTGCGGTTGCTCAGGAACCGGCGCGGGCCGAGAGTTCGCTGGTGTTCGTTCAGCGAGGCAACATTCCGATCGTGCTCTCTGCCCCGCACGGTGGACGAACAAAGATTCCCGGCGCGACCGAACGGAAGGGCGAGGGAGTGAAGAAATTCACGGCGACACGCGACGAAAACACCGCCGAACTGACCGAAAAGCTGGCAGTCGAAATCGAACGGCGGTTGCACGGCAAACCGTTCATTGTGCTCGCCCGGTTTGAGCGAAAATACGCCGATGTGAATCGCCCGGCCGAAGATGCCTTCGAGTCCGATGCGGCTCGACCGCATTACGAGGCCTACCATCAGGCCGTCGACAAACATTGCCGAGACATTCGCAACCGCTGGCAGAACGGCCTGCTGCTCGATATCCACGGCCAAGCCGCTGAAGTTTCCAAGGTGATTCGCGGGACGAACAACGGCGAGACGGTCAAGCGATTGGTGGAGCGACATTCGCGAGTGGCGGTCATCGGCCCGCGCAGCCTGTTCGGCGCATTGGCCGAGCGCGGCTACGGCGTGCTTCCGCCGCTCGACACCGACGATCGCGAAGTGAGATTCAACGGCGGCCACATCGTCCGTACCTACGGCAGCCATCGCGAACACGGCCTCGACGCAATCCAGATCGAACTCGGTTCGGACTTTCGCACGAAGCCACGGCTCGACCAGACTGCGACCGACTTGTCGATCGCGATCCACGAATTCTGCACGACATACCTGCCCGACGCTGTGCGACCTGCGGAGAAGTTGGTGGAGGCGGTCGTCGAGGATGTCGCGTTCAAGGCCGAGTGCGACGGCAGCGAGCAACGCTACGTGCAGATACTCCCGGCTGGATTCGATGCGGGCCATCCGCACGATGTTCTGATCGCCCTGCACGGCCACGGCTCGGATCGCTGGCAGTTCGTGCGCGACGCACGCGACGAATGCCGCGCCGCCCGCGATGTGGCGACGAAGCTCGGGATGATCTATGTCTCGCCCGACTACCGTGCCCGCACGTCGTGGATGGGACCGAAGGCCGAAGCGGATGTCGTGCAGATCATCGGCGAACTCAAAGCGAAACACCGCGTCTCGCGAGTCTTCGTCTGCGGCGGTTCGATGGGAGGTACGGCCGCGTTGACGTTTACCGCACTGCATCCCGGCCTCGTGGCCGGAGTGGCCTCGATGAACGGGACGGCCAACCTGCTGGAGTACACCAGCTTTCAAGAAGCCATCGCCGAATCTTTCGGCGGAGCCAAAATCGCCATCCCCGCCGAATACAAGAAACGGAGTGCCGAATACTGGCCCGAGCAATTGACCATGCCTATCGCCGCGTCACTCGGCGGCAAGGACACCCTCGTTCCACCTCACAGCGTCCGTCGTCTCGCCTCCGTGCTGAAGCTGCTGGGCCGGGACGTTTTGCTGCTGGATCGTACGGAAGGCGGTCACTCCACCAATTACGCCGACGCCACGGAAATTCTGGAGTTCGTCATCCAGAAGGCGAAGCCGGCTCGTGACTGATGTGATCCCACTTGCCCCGCCGTTCGGTTCCGATCATCATGCGCGGCGACAATGTTTCAGCCACAACACGAAAGCTCGACGACAATGTCCACCACTCAATTCGCCATCACGCCGGATACGAACGAACTCGACAAGTTGCAGCGCGACCTGCGGTTTTACCCGTGCTGCAACGACAACCCGCGCGTGCTGACTCGCGAACAGATCGAACTCTTCAATGCGAACGGATACATCCGGGGTTTGCGCATCTTTTCCGACACAGAGATTCGGTCGATCCGCGAGTATTTTGACGACCTGCTGGCCAAGGTCGTGGCCGCGGGCGGTGACAGCTATTCGATCAGCACGGCGCATTTGAAGTACGGCCGCGTGTACGACATCCTGACCGACCGGCGAATTGTCGCGGCGGTGAAGGATTTGCTCGGCGAGAATGTGATCGCGTGGGGATCGCACTTCTTCTGCAAGATGCCTCACGATGGGAAGGCGGTGGCGTGGCATCAGGACGCCAGTTACTGGCCGCTCTCGCCGTCGAAGGCGGTGACGGTCTGGTTGGCCATCGACGATGCCGATGTCGAAAACGCCTGCATGAAGTTTGTCGCCGGATCGCACCATCACGGCTACATGACCTACCGCCCGAGCGACAGCACCGAACACAACGTCCTCAACCAGTCGATCGACAACGCCGAGCAATACGGCGAGGTGGTGTGCGACGAATTGCGGGCCGGTGAAGTGTCGCTCCACAACGACCTCCTGCTGCACGGCTCGGACGCGAACGATTCCGACCGCCGCCGCTGTGGCCTCACCCTGAGATACTGCTCCGCCGACGTCCGCGCGGGGCTGGGGTGGAATGCCAAGGGGGTAATCGTCAGCGGTGTCGATCCGTCCGGTCACTGGGCGAATCCACCGCGACCCGTGGATGAGTAGACCGGAATTCATTCCGTTCGTGGCAGGAGAACGACGGCATTGAACGGAATGAATTCCGTTCTACGTTCGCCCGTGCAGGTACTCTTGCAAGAAGTGAATCGCGACTTCCTGTTTGCTTGCGAGATACGCGTTCAGGTCGCCGATGGAGAGGACTCCCTGCACGTCGCCGTCCGCATTGACCACAGGCACATGCCGAATGCGAAACTGCCGCATCAGGTTTTGAGCATCTTCGATCGACGTCTCGGGTGTGCAGCAGGCCACCTTGCTGGTCATCACCTCGCTCACCAGCACGGTCGACGGCAGACGCTCCTCGGCCACCACGCGCCGCAAGACGTCGCGCTCGGTGAAGATGCCCACCATGCGACCGGCGTCCATCACCAGAATGGCTCCGACGCCGTGTTCGTTCATCCGTTGAGTGGCCGCCAGCACCGTTTCGTCGGGCCGGGCGGACAGCAGCGGGCGGGCCTGCTTTTGGCTGAGAATCTCGTTGACGGTTCCCATGCTCCTCACTCCTCGTTCGAAATGAAATCGAGTGAGCCTTCGCACCGCGAACGAGAGCCGTCCGCGTCGCAACACCGTGAAAATGACGATGCGAAGTGTACGCCTGCCGCGAGACGAAAAGCAACCGGACGTCGTGACGCTCCGGATTCAACTGCTCAATCGAACCGGTTCGCAGTACGGACAGGGCTGGCGGTAGATGATGCGGCCGCAGCGGTCGCATTCGTGCAGGCCCAGCTCGCCTTCGGGCTGGCGCAGCCATTGCCGCAGAAAATACGTGAAGGCGGCGATCAACATCACAGCAAACGTGATCGCTGGCCAGCCAAACGTGTACGCCGCCTGAACCACCAAAATCACACAACACAGACTGTAAATGCCCACTTGCCACGCACGCGACAGAATCCGTTTGGTGCGGCGTGTCTCCGCACGCAGCGTCTCCTGCATCCGTTGACGCAGCAGGTCTTCGCGGTGTCGGAGGGCTTCGCTCGCGTCGCCGCTTCCGACCGCTGTCAGCAACCGTTCCACGCTGTCGAGCACGCGGTACGCGTCGTCAAAGCTGAATTCTCGCTGATGCGCCCAACTGTTGCGGAACTCCCGCAGTTCGCTCAGCAGGCTGCGTTCGAACGGACCCAGTTTCTGGCGGAACACCTGGTTCCAATGCTCAGTCATCACAATCAGCACGAGCTGGGCATCCCACGCGAAGACGTCGTCCGCCGACTTGGGGACATCGCGCTGACTGCGCAGGGAGTTTTGGACGGTCTCAACCCAGCGGTCGCCGTAGGCCGTCTGAAGTTCACGCTCGACGAACGGTTTCGCCCCGCGCACCAGAAGTTCCAGCGCACGCCCCACGCGGTCCTGATGGCTGACAGCCATGCCGTCTCCGTCACTGCTGGTGGCCCGCAGTTTTGTAGAACGGATTTCAATACAATCGGGAGAGGACGGAGTGAATTCCGTTCTACTTGGTCGGCTTGCGGACAAATTGTCCGCCACGCACTTTCATTGCCAAACTGTACACCTGTTTCGAACACGTGAGGTACAGCGTCTTGCCGTCCTCGCCGCCGAATGTCACATTGGAACAGAATTCGGGCACGGCGATTAACCCCAGCGAATTGCCAAACTTGCCGGCCACCCACACACCGCCGCGACCGCTGAAATATAGGTTGTTTTGTTCATCGATGCTCATTCCGTCGGGGGCATCTTTGCGTTCGGTGTCGGGATTGAAGAACACGCGTCCCGGTCCCGCCGTCCCGTCCGACTGAATCGAATATGCTCGCCAGAGGGCCAGATGACTGTCTCCAACGTACAGCGTCTGGCCATCATTCGACACGATGAGGCCGTTCGGCACCGGCATGTCGTGGATAATCTTCACGACATCTCCTTTGATGTTTAACAGGAACACGGCCGACTTCTCGCGCTTGTCGAAATCGGGGTCGGTGAAGTAAATGTTTCCGCCCGGAGCCTGAGCAATGTCGTTCGGCTGGTTGAGCTTGGTGTCGAACAAGAGCACCTGCGAATCGGCCGGCCCGTTGGCTCCGATTCCGTAGCTCATCACGCGGTGACCAAACGCCTGCGCCCCGAGCAATCGCCCGTCGTTGCCGAGATACGTGCCGTTCACGCCTTCCGTTTTGTCCGCCCACACCGCGACCTTGCCCGGTCCGTCGAGACGCAAAATCTGCGTCGCGTCCTTTCCGCTTCCAAACGCGGTGAAGAGCAGCTTCTTTGATTTCGTGTCCCAGCTCGGCCCTTCGAAAAACCGGTCGTCGCTGTAGACCGACACGAGCTTGGCCCCGTCGGCGACAGTCGGCGGAACGGGAAAGTCAGCCGCGAATGAGACCCTGTCGAAGCCCACAACACCACACACGATGAGCAGCAAGCCGCCTAACCTCTTCGTCATGGTCGTCTCCATCAGGTCGAAACCCTCGAACAGTGCCGGACAAGTGTGGCCAAGTTACCCGCCGCGACCAGCAACCCGCAAGCGACTTCCGGCAGTGTCACCCCAGTCGAACCACAACCTCCGTTCCATTCGTCATCAGGTACTTTCCGTGCCTTCCGTGTGTTCCGTGGTTTCTCTCTCTGGGAGCGACAGTTAGACTGCCGCCATGTTCAAACATCGTCGCCACGTGCTACTCATCCAACTGCCGATCCCACAGCCGGGGCTTGAACCGGCGAAGGCGAATGTGCCACTCGCCGCAGGGTATCTCAAACTCCACGCGCGGAACGCCGGGCTGGAGGAACAGTACGAGATCGACATCCTCCCGACACCGCTCGCCAACACGCTCGGAGATCAGGCACTGGTCGCGGAAATTCTCGATCGCGATCCGTGGCTGGTTGGGTTCACGTGTTATCTGTGGAACATCGACCGCACGCTGTGGATCTCCGAGCGGTTGAAGGAGCGGCGGCCGGAGCTGCGGATCATCATCGGCGGGCCGGAAGTCACAGCGGATAATGCGTGGGTACTCGACCATCCGGCGGTGGATTTCGCGGCGATCGGCGAGGGAGAGCAGACGTTTGCCGAGTTGCTGGCGGCGTTGATTCACCATGACGCGCCGGCAGCCACGATTGCCGGGCTGCATGTCGCGGGAGGACCGATCCCGACGTTTCGCCAGCCGCTGCCGAGTCTCGATCTCATCTCGTCGCCGTACCTCGCGGGAATCCTCGACGCGGCGGACGAACAACTCCTGCTGCTCGAAACCATCCGCGGCTGCATCTTCAAGTGCAAGTTCTGTTACTACCCGAAGAGCTACGACGACCTGTACTTTTTGTCGCGAGAGAAGACGATCGCCAACCTGCGTCACGCGGCCGAATGCGGAGCACGCGAGGTGGTGCTGCTCGACCCGACCCTGAACCAGCGGAAAGATTTCGCCGGCTTCGTGCGGCTGCTGGCCGAGTGCAATCCCGACCGGCAATTCACGTACTTCGGCGAACTGCGCGCCGAAGGGATCACGCCCGACATCGCCCGGTTGCTCCGCGACGCCAACTTCACGGAGGTCGAGATCGGTCTGCAATCGGTCGATCCCGTCGCCCAAGAACTGATGGACCGCACGAACAATCTGCGGGCGTTCGAGCGTGGCGTGCGAGCGCTCCGCGACTCGGAGATTT
>JACRIH010000401.1 GCA_016235885.1 Planctomycetales bacterium | reverse complement strand
TCATTTCGCTGGATTTCGAGCTGCACATCTTCCAGCATTTCCCGAATGTTTTGATCGCCACCGGAAACCGTGACGGCTTCTTCAAGTTGCTTGACCGCTTCGTCCAGCCGGCCTTCACGTTTGTAGTAATCGACCAGCTTGAGGAAGTTGTCCTTGTTCTTCGGATCCTTGCGAATGGCCCGTTGCAAATCGGCCTCGACCGACATCCCCGGTCCATCCACCTGCGGCCCCCCTTTGTTGAGTCGCGTGTCCGTTCCGTACCCGGTGGTGGGCTGCCGCGTCGTCTCCGCTTCGTCGAGTTTGGATTTATGGATCGCTCCCTGGGCCTGAAGGTTGGTGATTTTCGATCGCGCTTCGCCGTCGTACGGGTCCAGTTTCATCACCCGTTCCCAGGCTCCCTGAGCTTGCGGGAACTGGCTGCGCGACTCAAACAGCTTCCCCAGCGATCGCAGGACATCCTTGTTGGTGCCGTCGGCCTTGATCGAATCCTCGTACGCGAAGATCGCGACCTCCGCGTATCCCAGTTCGCGACACGCATCGCCGAGGTCTGCGTTGAACCCTGCATGCCACGGATTGACCGCCAGCCCTTCCTCAGCCGCTTCGGCGAGCGTCTTCCAGTCCTTCTGCAGTCGCGCCTTCTTCGCCTTGCCACTCGGCCCCATCAACTTCATCGAAGCCATCTTCGCCCCGGTGCCGTTGTCGCCGTACATTTTTTTCTCCGCTCCCCGCAACGTCTGGCGATAGACCACATTGCCCGGATCCTGCTTCACACAGGTCAAGTACATATTGATGGCGTAGTCGAAGTTCCCCTTCCCCAAGGCATTGTTCCCGGCCGTGAAACACTGGGCAGCGATGCTTTTTTTGTCGGTGGACATTGTGGCAACTGGCGACGGACGCGGAATGGATCGAGACCGCGAGTGGGAAGCGTCCAGCCTCAATCGCGATGCCGTTGGCCGCTCGGTGGGCAAGCCCCACGCGACTCGGCTAACATGGCGGGCAGCGTAGTTCTCATCTGGGAAAAACTCAACAGCGGTGCGCCGGCGGCGACGAAGTCCGCAGCGCCGCACATCGGCAACCGACAGCGCGAGGCGGACGTGGCGAAAACAGGCATCGTGTATCTGGTCGGAGCCGGTCCTGGCGATCCGGGGCTGCTCACGCTGCGCGGGTTGGAATGCCTGCGCCGCGCCGACCTCGTGCTCTACGATGGCCTCGTCAATCCGCTCCTGCTGCGGCACACCAAGGCGCACGCCGAGAGGACCTGCCGGAGCGAAAACCCCAGCGGGCGGACGTTGCATCAGGCGGAGATCAACCAGCAACTGATCGACGCCGCGCGGGCTGGCAAGACAGTCGTGCGGCTGAAGGGGGGCGACCCGTTCGTGTTCGGGCGCGGCAGTGAAGAAGCGGCCGCGCTGGCGTCGGCGGGCATTCCGTTTGAAGTCGTCCCCGGCATCACCGCCGCTGTGGCCGCGAGCGCGTACGCGGGAATCTCGCTGACGCATCGCGACTGCGCTTCGGCCGTCGCGTTCATCACGGGACACGAAGATCCGGCCAAACCGGACTCGGCACTGGACTACGCGACACTCGCGAAATTCCCCGGCACGCTCGTGTTCTACATGGGCCTGCATCGGTTGGAAGCGATCATCCAGTCGCTGCTGACTGCCGGCAAACCCGCCACGACCCCCGCCGCCGTCATCAGCCGTGGCACGACACCCGCGCAGCGCACGGTCACCGCCGAACTCGGACAACTCGCCGAATCGGTACGCCGCGCCGACCTGCATCCCCCATCGCTGATCGTCGTCGGTGACTGTGCCCGCCAGCGCGAAGCCATCGCGTGGTTTGAGCAGCGTCCGTTGTTCGGCCAGCGCGTGGCGATCACGCGTCCCGTCGATCAAGCCGGACCACAAATCGACCGCCTGCTCGAACTCGGTGCTCAACCCGTCTTGCTCCCGACCATCACCGTGAAGCCGATCGACGACTGGAGCGACGTGGACCGCACGCTGGCGGCGTTGTCGAATTACGACTGGCTCGTGTTCACGAGCGTCAACGGAGTGCGAGCGTTGCTCGACAGACTGTGGTCCACCGGAGGCGACGCGCGTCGCTTGGCCCACATCAAGCTCGCCGCAATCGGGGAAGCGACGGCAGATGCACTGCGCGAATTCCACCTGCGATCCGACATCATTCCCGAATCGTTTCGCGCGGAGGCGTTGGCCGAAGCACTTCTTCCGCACGTCTCCGGGAAGCGCGTCCTGTGGGCGCGAGCCAGCCGTGGCCGTGACGTCTTGCCCACCGAACTGCGAGCCGCCGGTGCGACCGTGGACGAATTGGTCGTCTACCAAAACCTCGACATCGAGCGTTGGGATGCCGATCTCGTCGCACTGCTGGAACGCGGCGAAGTCGATTGGATTTGCCTGTCAAGTCCGTCCATCGCTCGCAACCTGCGGCAATTGCTCTCACCCGCCGCACTGGCTCACGTCGGCTCGCGGATCAAACTCGCCAGCATCAGCCCCGTGACTTCCGCCGCGGCTCGCGAGGTGGGACTCCCCATCGCGACCGAAGCCACAACATTTACGTGGGAAGGATTGTTCGAGGCGATCCGCGCCACGTAGGTCAGGCTTTCCAGCCTGACACCCCGGCCATCTCGCACCGCCGCGCGAGTCAGGCTGGAAAGCCTGACCTACGTGCTGGCAACCGTTTCATGATCGGGATACGATCTCGCCAGTTTTCATCGCACCATCGCCATCCCGCAGGAGCCAGCACCATGTCACAAATTGACACGTCACCCCTCGATCGCCGCGACTTCTTAAAGACGGGCCTCGTCGCCACCGCAGCCGTTTGCGGAGCCGGCTGGAACCCGCTCGCGTCCGCTCAAGACAAGCCCGCCGATCCATATCGCGGATTCAAGATGGGCATTCAGAGCTATTCGCTTCGCGGGTTCCCCGTGCTCGAAGCGCTGGAGATTTCCAAGAAGCTCGGGCTGCTGCATTGGGAATCGTACCCGGCACACGTCCCGGTGAGTTCTGTGCCCAAGAACGTCGCCGAGCAGAAAGCAATGCTGGCCAAGGCGGGCGTGAACCTGATGGCGTTCGGCGTGGTGGGATTCGATGGCAACGAAACCAAGGCCCGTGAAGTGTTCGACTTCGCGAAGGCGATGGGGATCAAGTCCATCAGCGCCGATCCGGCCAAGGACGAAGCCACGTTCAAGCTGCTGGACAAGCTGGTTGCCGAATACAACGTCGCAATCGCGATCCACAATCATGGCCCCGGCCACAGATACAACAAGATCGACGACGTCGTGAATACCGTCAAAGATCATCACCCGCTGATCGGCGCGTGCGTGGACACCGGGCATTATCTCCGCAGCAATGAGAACCCGGTCGAAGCTCTCGAACGGCTGGGCAACCGCGTCTTCGGCGTCCACCTCAAGGACGTGAAGGACGCGAAGATTTTCAAAATCGTCGGCGAGGGAGACCTCGACGTGGTCGGCTGCCTGAAGGTGCTGACCAAGCTCAAATACAAATACTGCCTGGCTCTCGAGTACGAAGAAAACCCGAAGAACCCTGTCCCCGACCTCGAAGTCTGCCTGAAGAACGTCCGGGCGGCGATGGAGAAGTTGGGGTAGGTCGCAGACGGGATCGTTGCGTAGGTCGGACACTCTTGTCCGACCTTTCGGGGGCAGACGAAAATGTCGGTCCTACCGCCGCGTCGCTCAAAAATACGTCGTCACAAACCGGTAGCCGAGCCGTCCGACAACCAGTGCGACGCACACGATGACCGACTTTTTCGCACCGCCGATCGTGCCGGTGTATCCGGCTCCGCTCTTCATCAACACCCAACCGAGAGTACCGACTGCCAGCAGGATCAGTCCGTACTGCATCGGCGACATGTTGTCCCACAGCCGGAAAAGCTGGTCTTCGTAGAACCGCAGATAGGTTTCGATCGCCTTCATGGTTCGCAGCCGCCTCGACACGGAATCGTGAATCGTCCGTGGCAAATGTAGCTCACGAAATTGCGGCGGGCAAATCGGGTCGCCGCGTTGCCCTGTCGATCCGCGACAGGAAAATTGGCTGCCCTGTCGCGGAGCGACAGGGCTACCGTTCCCGAGCCTGAGCCGCCTGCGCCCGCTCGACAAGTTCACGAATGAGCGGCAGATTGGCTTCGGGGAATTTCAGCGAATCGAGTTCGACGCCGGGAACCCAGCGGAATTCTTGATGCCTGTCCGCCACCGTTTCGGGATCGGCCGGACGACAAAGCCAGAAATGCAGGTCCACCGGCCCGTGCTCGTAAACGAACGTGCGCCGCATCAGCAGGTCTACCGTCTTCACCTGCAAGCCGGTTTCTTCGAGGCACTCGCGGCACGCCGCCACGCCCGGAGATTCCTTGGGCAAACATTTGCCCCCGGGGAACTCTGCGAAACCCGCCAGCGGCCCATCTGGGCCGCGCAGTCCAACAAGATACCGCCCTCGATGCTCGACCACTGCGACGCCGATTGATTGAGGAGTCCCTTCCGTTGACATGGCCGCTCGACCTCCTGATCGGTACTTACTATTCGGCCGCAGCTTTTTGTCGGCGTGCGGACATTTTTCTTAGCCACGGATAAAACACGGAAATGACCCAGGCAAGGGCCGTCGCCAATTACAAATCTGTGTGTAATCCGTGTTTCATCCGTGGCAAAGATTTTTTCGTTTTTGACTCGGCAGCCAACACGCCGTCGCCGGTGGCTCCGGGTTAAACGACCGCTACGCCAGATTCATGCCCGCTGGCGGAGCACCCATCACATGGAACCCCGCATCCACGTGCAAGGTTTCGCCGGTGACGCCACTGGCCAGGTCGCTCAGCAGGTACATCCCCGTCTTGCCGACTTCCTCGGCGGAAACGTTGCGGCGCATCGGAGACATGCCGTTGTACAGTTTGAGCATCGTGTCGAATTCGCCGACGGCCGATGAGCTGAGTGTCTTGATCGGCCCGGCGGACAGAGCATTGATTCGAAAACCACTCGGGCCGAGATCGAACGCGAGGTACGTGGTGAGACTCTCCAGTGCAGCCTTGCACACGCCCATGATGTTGTAGCCGGGAATCACCTTCTCGCCGCCGAGGTATGTCAGTGTGAGGACACTTCCCCCCGGAGCGAGAATCTCCTTCGACCGCCGCGCGATGGCGAGCAGACTGTAGACACTGATATCCATCGACAACCCAAACCCGGCCCGGCTGGCGTTGATCGTCGGTCCCTTCAAGTCTTCCATCGGCGCATAGGCAATCGAGTGCAACACGAAGTCGACCTGCCCGAACGTTTCCTTCGCATTCGCAAACACGCGGTCCAAGTCGTCATCTTTCTGCACGTCGCACGACATGATCATCTTCGCGCCGATCGGCTCGACCAGCTTGCGCAACCGATGTTCCATGCGTGGCCGCTCGGGATCTTTGTCGGGGAGGTGCGTGAAACCCATCACCGCCCCCTCCGCGTGCAACTTTTCCGTGATCGCCCACGCGATCGAATGATCGTTGGCGATCCCGAACACCAACCCCTTTTTTCCTGCAAACAAACCCATGATCGACTCTCCACAATTGAACGGCTGGCTGGAGTACCGGCTTCAGCCGGCTCTCTGACCGCCTGAAGGCGGGACTCCAACGGGCAAGTTATCGACTGCCGTCAGTCTCTGCAAATCGCCGGAGACGTCGCCAATGCCACCGCGATCACTTCGTCACCGTCTTCGAGCCGGGTTTCGTCGTGGACGTTTTCGACGGTGCCGACCTGTTCGCTTCGGAAGCCGTGCGCGGCGCGGACTTGCTTCCGGGCGAACCGTTCAGAACTTTCAAAGCGTCCTCGGGGTTCTGAGCCATCTTGTAACCCTTGAGGTCTGGCTTGAGAGGATTCTGGCCCAGCCAATTCGCGGCATTCTTGTTGATCTTCAATTTGCCAAACGTGTGAACAATCTCGACGGTCCCCGCCGGGTCGAGCATCCGCACCGCCGAGGGCAGGAATGTCTGCGAGTCGAGAATGATCGTGGCATATTGATAGAGCGTCGCGTCTTGTTGCTGAAGCGGTCGCGCCGACAACCAGATCTGCGACTCCGTCCGCTTGAGGAGCTTGAACTCCCAGCGTTTCTTCGCAAGGTTTGCTTCCATCCCCAACAGGAACGGCAACGGACCATTGATGATGTTTGTTCCCTGATGTTCTTTGGGAATCAACACCATGTGGTAGGTCTTCTGCGGATCATCGAACTGGAAGACCTCCTTGCCAGTGCAGATCCAACGGTCGGATCGGTCCGCCTCGACAGTCAGCTTCACATTCTCGCCATTGACCGGCTTGTTGTTGACCATCCCCTTCGTGACCTTCGAGTCGGGCTTGAGTTGATACGCCCCCTTGTCGGGCGACTCGTAGTAGAACTCGCCGATCGCACGCTTCTCGACCATGAACGTGAGGTCGTATGTGTACTTGTGAAAGTCCCCTTCGAGACGCTGATATTTCTTGGTGGTCGTTTCCCAGTCGCGCAGGATCTGCAGGACTTCGGGAGTCGGCTCGGGAATGCGGAACGGTTCGCCGACAGGACGTGTCTTGGGCTGAGCCGTCGTGCCCGCGGAATTCACAGGCGAGCTGTTCGCGGCCTTCGGAACACCGGTCCCGGATGCAGGCCGCACGCCGGTGGGTGATGATGCGGGAGTGGGAGCGGGAGCGGCTTTCTTCGCGGGCGTTTTCGTCGTCTGAGCCATCGCCCGCAACGACGTCATCGCGAGCGCAACACAGACACCGCCAACCAACAACCGACCGACAGGACGAGACGTCATCGTTCAGGATCCTTCCCAAAAACTGACGTGCCGGATCGCGCCGAGGCCTCCATGCCGCAGCCCGACCTGGTCGAAAGGGGGCGGATTGTAGCGACGGTCTAAAAGTGGTGGAACACCGGATTCTTCCCGGCGAGCGGCGCGGCGTCAGCCCTCCGGTGGTTTCGTCGCCAAACCGGGGGGCTGACGTCGCCCCGCTCGCCGAAGCTTACCACGCCGCGCGCAAGATGCCTTCCAAATCTTCAGCAGTCACCGTGCGTGGGTTCACGCGGAGGATGCGTTTCACGCCGAATGCCTTTTCGGCGAACGGGCGGAGTTGGTCTTCGCGAACACCGATGTCTCGGAGTCGATCGGGGATGCCGATGTCACGTTTCAAACGTTCGACGGCGGTGATGGATCGTTCGGCGGCTTGTTCCACCGACTGACCGGTCACGTCTTCCCCGAGCCATTCGGCGATCTTCGCGAACGCGGACAGGCGGGCCGGCAGATTGAATCGCATCACGAACGGAAGCAGCAGGCCGTTGCCAGCTCCGTGCGAGCAATGAGTCGCCGCGCCGACCGGGTACTCGAGGGCATGCACGACCGCCACGCCCGAGTTCGAGAACGCCATCCCGGCCGATGTCGCGGCGAAGGCCATCGCGTCGCGGGCTTCCAAGTCGCTGGCGTCCTGCACGACGCGACGCAGATTCGCGCCGACCAATCGAATGGCCCGCTCAGCCAACAGGTCGGCCATCGGATTCTTCCCCTGATAAATCGACCGCTCTCCTAGCGGCAACGGGAAGACTTCGTTGTCCACCGCCGTGAACGCTTCGATCGCATGCGTCAGCGCGTCGATCCCACTGTCGGCCGACACTTTTCGCGGACAGCTCACGGTCAGCAGCGGATCGACCACCGCCACGCGCGGCCGCAGGTGATTGCTGAGAATGCCGACCTTGTTGCCAATCTCCGTGTCCGTCAGCACCGACGCCCCCGATACTTCCGATCCAGTTCCCGCTGTCGTCGGGATGCAGATCAGCGGCAGTGTCGGCTTGCCGATCTTATCGTCACCAACATAGTCCCGGACGGTACCGCCGTTCGTGATCACCGCCGCCGTGATCTTCGCGAGGTCCATGTTGCTCCCACCACCGAGGCCGATCACGGCGTCCGGCTTCGTCTCTCGTGCTCGCGCGATGCACGCTTCGGCCAGAGAAATCGGCGGCTCGGGGACGCCTTCGTCAAACAGATCGACATCAATCTTCGCCGTCGCCAGCGGTTCGCCCACGCGCTCGACCAGCCCCGCCTGCACGAGCATCTTGTCCGCGACGACGAGCACCCGTCGTGCTCCCAAGCGTGCGGCAATGTCTCCCACCTGCCGCACCGCGTCACGTCCGAACACGAGCGACACCGCGGTATGAAAAGTCCAAGTCGTGCGCATAATGAATTTCCTCTTCGTCGTTTGGGAATACGATCGCGATGATTTCCCGACGTTCGTAGTCCGGACCCCTTGGTCCGGACGAGTCCGCTCGTTGGCGTCGAAGACGACTTCGTCCGGACCAAGGGGTCCGGACTACGTCGGAACGATTCGGAAAGCTACATCGTGGGCAGTCCAATCTCAATGCTGTCCGTGCTCGGCGCGGTCGGCTACAATCTGCCCGGCAGTGAAGTTTCCCTCAGCGAGATCTTCAGAAATGAGAGCAGTCATGGCGCGAAACTGGATCAAATTGAATGGTGTCATCGCAGTGGGTCTTCTGACAGGCTGCAGTGATAACCCGCCCGCCATACCTGCCCCGGTCGCGACCAGTTCCGCATCGACCAACACGGAAACGTCGCCTGCGGAAAAGTCGACGACGGCAACGACCGCTGACTCCGCAGCGCCGAGTGACGGCGAGCAAAAGACAAAACCGACGGATGGTCAGCCCAGCGAACTCAAGCTGGAGGTGATCACGTTCAAAGTTCCCGCCGGCTGGCAGCGGGTGAACCCACCCAGCGTGCGGATTCTCGACGCCGAGTTCACGATTCCGCGTGCTGACGGCGACGAATTCGACGGACGTCTGACGCTGATGGCTGCTGGCGGAGGTCTCGACGCGAGCATCGGTCGGTGGAGCAGCGAGTTCACGCAGGAGTCGGGGTTGGGTCCGAAAACCGAAACGCTCATGCTCGGCGACAACGAAGTCCAGTGGGTCGATATCCGCGGCACGTACAACGGCCCGGCCAATCGTGCTCCCGGAGTCGCCGCGATCGAACCGCGTCCCGACTACCGCATGGCCGCCGTCATCATTCCGCTGACGCCATCGCACGCGTTCTACATCAAGCTGACCGGACCCAAAGCAACGGTCGTGGCGCGGCTGGACGAATTGAAAGATTTCGTGCGGTCGGCGAAGGTGACTCTGCCAAAGTAGGTGAATCGGTGAGGAAGCGGGCGACGAGTGTGGACGAATTGTCCAATATCCAACACTCAATATCCAAGTGACGGACATTGGGAACGGTCACGAACATCACCAACAGTTTTCCGAGTGAAATCACTTGGAAAGTGGACATTGAGTGTTGGATATTGGACATTCTTTCCGCATCGCCAAACCCCGCAGATGTGAAGTCGGCAGAACCCGCCGGTCGGTCGTTTTCGCAAGCAAAAAGACCTTGCCGCATCCGCAGGCTTCCGATACCGTCCCGCCCTCTTCACTCTCGGGAGCCTCGTCTAGCAGGCTCGCGCGTCACTTCTCACTTCACTACTCCTGTCGGAGCCGATTGTCATGGGCCTGATCGAAGATCGTGGCACCGCGTCGCGGTGTGTCTGTTGGTTGGCGAGTGCCTTGTCGTTGCTGACCGGTTGCAACGCGATGCATGGCGGCATGAACAACAAAGTGGGCATGGAGTACTACAAGGCCGGGAACTTCTCGGCGGCCCGCGATGAATTTCAGCGGGCGGTCGCGAACGACCCGTACAACGCCGACTACGTTCACAATCTCGGGTCGTCACTGAAGAAACAGGGTGACATCGCCGGAGCAGAGCGCGTCTACAAGCAAGCGTTGCAGGTGGACCCGGCTCATCAGCCGTCGTACCACGGCCTGGCCTCGCTGCTGAAGGAACAGGGACGTCAGCCCGAAGCGTTTGACACGTTGCAAGCCTGGGTCGACACGCAGCCGTACTCCGCCGAACCGCACGTCGAAATGGCGTGGCTCCAACGCGAAACGGGCAACACCTCCGGAGCCGAACAGTCGCTCCAGCAGGCGCTGCGAGTCCAACCGAACAACCACACCGCGACCGCGCTGTTGGGCCAGCTCTATCAAGACACGAATCAACCCGACCGCGCCGTGGCGATGTATCGACGCTCGCTGAACAAGAACTGGTACAACCCGCAGGTGCAGTCGCGGATGGCGCAGTTGACTCGCCCGGCTCCGCAGCCCGGCCTGCCCGGTCAGCCGCACTACGCGATGTCGGCTCCGGTTTACGGACAGCCCGCGCCAGCCTACGCCACTGGACCCGTGCCGCCACAAGCCGCGCTGCCGCAGTATCCGCTCCCCACGTACGGCACGACGATCGCTTCGCCGCCGTCGTTCACGCCCACGGCGATCTCGCCGCAACCGGTGCGCCTCGGCCAACCGGTCATCGACACCGACCCCGCTCACGCGACATCGCAAATCGCGGGCGATGTGCCAGTGGTGAGTGCGTACTGATTCGTAGGGTGGGACCAGCGCAGCGCAGGCCCACCATCGAGTCGTGAACAAATTGCTGCCAAACCGGTGGGCCTGCGCTCGCTCCGCGAGCTGGTCCCACCCTACCGGTCCGGCGGAAACCGAGCACCGTCCGTGCGGTAGGCTCCGGTCCCCCCTTGCGACTTGCGACCGTGCCACCAGCCGAGAGCGACCTTCGGCGACAAGGCATGTCCCGGCGCATAGTCCCAGCCCCACGTTCCTTCGTCACACCGCCGCGGCTCACCATGCCACGCGGCCCCACCGCCGACGTAGTACCCCGAGTACGACAGCGAATTCGTGCAACGAGCCCACTTCGCCACCGTCTGCGGATGGCCTGCGCGAGACAACCGCTGCCACGGCGTCGCGGCGGGTTCAGCCGCCCTCGTCGCCTGGGCATTGACCATTGCGATCAAGCACAGCACGGCGAAATTGCGAGTCAGTATCTGGCAGTAGTTCACGATCATGGTCCTCCAATTGTTTAACCCGGAGCCAACGGCGACCGCGTGTTTTATCTTGACGTACGCCGTCGCCGTTGGCTCCGGGTTAAACAAGTCAGCATTGCCCCACCTCGATCATCGGCTGATCGGGGTGAGTGAGCGTTGCGGGACGGGCAGCGAGCGGGCGCGTCGGGCTAGGTTGCCCAGCTTTCGAAGGGCGGCGGGGGAACTGGCGACGCCGAACGGCAGAAGTGGCGAGAATAGCAGGCCCCAATACAGGTTCTTCGGCATCCCGACGATGCTGAACGCCAACAGATAGGCCACCGCCGTTGAACCGACCAACAGACCGCGTTCGTCTCGGCGATCCATCAGGCCGACGAGCGAGAG
>JACRIH010000400.1 GCA_016235885.1 Planctomycetales bacterium | reverse complement strand
TTCGCGCGTGGCTCGACTCCGGCGCGGCCGCGACGTACGAAGGCGGCGCGCTCACTCAGGCCGAGGCACCGCAGATCCAACCCAAGGACCGCGAGTGGTGGGCGTTTCGCAAGCCAATCCGTTCCGCCGTTCCGACCGTGCAACATCAGGACCGCGTCCGCAAGCCCATCGATGCGTTTCTGCTCAGACGACTGGAAGAAAAAGGATTGAGCTTCTCGCCGGATGCCGATCGGCTCACGCTTGTCCGCCGCGTGTCTTTGGACTTGATCGGCCTGCCTCCCAGCCCGCAGGAAGTCGATGCTTTCCTCAGCGACACGTCGCCTGATGCCTATCAACATTTGATCGAGCGGTTGCTCGCGTCGCCGCACTACGGCGAGCGGTGGGGGCGGCACTGGCTTGACGCCGCCGGATACGTCGACACGGTCGGTAGTGACAACGACGCCGGCATCATCGAGGAACGCGAGCGCATCTGGAAATACCGCGATTACGTCATCCGGTCGTTCAACGGCGACAAACCGTTTGATCGGTTCCTGCTGGAGCAGTTCGCTGGCGACGAGTTGGTCGATTGGCGGAACGCGGCCGAATTCACGCCAGAGATCAAAGACCTGCTGATCGCGACCGGCTTCCTCCGGCAGGCGGCCGATGTGACGTACGCTCCCGAACTGAACACGGCCGACATCCGGCATCAGGTGTTGTACGACACGGTGCAAATTGTGGCGGGGAACGTGTTGGGCCTGACGGTGCATTGTGCCCAGTGCCACACGCACAAGTTCGATCCGATCCCTCACGCGGACTACTATCGTCTGGCGGCGTTCTTCGCCCCGGCGTATGACGCGCAGAACTGGAAGCACTCGAAAGAGCGATTCCTGTTCGACGTCGCCGCGAACGAAAAGCAATCGATCGACACGCACAACGCCGACGTCGATCGACAGGTGGCCGAACTACAGAAGCAGGTTTCCGCCACACGCTCGCCATTCGAGCAGAAGGTCTTCGACGCGAAGTTGGCGACGATTCCGGAAGCGGTTCGCGCCGATACGAAGGCCGCGCTGGATACGGCGGCCGACAAACGGAACGACGTCCAAAAGTATCTCGCCGAGAAGTTGGGACCGCTGCTAAAGGTGACCCCCGCCGAAGTGGACCAGGCGCTGGACGACGGGGCACGTCAGAAGACTGCGGAATCCAACAAACGGATCGCCGAATTGAACGGGACCAAGCGATCGTACGACAAAATTCAGGCGTTGTGGGATCTCGGCCCGCCGCCGCGCAGCTACTTGTACCGGCGCGGCGACTATCAGACGCCCGGCGCTGAAGTATCTCCGGGCGTGCCCGCGGTGCTGGACGATCCGGCCCAGCCGTTCGTGCTGCCGACCCCGCCCGCCGGCAGCCCGACCAACGGCTATCGAACCGCGCTTGCACGCTGGTTGACTCGTCCCGACCATCCGCTCACCGCACGAGTGTTCGTCAATCGCATCTGGCAGCAATACTTCGGCCGCGGCATTGTTGCGACCCCCGACAACTTCGGAGCCTCCGGTGCCGAACCGTCGCATCCCGAGTTGCTCGACTGGCTCGCAACCGAGTTCGTCGCCAACGGCTGGAGCGTGAAACATCTGCATCGGCAGATCGTGCAATCGACCGCGTACCGACAAGCGTCGATTGCCGATTTGCGATTGCCGATTGCCGATTTGAATGCACCGGCGTCGAAGGTTGCTGGAAGTGACCCAGACGACGCAAATCGAAAATCACAAATTGAAAATCGGCAATCCCTCGACCCCGACAACGTGTTGCTCTGGCGGATGCCGCTGCGGCGGCTCGAATCCGAGATCGTCCGCGACAACATCCTCGCGGTCAGCGGCGCGTTGGATCGGACTCCGAGTGGCCCACCAGTTCCGCTCAAATCCAACCCCGATGGCAGTGTCGAGATTGATTCCGCGAAACTGCCGACGCCGACCAGCTTGTTTCGCCGCAGCCTGTATCTATTCAGCCGCCGCAATTACCAACTGACCGAGTTGAATGTGTTCGATCAACCGGTTGTCGCTCACAATTGCACGCGCCGGACGAGTACGGCGGTGGTGTTGCAGTCGCTCGCAATGCTCAACGGCCCGTTCATTTTCACGCAGGCCGAACGATTCGCGGATCGAGTGAAACAGGCCGCAGGGGCAGACGCCGAGCTTCGTATCAAAACCGCGTTCCGTCTGTCGCTTTGTCGCCCGCCAAATCTGGATGAAGTTTCCGCCAGCCGCGAATTCCTGACCAGGCAAACCACGCGGTATCAGGAGCAGAAGAAACTGACACACGAGCAAGCTGCTGACGCAGCCCTCACGAACCTGTGTCAAATGCTGTTGAACACGAATGAGTTCCTGTACGTTCCGTAAAACTAGACGGAGCACGGAGAGGCCGTGAACCATTCGCCCCTGGGCTTGCCCCAGGGGTTCATTGGCTTTTGCACTACTTGAATTGCTCAGAAAAAACTTGAATTGCTCAGAAAAAACGAGTAGTGCAAAAGCCGTTGAACCACCGAGGCAAGCTCATTGGCGAGACATTCCCGGTCTACAATGCGTCACCCCATGCAATCAAAAGCGACCATGCCGCCACCAACTATCTCTCGTCGCCAAATGCTGCAACTTTCGGGCATGGGCCTCGGCAGTGTGGCGTTGGCCTGGCTTCAGGGCCAGAAGCTCCACGCGGCTCCCGAGGGCGAGAAGTCCACGGCGTTCGATCTCCGTCCCAAGCAGCCATCAAAACCGGCGCGGGCCAAGTCGGTGATTCTGATGATGCAGAATGGTGGTCCGAGTCAGATGGACTTGTTCGATCCCAAGCCTGCGCTCAAGAAGCATAACGGCCAGCAACACTCCATCAAGGTTGAGATGTTTCAGGTCGGCAGCGAACAGAACAAACTGCTCGACACGCCGTTTTCATTCCGTCGCTACGGGACGGCGGGAATCGAAATGTCGGAAGTGATCCCGCACATCGGCGGCGTTGCCGACGACCTGTGTTTGATCCGTTCGATGCACACCGGGCACAACAACCACACCGAAGGCCTGATCATGTTCATGACAGGCAAGATTTTTCAGGGGCGGCCGTCGTTCGGTTCGTGGATTAGCTACGCGCTGGGGACGGAAAACCGGAATCTGCCGGCGTACGTCGTGCTCCGCGACCCGGCCGGGTACAACACGACCGGCACACTGACTTGGAGTTCCGGCTGGCTACCGGCGTTGTATCGTGGAACGGAATTCAGTTCGGCTGGTTCGCCGGTGTTGAACCTGCGGGCGGCTCGCGAGCAGCCCGACGGAGTTCAGCGAGACAATCTTGAGTTTCTCGCCCGGCTCAACCGCATGCATCAGCGCGATTACCCGCGCGAGACCGAGTTGGAGACGCGCATCCAGAACTACGAACTGGCCGCGCGCATGCAACTGGCCGCCACCAGTGTGCTCGATGTGGCGAACGAGACGGCCGACACACAGAAGCTGTACGGACTCGACAACCCAAGGACCAAACCGTATGGACTCCGCTGCCTGCTGGCTCGCAAGCTGATCGAATCGGGCGTGCGCTTCGTGCAGATTCACCCCAAGCCGTTCCAGCCCTGGGACACGCACGCGAACACTCAAGCGAGCCTCGCGGAAATCTGCGGCGATACCGACCTGCCGACCGCAGGACTGATCCGCGACCTGAAGCAACGGGGACTGCTCGACGAAACAATCGTGATCTGGTCTGGCGAGTTCGGCCGCCTCCCCGTCTCGCAAAACGGCACCGGACGTGACCACAACCGCAACGCGTTCTCGTTGCTGGCGGCGGGCGGCGGATTCAAGTCGGGTTTCGTCTACGGAGAAACCGACGACGTCGGCTACCGCGCCGCCGTGAACCGCGTGAGCGTGGCCGATTTCCATGCGACGATCCTGCATCAACTCGGCCTCGATCACGAATCGCTCACCTTCGAACACTCGGGCCGTGACGAAACTCTGACCGATGCCTCGCTGACAAATGCCCATGTCGTGCAGGACCTGTTGCGTTAAGCCGTCTCTTCCAAGAAGTGCCGAGAACCGAGGACGAGCAGTCACCGTGTTTGTTGTCAGAGGGACGGGGCAATCTAAACGACGCTCGATTGAATGTCGGGCGACGGTGTGGAAGTCGCAGGCCGATCCTTGGAAGTGAACGGGAGTCGATTATCGAGTCTTCAATCGACCCGCTCAGGATCTGGACGAAGAAAGCAACCTCTGGGTCACTTTGCCCGCTTCGTGGAAGCAACTGACAGTTTCTGCACATACTTGGCGAGAATGTCAGTCTCGATGTTCACGGCATCGTTGAGGGATCGCGAGCCGAGGGTGGTGTGGGTCAGCGTGTGCGGGATCAGGGCGACGCTGAATTGATCTCGGGAGACATCGACCACCGTCAGACTGACTCCATCCACAGCGACCGATCCCTTGGAGACCATCTGCATTGCCAGCGGTTTGGGGACGCGAAACCACATCCGCGTCCAATCGCCCTCGGTGTCGATCTTCGCGACGCGGCCGACACCGTCCACGTGCCCCTGCACAATGTGGCCGCCGAGTCGCTGTGTCGGCAACAGCGCTCGTTCCAAGTTCACGGGCGTGCCGACTTCGAACTTTTTCAGATTCGTCTTCGTCAGAGTTTCCGGTCCGGCTTCGAACGACCACCGCCGGCGTCGGCACGCGATCACCGTCAGGCAACATCCGTTGAGGGCCACGCTGTCACCGATCCGGCACCCGTCCGCCATCTCGCGCGGCGTCTTGATCTCGATCCGCAGCCCTGCATCCTCCTCGATGAGTTCGCGAACGACACCGATCCCTTCGACTAGCCCCGTGAACATTTGTTTTCCAAATCAAAAATCGGCAATCGGAAATCGAAAATACAAACGACTGGAGTGGTCCGATAAGCCGGGTTTTGTCGAGAGCGATCATTTCTCTGGGACGACGATTGCTCGCCGCCTCAAGCAACCTACCCGGAAGTGGGACGGACCGAACCGATCCGTGACGGCCACCTTGTTCCGAAGAACTCGGATGACCGTCTCCTTCCTGCTTGGTCTTGCTCCCCGTGGGGTTTGCCCTGCCAGTACGGTCACCCGCACCGCGGTGCGCTCTTACCGCACCTTTTCACCCTTACCGGAGAGTCGAGAGTCGAGAGTCGAAAGTCGAGAGTGGCGTGTGAATTCCGGGATCTCTCGACTCTCGACTCTCAACTCTCAACTCCCTTGGCGGTTTGTTTTCTGTGGCACTGTCCCGATCCTCACGGATGGTGGGAGTTACCCACCACGGCGTCCTGTGGAGCCCGGACTTTCCTCTGCGAAGAGTATTCGTCAACGCAGCGACCGCTTGAACCACTCCAGTCGCGGGCATTCTACGCCATGCGGAAAGCCAAAGTCCAACTGGATCTCCCACCAGTCGCAGGGACTGGCTGTTCCAATCAAGGAAGCCAGCAAAGCCGGAACAAGCCTGTCGACCCTACCGATGGTGATGGACATCTCGGGTGGCAAGTAATCCGTTGCAGATGAGGGGCTGCCAGTGAATTGGCTTTGTAGCCGTGCTCCACCGGTGGGGTTATACTGTCAGCGACGAAGCGTTGCCCGGTATCGTGTCCCATCTCCTCGCGACCGGAACGGTGTAACGAACTGAACCCCCCCCCGAAGCAGAGAGACCGATGGCAGAGCAACGAGTCCGAATTGGCATCGTCGGTGCCGGAGCCAACACGCGGGTGCGACACATCCCCGGATTGCGAGCGATTTCTGGAGTCGAACTCGTCGGGGTCGTCAACCGCACGCCCGAATCTACCGCGCGAGTGGCTCGTGAGTTTGGCATCTCCAAGACCTACCCCGACTGGCAATCGCTGGTTCACGATCCCGATGTCGATGCCGTGTGCATCGGGACTTGGCCCAACCTGCACGCCGATGTGACGTGTGCGGCGCTCGCCGCCGGAAAACATGTCCTCTGCGAAGCCCGCATGGCGTGCAACGCAGCGGAAGCTCACCGCATGCTCCAAGCGTCGCAGGCCCGCCCCGACCTGATCGCGCAGATCGTCCCCAGCCCTTTCGGCCTGGTTCAGGATGCTTTCGTGCGGCAACTCATCACCGAAAGATTTCTTGGTGAAATTCGAGAAGTCGTCGTGATCGGCGCGGACGATACATTTTGGGATTACAGCAGAGAACTGCACTGGCGTCAGGACGCCAACCTGAGTGGTCTGAACTTGCTGACGTTGGGAATCCTCCACGAATCGCTGTGCCGCTGGGTGCCCCAACCCATCAGCGTGTTTGCTCAGAGCACGACGTTCGAACCGACTCGCCCGGCACCGTCCACAGGCAGTTTGGTGCCGGTCACAGTTCCCGACAGCGTGCAGATTCTCACACAACTGCCGGGCGGCGGTCGTGGAATCTATCAGATCAGCGGCTCGGTCCTGTTTGGCCCCGGCAAGAAAATTCATCTCTACGGTCGTAATGGAACGTTCAAGTACCTGATCTCGCCGAAAGAAGAACTGTGGTGCGGTCGCATTGGCGACCCCGATCTCAAACGCATCGATCTCACGCCGGAGCATCAAGGGCGCTGGCGTGTTGAAGAAGAGTTCGTTAATGCCATCCGCGGGAAGGAAGCAGTCCACCTTACCGACTTCGCCACAGGTGTGGCGTATATGGAGTTCACCGAAGCCGTCGCCCGTAGCGCCGCAACTGGACAGTGCGTTCGACTGCCATTACTGACCGGAATGGAAATCCCTAAAGCCCGGCCGCATTGAAGAAGGCGGGGATGAGATCTTCACGACGAATGGCGTTGAGGAGTTCGTGGCGATGGGTGGGCAGATCCGGGCTTGCAGACGTTGACCAGTTGGACGTGTTTGAGATGATTCCAGACGCCTTCATCGGGGTTGAGATCGGGAGCGTAGCCGGGGAGTCGTTCCAGCCAGACGCGTCCGTCGTTTTGCCACAGCCAGTCTTTGACGACCCGGCTGCGGCCTCCCGAAATCCTGGCCGACGGCGGCTACTCGACCAAGGACGACCTGCAAGCACTCAACACGCCCGAACAGGGGTCCAAGGTGTACGCACCGGTCAAGGAAGAAGACCAGCAGCGAGCCAAGGGACAAGACCCGTTCGCCCCGCGCCCCGGCACGTCGCCGGAACTCACCGAGTGGCGGACCCGCATGGGGACCGAGTCGGCGAAGACGATCTACAAGGAACGTGCCTCGACGGCCGAGTGTGTGAACGCCCTGGCCCGGCAACGTGGCCTGCCCCAGTTCCGAATCCGCGGCCTGGACAAGGTTCGGACCATCGCCGTGTGGTTCGCGCTGGCCCACAACCTGTGCCGCTGGACGGTGCTGTGCGCAGCGGTCGTGGTGACCACCACCGATTAACAAACTGGAAAGGATGGGAAGCACGGAAACCTGACTGCTCACGTTTCACCACACTCGTCAGCAGACGAACGGCCATCACGACGGCTCGACGTCCTCCCGAATTCAAAACCAAAACACCACCAACCTTGGATTCCCCCCCCCTCTAATCGCTCTGGGTTCAATTGATTCACAAACTCGGCGCGTGACGGCAACATAAAACGAGTCTTCAAATCACTGGTACTGCCATGCGTGTCTCATTGTTCTCACGTCTGACTATTCTGCTGAGCCTGGTGGTTGTCGCCACGACCGTTTGGCGACCGCTCGCACTGTCGGCACAAGGCAAGGCCGCAGCGATTCGTGATGACGGGCGATATGCGAAGGAAATTCAACCGTTGCTCAAAACGTACTGCTCCAAATGTCACTCGGGGGTGAAGGTCAAGGGGGATTTGTCGTTCGACAAGTTCCCCAACGAAGCGGCCGTGCTGCGGGATCGCAAGGCGTGGGGGGCCGTGTTTCGGAATCTCGATGAAGGAGTCATGCCTCCGGACGATCAGCCGCAGCCGACCGATGCGGAATTGGAACGGCTGAAGAAATGGGTCCGGGAGAAACTCGACCAGATCGACGCGGCGGCTCCGCGCAATCCGGGCCGCGTGACAATGCGGCGGCTCAACCGGGCCGAGTACAACAATACGATTCGCGATTTGGTCGGGGTCGATTTTCAGCCGGCTGAAGACTTCCCGTCGGATGATGTCGGATACGGGTTCGACAACATTGGCGATGTGCTCTCCATGCCGCCAATCCTGCTGGAGAAGTACGTGACGGCGGCTGAAAATATTCTGGATGCGGCCATCGTCACACAGCGAAACACCAAGCCGAAGAAAATGAATTACGCTGCGTCCGAACTCCAACGGACCGGCCCCGGCGGACTGTACCGAGGCACGGCGATGGGGATCTTCTCGAACGGAGCCGCGTACGTCGAACACGACTTCGCCCGTGCGGGGGAATACATCGTGCGGACCCGCGCGTTCGGACAGCAGGCGGGGGACGAGCCGGTGCGGATGGCGTTCCGAGTTGGCGGGAAAGAGGTTCAGCAGGTGGATGTCAAAGCCGTGCAGGACAAGCCCGCGCCGTTTGAGAGGAAAGTAGAAGTCGAAGCCGGTCGGCAGCGGGTGGCGTTCGCGTTCCTCAACGATTTTTACGACCCCGCGAAGAAGCAAGACCGCAACCTGTACGTCGAGCACATCGAAATCGAGGGGCCGGTCAACGTCAAGCCGACGGCGATGCCGGAAACGCATGCCCGGATTTTTACCTGCACGCCCGACGGCAAGAATGCGACGGCCTGTGCGCGAGTGATCCTGCGGAACTTCGTCCGTCGAGCGTTCCGTCGCAACGTCACGGACGAAGAGGTCGATCGGCTGATGAAGTTGTTCACGGCGGTGCAGGCCGACGGCGAGAATTTCGAGGAGAGCATCAAACTGGCTCTGGAGGCGGTCCTCGTCTCGCCGCATTTTCTGTTTCGCGTGGAGGTCGATCAGGAGACGAAAGACCCGCAGGGGATCTACCCGATCAACGAGTTCGAGTTGGCCAACCGGCTGTCGTATTTCCTGTGGAGTTCGATGCCGGACGAAGAGTTGTTTGGTTTGGCTCGACGGAACGAGTTGCGGAAGCCGGGGGTGCTTGAACAGCAGATCAAGCGGATGCTTCGCGAGCGGAAGGCCGAGGCGTTTGTCGAGAACTTCGCCGGGCAGTGGCTGCAACTCCGGACGCTGGACCGGCTGACGCCAGACAAGGACGACTTCCCCGCGTTCGACGACGTGCTGCGTCGGTCGATGCGCATGGAGGTCGAAATCTTTTTTACGCAGATGCTGCGTGAAGATCGCAGCATCTTGGACTTCCTCGATGCCAATTTCACATACGTGAACGAACGACTGGCGGCACACTATGGGATCGAAGGGGTCAGGGGAGACAAGTTCGTACGGACGCAGATCAAGGGGGACCAGCGCGGCGGCATCCTGATGATGGCCGGTGTGCTGGCGGTCACGTCCAATCCGACTCGCACATCCCCCGTGAAGCGCGGGAAGTGGATTCTCGAAAACGTGCTCGGCACGCCGCCGCCACCGCCGCCACCGGGAGTCGAGTTGCTGAGCGAGGAGAATGAAGCGATCACGTCGGGTTCGTTGCGGCAACGGATGGAGAAGCATCGCAAGAGCGCCGACTGCGCCGGTTGCCACCAGCGACTGGACCCGCTGGGGTTTGGTTTTGAGAACTACGACGCGATCGGTGGCTGGCGCACCAAGGACGGCCCGTTCGCCGTCGATCCCGCCGGGACATTGCCCAGCGGCCAATCGTTCTCGAGTCCCGTCGAGTTGAAGAAACTGCTTCGTCAGAGAGAAGAAGATTTCACCCGCTGCCTGACCGAGAAGCTGCTGACCTTTGCCACGGGCCGCGGCATGGAACCGGCGGACAAGCCGTACGTCGATCAGATTGTGAAGGCGGTGGCGAAGAATCAGTACAAGTTTTCGACCCTGCTACTGGAAGTGATGAGGAGTGATCCGTTTCAGAAGCGAAGCCGGAGAAGGGAGTGAAGGGGATTTTCGATTGCCGATTTCCGATTGCCGATTTTGCAGTGGGAACCCGGCAGGTCACGATGGGGACGAATGATCGGCTGCCGTCTGTGAGTAACATTGGCGTTGCAATCTGAGATCGAAAATCGACAATCGGAAATCGACAATTCTTCACGAGGTGTCTCATGCGACAAAACTGGCTTATTTCTCGACGAACGATGCTGCGTGGTCTCGGGACGACCGTGGCGCTGCCGTGGTTGGATGTCATGGAGCCGTTGATTGCCAGCGCGGCGCCGACGGCAGCCGGCAAGAAGTTTCCGGTGCGGATGGTGTTTGCGTACGTGCCGAACGGGATGCACATGGCCGACTGGACACCGGAGAAAGAGGGGCCGCTGGGTGATTTACCGGCGACGCTGGAGCCGCTCAAGTCGCACAAGAAAGACCTGCTCGTGCTGACGGGGCTGTCGCAGAAGAAGGCGAATGCGAACGGCGACGGTCCGGGAGACCATGCCCGGGCGATGGCCACGTTTTTGACAGGCTGTCAGGCGAAGAAAACGAACGGTTCCGACATCCGGATTGGTGTGTCGGTCGACCAAGTCGCGGCTCAGAAGGTCGGGCAGAACACGAAGTTCGCGTCTCTCGAATTGGGATGCGATCCCGGTCAGCAGGCGGGGAATTGCGACTCGGGATACAGTTGCGCGTACTCATCGAACATCTCGTGGAAGTCCGAAGCGACGCCGCTGGCGAAGGAAATCAACCCGCGTCTGATTTTCGAGCGGCTGTTTTCGGAAGGCTCCGACGCCGAGGTGAACGAACAGCGGGCGAAGCGGGAGCGGAAGCGAAAGAGCGTGCTCGACTTTGTGCTGGACGACGCGAGCCGTCTCAAAACCAAACTCGGATCGGCCGACGTGCGCAAGATGGACGAGTACCTGACGTCGGTTCGCGAACTGGAGCGACGGGTTTCGCGCGCGGTGGCGGAGGGGGGTGGGGGCGACAAGCCGAAACTGCCGGAGATCGACAAGCCGACTGGCATTCCGTCCGACTACGGCGAGCACATCCGGCTGATCGGCGATTTGATGGTGCTGTCATTGCAGGCGGACCTGACTCGGGTGGCGACGTTCGTGTTCGCGAACGAAAGCAGCGGTCGCAGTTACCCGTTGCTGGGCGTTAAGGAAGGGCACCACGATCTGTCGCATCACGGCAAAGACCCGCAGAAGCAGGAGAAGATCAAGAAGATCAATCTGTTCCACACGACGCAGCTCGCGTATGTGGTGGACAAGATGGCGGCGGTGAAGGAAGGGGGGGGAACGCTGCTCGACCATTCGATGCTGCTCTACGGCAGCGGCATCGGCGACGGCGACCGGCACAACCACAACAATCTGCCGATCCTGCTGGTCGGCAAGGGGGGTGGTTCGATCGTCACCGGTCGACACGTGAAGCATCCGGAAAACACACCGCTGGCGAATTTATTCCTGTCGATGCTGGACCGAGTGGGAGCGCCGGCGGATTCGCTGGGGGACAGCACGGGGCGGCTGAAGAATCTGGAAAGTTGATTTCGGAAACACGTAGCCCTTTCGCTCCGCGAGAGGAAAGCCGAAGAGCCACCGGCGTCACATGGCAGGCGAACGACTCCGTTGGATCGGCTACGATCCGTTCTCGGCGAGAGCGGGCTACAAAACGCAACAGCCCGGCGGCTTCGAGGAAGCCGCCGGGCTGTTTGTCTTTTGGTTTTGATGGCAACCACGATTACCAGCGGATCTCGGCTCCGAAGTGCGGACCGTAGAGCTTGAAGCTGGAGCCTGAGTCACTGAGTGTCCGGTCGGGACTGGAGATGTCGGTGAAGTCGAGTTGGTTGGGAGCGAGTGCCAGCCCGTCGATCCACATGAATCGGTAACCACCGTTGAGGGTGAGCCACTCGGTGACGCGGTACTGGACGTTGGCTCCCACCTCGCCGACAAAACCGGTGTGGGTTGACCCGTCACGAGCGTTCAGTCGCGGCAGAGTGTTGTTCAGGTCGGCCAGAGTCTGAGTCATGCGCTGGATGTTGCCAAACACGCCCACTTTGCTGAACAAGTCCAGTGTCACCCGGTCGTCGGGAGTCCAGTTCCAGCCGGCTCCGATTTGGCCACCGATGAGCGTGTTCACAGTCTTGATGCGGTAGTTGCTGGTCCCGGAATCCACGTCATGGGAGCGAATGTTGAAATCTTCGCTCAGGCTGACCAGCCGGAATCCGCCGAGCAAGGAGAGTCCGTTGATCGTTTGTTTGTAGTTCAACTCCATGTTATTGAGGTTGGACACGTACGAGATCGCGATTTCGTCGGCCAGGAAAAAGTCCTGGGTCGTGATGGCGATGGGACCGTTCAAGGACAGGCTGTTGGCACCGTAAGTGACTGAGCCCGACGTCCAGTGGAGCAGCCCCCAGTAACTCGCCTCAAACGACGAGACGTTGTCGAGCTGTCGACCGAGAGTGAATCCAAAGGCAGGTTGTGCGTTGTTGTTGAAGCTCAGATTATTGGCGTCGACCCGCACCACCGTGTTGGGGGCTCCCAAACCGCTGTTCATGTCTTCCACGACAACGGCCTGGCCCGAAATCGGAGTTCGGCGCAGGAAAATGGCTTCCGTGCGAGCGTACCACGGATAGGCCGGCTCAGCGAAAATCGAGTCCGCATCAAAGGACGAGTCGTAGTTGACGATCGGCTGGTTGATGGGCGGCGTATCAATTGGCGGCAATGGCGTATCAGTCAACGATGCGGTGCCGGCTTCCGCAGTTTGACCGTCGGTGATTCGTAACCGGGCCGGCTCGTCAGCACGGATGGTCTGCAGCGTGCTGCAAATCACAAGCAACGAGGCGAAGAAGATCGATGTGCGCCGCATTCTGCCACCTCTCCTAAAGGACTTCGTCAGCGCGTGGACGCGGATCAGGGAGTTTCTCGTCGACCGATCAGGACCTGTCCTGACGGTGCCGCTGTGAGATTTTTGGTGCGGAGGGAACGGCGGGTCACTCGACCTAACCGCTTCGGCTGTCGAACGGCCAGATTGGCCGAACTTCAACCGAACTCCTCCGAGCGCAAGCCACGCACAGACGGTTTGCTGAGTAGTATCGGAAGAAGCCCTACCGTCGATACAGTTAATACCGTGAAATCTTTCGGAGTTGTTGGCGGAACCGGATTGTTCAAATTTCTCATCCCTTGTGACACATCCGGGTTGAGACTACTTTCCGGGCAGATCGTCAGGACGAATAGATCGCAAGTTACGGTCAAACTGATGCCGACTTGAATAGACGGGTCACCATCGTCCGCGCGGAATTGGTCCGCTGATTTCGTCGGTCACGGCAAGCCCTGCCGTGGGTTACCCAATCGCCAGAGACACCGAAATCGAAACAATTGATTCGATGAGGTGTTTGATTTCGGTCACGGGACGAGCAATCCCGGGCGACGCCGAAGGGCAAATGATTCGGGATATGTCCAGCAACCGCGCTCGTGAGGAATGCCGGGTTGTTTTGCCCCACGCCGCCTGTGAACGTCGACCGCATGCTTCACAGCGAATGGGCCGCTCGCTAGTTCTTCCTGTCAACCTAAACGGTGGTGGAGTTATTCGATGTACGATCTGGAGAGCCGTCCCGTCAGTGTCAACCCGTTTCTGAGTCTGCTGAGACGCCAGGTCTCGCGCTGGTTTTCGCCGCGGAAGAATGATCGCCGCCGAAACCGCGAGGGGCTGTCACTCCAGGTGGAGCGGCTGGAAGATCGGTCGCTCCTAAGCGCCGGTGTGCCGCTCGATCCCGATGGCCTCAACTGGACGCCGTTCGGGCCGTCGCCCGTCAACCAAACCATCGTCCCCGGCAATGAACCGCTGGTCGGTCGCGTCACGGGGATCGCGCCGCATCCGACCGATTCCAACAACCTATACCTTGCCACGGCTGGTGGCGGTGTGTGGCAGACGCAGAACGCACTCGCGGCGAATCCCGATTGGGTTCCACTGACGGATTCGCTCCCGAACTTTCGGGATATCTTCAACAATCTCGTGCCCGATGATCAGCAGACACTGGTGGTGGGTGCCATTGCCATTTCTCGCAGCAACCCCAGCGTGATCTATGCCGGTACCGGCATTGGTGGTGATCTGGCGGTGGGCGGTGTGGGTAATTCGGTCGATGCGGGTGGCCTGCGCGGTGACCGGTCCTTCGGACGTGGAATGCTGAAAACGGTTGACGGAGGAATTAGTTGGACGCTGCTGCCGGGAAATCAGGCCACTCGTGAGTTTGACTTTCGAGGGTTCTCAAAAATCATCGTTCACCCGCTGAACCCCAACATTGTCTATGCGGCCGTTTCGAGTAGTGTCGACCCGAACTTCGCCACGGGCAGCTACGGTGTCTACAAGACGATTGACGGCGGCGTGACGTGGACGAACGTGACCTTCAACGCTCCGCCCTCCTCATCGACTCCCATTCCCGACACCGCGCGGTTTACTGACTTGGTGATGGACCCGGTGGACCCGGAAACGCTGTACACCGCCGTCGCGTTTACGGGAACTGGGAGTGGGGTGTTCAAGACCACGGATGGCGGGGCCACCTGGTTCCGTTCGAGCGACTTTCCCGCCGGCACTACCAATGGCGTGACCCGTGTGGCGGTCGCGCCGACTGACCGCAACATTGTCTATGCATCAATCTCCAGCAGTTTGCCGGGCGGCAATCTGATCCAGATGATGAAAAGCACCAACGGTGGCATCACGTGGTTCAATCTTCCGAACACTCCGAACTATCTTCTCAACACACAGGGCGGAGCGCGCGGGTTTAACAACACCACGTTGATTGTCGATCCGGCGGACGCCAACATTGTCTATGCCGGTGGCGATCGCCAGTACCTCAAGACGACGGACGGCGGACTGACTTGGATCAACATTGAGAGTGGCCCAGGGGGCAACACGTTTCAGGCGCACCATGCCGTGGCCTTTGGGGCCGACGGCAAACTGCTGGATGGCAACGATGGTGGAATCTATCGTCTGGACAATCCGATCGTGGGGACCATCGACTGGGATGGTTTGCAGGGGGCTGGGGCGACGGGACTTCAAATTGCCCTGGTGACGTCGATCGCCACGGACCGGACGAACGACAGTATTCTCTATGCGACGTTGCAGAATCTCGATTCCGCCAAGTTCACAGACGACTTGGAATGGGAGCGGATTGCCTCGGGCGCTTCGTTGACACCTCCGGGTGGCGGCTCGACGGACGGAGCGCGAATCGTGAGCGATTCCAGTGTTCCCTCAACTTTGTTTCGCACGTGGAACAGCGACACGAGCGGAGCAAGTATCGTCGAGCGTTCCACGGACTCTGGTACCACGTGGGCCGCTGTGGGAACCGGGGTCATTGGAAGTGGTACCGGTGACGTCGGTCTCAGGCAGTACTATCAGCCGCTGGCCAACGCGTCGCAAGGAGGCGTGCGTCGAGTGTACGTGGGGACCAACGCGGTGTATGCATCGATTGGTACTCAGGGCCAACCCAACAGTCTGGGAAACACATGGATACAAATCAGTACCGCATCCGACGCTAACCGTGGTGCGGATACGGTCTGGCAACGCTCCGTACCCGCCGACGAAGGCTGGAATACGGACGGTTTGATCACGGAAATTGAACCCACTTCCGATGGAAATATCATTTGGGCTTCAACGGACGACACGATCTCCACTCAAGGGACCATCCCAACCAGCCCTGCGACAGCCTCCGGAGGAACGATCGGTGGCAAGGTCATTCCCGGAGTCCAGTTTTACGGAAACAACGACAACCCCGGTCCCATGATCCTGGTCTCAACGCGCCAACCAGTGACGGCGGGAGGGACCAGTGGCCGGCCGTTTTGGATCAACCGAACGGACGAACTGTTTGCCGCTCTCGCGGCCTCGGGTGCCACCGTCAGCTTCACGAGTAACTTCTTCAATTCCGACTACATTGTCCGGACAATCAAATCCGATCCCCAAGATCCCCGTACGGCCTACGTGGCGTTCGAGACGATCACGGGGGGCGGTCAAATCTTCCGGACGCGAGACTTGGGTTTGACGTGGGAGGACATCACGGGCGACCTGCCGAAGCTGCCGATCTACGACATCGAGATTGATCCCCGCCAGTTCAACCTGCCGGACGACATTCTGTACGTCGCGACGCAAAATGGCGTGTACACCACGCCAAACATTCCGACGATCATTCCACCGGGTGGCCTGAACTGGAAGAAATTTGGAAACGGCCTGCCGAACTCTCCGGCTCGCGACATCGAACTGAAGAAAATTCGCAATCTCTCGGACACGAACAACCCGAACGACCAGACGATTCTCGTGGCGGGAACCTATGGACGTGGTGTGTGGGAGATTCTGGCCAACCTGCCGCCGACGTTGACGATGGTCAACACGCTGGGGCCGACCAATGAAGATGTCCCCATCACGATCGACTACAACACGATGTTCGCGCAGTCGGATATTTCGGACATCAACGGCGACAGTCTGACGTTCCAGCTTGACCAGGTCACGAGTGGAACGCTCACCAAGAACAATCTGCCGGTCGTCGCCGGTTCGACTCGACTGGGACCGGGTGAGACTTGGGTTTGGACACCCGCGCCGAACCAGAATAACGTGCTCAATGGCAACCAACCGCTGAATGCCTTCACGGTTCGGGCGTATGATCTCGAACTCGGGTCGGCCACACCGGTCCAGGTGCGAATCGACGTGACACCGGTTCCCGACGCACCCATCGTGCAGACGAACCCCATCCAGTTCTCCGTGGCCAAGAATTCCACGACCAATCCGTTCACGTACGAAACGATCACCAGTACTTCGGGAACGTTTGACCCCGACGAACCGCCGGCCAACGTGGTCACCTATGTCGTGCAGTCGATCGACCTCGCGAGAACTCAGTCCCTGACCAAGGGGAGCGTTCCGGTTGTCGTGGGAGTCACCACATTGTCCGCGGGAGAAATTCTGGACTGGACTCCGGTCAACGGTTTTCAGGGCAACGTGACTCCCGCGTTCACGCTGAGAGTGCGGGACAACACGCTTCCCGCGTCGTTGTTTGCCACGAGCGATCTGGGGGTCAACATCAATGTCGTCAACACTGTGCCCGTGCTCACGTCGGCCGCCATTCTGACCGGTGCGCTGGAAGACATTCTGTTCGACATTCCGTTCGCGACGTTGCAGGGAGCGGCCGATGAAGTCGATGCCAATGGCGACCCGATCAGTTTTCGGATTGTCGCAATCACCGCCGGTCACACTCTGCTTCTGAACAGTAATCCGATCACACCGGGCGTCACGTTGTTCGCGGCGGGCGACACGCTGAACTATCGGGGGCCGCTCAACGCCAACGGTCAACAAAACGCCTTCACCATCCGGGCCTTCGACGGAAATCTCGAATCGACTCCGGACGTGCAGGTCACCATCAGCGCCACGCCGGTGAACGACGCCCCCACGCTGACCACCGTCAACCAGTTCGTCACTTCGCAGGACTTCCCGATCACGCTGTCCTATGCACAATTGGCCGCGGCGGCCAATGAAGCGGATGTGGATCTCGATGGTCTGAATTTCATCATCGGCAACGCCCTGGCTCCCGTGACGGACCCCGGCAACTTTTCCAGCTTGAATGTGGCTCCGGGAACGATCTTGTTGCCCGGTCAGAGCATCGTGTGGACTCCGCCGCTGAACTACACCGGTTTGACGAGCGGGTTCGAGATCCAAGCCATCGACCCCGGTGGATTGAATTCCACGCCCATCGCCATCGTGCCATTCAATGTGGTGGTGAACAATCCACCCACGATGACCACGGCGAGCACCCTGACCGGCGCGAAGAAGAATCTGCCGTTCACGATCACGTACGCTGCGTTGGCCACGGCAGCCAACGAGGTGGATATTGATGTCCCGGCGCAAGCGCTCAGCTTTGTGATTCAATCGGTATCGACCGGTGGGCTCACGAAGAATGGCGTCGCAGTGACGCCGGGCGTCACCACGCTGGGGACAGGTGAAACCCTGGTGTACACACCGGTCCTCGGGTTCCAGTCTCCGCCGACAACCGAGATGTTCAAGATGCGGGTGACCGACAGTTTTTCGGTCTCCATTGGGGACGTGCCGGTCAATGTGCAAATCGACAACACGGCTCCCACGCTCACCGTCGTCAACACGTTGACGGGTGCGACGGAAGACACCGCCTTCAACATCCCATTCGATACGCTGGCCACGGCGGCCAACGAAGCCGACGCCGATCCGTTCGAAAACGTGAACTTCCTGATTTCCAGCGTGACCAACGGCTCGTTGTTGATCAACGGCGTCCCGGTGGTCGTGGGGAGTTCGGTTCTCCGCAGCGCCGACACACTCACTTGGACACCACCGCTCAATGCCAATGGCACGATTCCCGCGTTCACGGTGAGGGCTTTCGATGGCACGGCGCTGAACACTCCCCAGGGAGCACTGGCTTCGACGACGTCCATTCAGGTGACGATCAGCGTGGCGGCGGTGAATGACGCCCCGACTCTGACCACGATCAATCAGTTTGCCGGTGGTGTGCAGGGCATCTCGTTCGACTTCACGTACTCCGCCCTGATCGCCGCCGGTGACGAAGCCGACGTCGATGGCAACACGGTTCTGTTTCGCATCGAATCGGTCACGGCGGGCAGTACGCTGACAAAGAACGGTGTGCCTGTGGTGGCCGGACTGACGACAGTCGGCGTGAACGAAAAAGTAACTTGGACGCCACCTGCGGGAGTCACGGGACCGATCACGGCGTTCACGGTGAAGGCGTTCGACGGGACGCTGGCTTCGGCGTCACCCGTCGCGGTGTCGCTCGATCTGGTGACGCTGCCGATCAGTCGCATGTTCCGCGCGTACAATCCGAACGCCGACTATCACTTCTTCACGCTGTCGACGTTGGAATTCAATTCGGCGGTGTCCCACGGCTACCGAGACGAGACCACCGGCCGTCCGGGGTACTCCGTCGCGACGGCACAGGTCAATGGTACGCTGGCGATTCATCGACTGCGGAATCCGTACAATGGCCGCCATTATTACACCACGAACAACAGCGAACTCGCCTTCCTGACGAGCATTGGCTGGATATTCGAAAAGGACGAAGGGTTCATTTTCACGACTCAAGTCACGGGTTCAGTGGAGGTCTTCCGGCTGTGGAACAAGAACACCGGTTCCCATCTCTACACGGAAAGTGCGGCGACAAAGGATGCGGTCTTGGCAATGTTCCCTGGGATCTGGGTTCTGCACACCAGCCTGGGGTATGGCCTGCCGGCGGCGGCCAGTGGAAATCCGCCCGCCAGCAGCCCGCCGACGGGTGCTCGCGCCCGCCTGGCTTCGGCATTCAGTGAGACTTCGACAGCGAATGAAGAATTCCGTGGGTCGCCCGTGGGGACGGTCTTCGGAAGTACAGCCAACGGCAGTGCGGGCGTGGATCGGTTGCTGACAACCGGTTCACCGGCCGCGGCGGCCCACAGAATCTCGACCGTGCCACAGTCAGTCGCAGATCCGGTCCGGACGTTGAATGGAACCGCCGGGGTCGGAACGGCGACAAAGCTGAGCACGGACGCCAAATCATCAGATCAGTTCTGGAGCGAAATCGGACAGCAGTTGCAGGACGGAACTGCCATCGGATTTGATCCAGATGAGGTGCGGCGAAGTCGGTAGGCGTGTTGTGGGTTGAGGAATGAGTCCCACCACTGGATGATGCGGCGACACGGAGAGGGAAGACGCGGAGAGAATTCTCTGTCGAACTTCACGAGTCCACTCGCCGCGTCTTCGGAGATCTTTCTGCCACGGGAGTTGTCGTTATGTTTGCTCCGGAAAACCGATCCTCGCCCGGCCGCAATTGGCTCGGCCTGTTGCAACGCGCGTTTCGACGACTGCGACGTGTCTCCCGTCAGCGTCGTCGATCGCAAGCGGGGATTGCGGCTTCGCTCGAACGACTGGAAGAGCGTTGCCTGCTGTCGGTCGTCGCGGGAGACATCGGGGACGGCGGCTTCATTGTCAGCACCAGCGGACCACTGAGCGACTTCACCGATCAGGAACCGGTCCAGATTGCGACCAGCTATCTGCAACAGCATTACGACGACCTGGGACTGACGTCCACCGATGTTGCCAATGTGGTGGTCACGGACAGCTACACGACGGAAGCGTCGGGGCAGTCGTACGTTTACATGCGCCAAACGCACAACGGCATTCCAGTCATCGGGGGGGAATTGAACTTCACCATCCTGAGGGATGGTCGGCTGCTGAGCGTCGGAAACCGGGCGGTCCCCGCGCTGGTTGGGGAAGTGATCCCCGGTGCAGCCAGCGTGACCGCACAGGGCGCCATCAGCATCGCGGCGAATTATCTCCAGATTCCGTTGACGAGTGGCATCCAAACCGTCTCGGCTCAAGGCGGCGTTCAGTCCAAGGGTGTGTATTCGGCACCGAGTCTGTCCGCGGACGACATCACCGCGGAACTCGACTACTTCAATGCGGCCAACTTCAACAACAGCCCGGATGACAGAGTGCATCTGAGCTGGAGACTGGTCATCCGCGTTCCCGACGGATCGGAGTGGGGTGAATTCTTCGTCGATGCGCAGACGGGCAGCATGCTGACGGTGGCGAGCTACATGAATGACGCCAGCCCCAATCCCGTTCTGAACAGCGGTACGTACAACACCGTGGATGTCCCGCCCGCCGAAAGCCCCATCGATGGGCCGCGCGTGCTGGTCGTCAACCCCGCCGATTCCACGGCGTCGCCCTTTGGATGGCACGACACGAATGGGATTGTTGGTGCCGAGTTCACCGACACGCGCGGCAACAACGTGTCGGCACAGGAAGACACCGATGCCAATAATGCCGGCGGCTTCCGACCCAACGGCGTAGCGAACCTGGGCTTCAATATCCCGTTCAACACGTATTCGGACCCCACCGCTGATCAGTCGACCGCGATTGCCAACCTGTTCTTCGTCAACAACATTACCCACGACATTCATTACCAGTATGGGTTCGACGAAGCGTCGGGCAACTTTCAATTCAACAATTACGGCAACGGCGGCCTCGGGAATGACGCGGTACAGGCCGATGCCCAGGACGGCTCCGGGACGAACAACGCAAACTTTGCCACTCCGCCGGACGGTGTTGCACCGCGGATGCAGCAATTCATTTTCGACATCAACTTTTTCACTGGGCAGCCGCTGAACCCCCGACTGGACAGCGATCTCGACAACGGCGTGATCATCCACGAATACGGCCACGGAGTGTCGAACCGCCTCACGGGAGGCCCGGCCAATTCCTTCGCTCTCTTCGCACTCCAAAGCGGTGGGATGGGTGAGGGATGGAGTGATTGGTGGGCTTTGATGCTCACGCAGCGAGCCACCGATCAGGCGACTGACGCCTTTCCGATCGGCAACTATGTGCTGGCACAACTTCCCTCCGGTCCTGGAATCCGGCGCTTCCCGTACAGCTTCAACATGGCCATCGACCCGTTGACGTTGGGGCGATTCAACGGCGACCTTTTCCCCCAGCAAAACAACTCGGAAGTCCACAACTCGGGTGAGATTTGGGCCTCGGCGCTGTGGGACATGAACTGGCTGCTCGTGAAGAAATATGGGTTCGACTCGAACCTGTATCGTGGCTACCAGGCGGGCGGTGCGGGCAACCTGCTCGCCATGCAACTCGTGATGGATGGCTTGAAGATTCAACCCGTGTTCCCGTCGTTCATCGACGCACGGGACGCGATCCTGGCAGCGGACATTGCCCTGACTGGCGGTCAGAATCAATTCGAAATTTGGACGGCGTTCGCCCGTCGCGGTTTCGGACTCAGCGCATCCGACGGTGGTAGTGCCAATTCCCTGGTTGTTGTCGAAGCATTCGACATCCCATTCACGGTCATCAAGGGATCAAAATTCAACGACCTCAACGGGAATGGTCTGCGAGGAGGGTTGTTGGAGGTCGGTTTGCCCGGCTGGACAATCTATCTCGACCAAAACGCCAACGGCGTGCGCGACCTGTTCACGCAGACCTACCCTGCCACGGGTCTGCCCCAAATCATTCGTGACACCACGACGATCAACGTGCCGGTCACCGTCGCCGGTACTCCGGGTTTTGTCCAGGACGTCAACGTGACCCTGGACATCACCCATCCGTACGATGCCGACATGGATGTGTTCCTGATCGCGCCCAGTGGCAAGAAAGTCGAACTGTTCACAGATGTGGGGTCGAATCTCGCCAACTTCACGAACACAACGCTGGACGACTCGGCGCCGGTGTCGATTACCGGCCAGGGTGCTCGCGCTCCGTTCACCGGGACGTTTCGCCCCGAAGGCAGGTTGTCCGATTTCATCGGCGAGAATCCGAACGGTGTCTGGACGTTGCAGGTCATCGACGATGCCCCCCGAGATACGGGTCGCTTGAACAGTTGGTCACTGCAATTGAGCGCCGGCGAAAACTTCACCATCACCGACACCGATGGGGATTACAACCTCATCGTGCCGGGAGCCGGGACGTACACGGTGGCCGAAGAGTTGCAACTCGGCTGGCGACAGACTGGGCCGGCCGCTCCCGGAACCTACACACTGACCATGAACACCTTCGACGTGTTCACGGGACAGGACTTTGGCAACCAGGCGAGCGCTGATCCGAACCCGGTGCTGGTGTTTCCGACTTTGAGCAGTACCTACCTCGAAAATGGCCCCCCGCTGCCAATCGATTCCAAGGCGATCGTCACCGACGCGAATTCTGTGACCTTCAGCGGCGGTGTGTTGACGGTCACGAACAGTGTGAACGCGACAGTCGACGACCGGCTGGAAATCACGAATCAGGGGACGGTTCCAGGGGGAATCGGGATCGCGGGCAGCAACGTCACGTTCGGCGGTGTGGTGATTGGCACGTTCACGGGTGGCGTGGGAGCGAGTCCGCTCCTGGTGTCTTTCAACACCAGCGCGACGGCTCCCATCATCACGGCCTTGCTGCGGCAGATCACGTTTCGCGTGGTCAGTGACACGCCGTCGGAATTGCCGCGTACGATCGTCGCACAGGTCACCGATGGAGCCGGGGGAATCAGCAATATCGCCACCACTCAGATCCTGGTGGTCGCCCAAAACGATGCACCGGTCAACACGGTCCCGGCGGGAACGTCCACCGTCTTGCGAAACGTCTCGTTCGTATTCACAGGTCTGAATACGGTTTCGTTCGCCGACCCGGACTTGGGAATCCTGCCGCTCTTGGTAACGCTCACGGCCGCCAATGGGACGGTGTCGCTGGCCTCGACAACTGGTTTGAACTTCATCGTCGGCGACGGCACTGCCGATCCGACAATGTCGTTCACGGGCATTTCCGCGAACATCAACGCAGCGCTCGCCGGGTTGTCGTTCACTTCAAATCCTGGCTACATCGGAGCCGCGTCGATCACGATCTCCAGCAACGACCAGGGGGCCAGCGGAGCCGGTGGTCCGCTGATCGATACGGACATCATCGCCGTCTCCGTGGTGAATCTGCCGCCGACGCTGACGTCGATCGGCGCGTTGAACGGGGCCGTCGAGGACACCGATTTCATCATCACCCATTCCGCTTTGGCGCTCGTGGCGGATGATGCCGACCCGAATTTTGACCCGCTCCCATTCCGCATCGAAGCCGTTACCGGCGGTACGCTGACAAAAAATGGACTGCCGGTGATTCCGCAAGTCACCGCGCTGGGACCCAACGAAAGTCTGACGTGGCGTCCGGCGGCGAACGCCAACGGATTGCTCCCCGCGTTCACCGTGCGGGTGACGGACGGTACGTTTTTCACCGACCCGCCGGTCCAGGTCACCGTGAATGTGTCTCCGGTGGCGGATGCCCCAACTCTGACAACCGTCGTTCCGCTGAGCAAAGCCGCGGCGACGTTTCCCTTCACCATTTCCTACAACCAATTGGCCAGCGCGGCAAACGAAGTGGACGTGGACAACGAATCGCTCGTGTTCCGTATCGAAGCGGTAAACAGCGGCTCGCTGACCAGCAACACGCTGCCGGTCGTCCCCGGATTGACCACTGTGGGCTTGGGCGAATCTCTCGTGTGGACTCCCATCGCGGGAACGTCCGGCACAATCGACGCCTTTACGATCATCGTGGTCGATCCCACCGGCCTGCCTTCGACACCACCGGTGAACGTTCCCATTGTGACAGTGATCAGCACGCCACCCACACTGACGTCGGTGGGCACGCTCTCCAGTGCTCAACGGAACGGTTTCATCGACATCACCCACGATCTGCTCAGGTCGTCCTCCAACGCCTTCGATCCCGAGGGCGATTCCCTGACCTTCCGCGTGGAATCTGTCGTGAGCGGGGGACTGTCAAAGAACGGGATCAGTGTTGTTCCCGGTGTGACCACTCTGGCGCCGGGCGAAACTCTGCGGTACACACCGATCGTTGGCACGACAGGTGTCGTCGATGCGTTCACAATCACGGCGACCGACGGCGTCTTTTTCACAACTCCATCGGTGAATGTACAAGTCAATGTCGTGAACACGGCTCCCACGCTGTCCACGATCGGCACACTTGGCGGAGCCAGCGAGGATCTGGCGTTCACAATCACACAGCCGATGATCGGTGCCGCGTCTGACGATGCCGACTTCAATGGCGACACCGTCAACTTCGTGATCGCGAGCGTTCTGAGCGGCACACTGACACGAAATGGCCTCCCCGTGGTCCCCGGTGTCACGGTGCTGGATGCGGCAAATGCAGTGGTGTGGACGCCGGCACCGAATGCCAATGGCGTGCTCAATGCCTTTACCGTCGTGGCCACGGACGGCAACCTGAGTTCCACGAATCCGGTCACGGTCGCCGTCAATGTGACCCCGGTCAACGACGCGCCAACAATGTCGCTCGTGAATACGATCATCAACGGGATCGAAACGCTGCCGTTTGATTTCACGCATCAGATCCTCAGCGATGCCTCCGACGAGGCCGATATCGACAACTCGACAGTCAGCTTCCGGGTGGAAGCCGTTCTCAGCGGAACTCTGCTCAAGGACGGAGTGCAGGTCATCCAGGGCCAGACCTCCGTCGGACCGAACGAGAAATTCGTGTGGATTCCGTCGCCGGGTGCCTTGGGACGAACCCCCGCCTTCCTGGTCAGAGCGTTCGACGGCTTGCTCCCGTCAGCCACGCCGCTCACGGTCACACTGGATATTTCACCCCTCGGATTGACCCGGATGTACCGGTCCTACAACCCGAATGCGGATTACCATTTCTTCACGCTTTCGACCGGTGAATTCTCCTCCGCGGTCCGGCACGGGTACCTCGACGAATCGTCCGGCCGACCGGGCTATGCTGTTCCGGTCTTGCAGTTAGCCGGCACGACAGCCATTCACCGCATGCGGAATCCGTACAACGGCCGGCATTACTACACGGCGAGTGACTTCGAGCGGGACTTCCTCCGCAAAAACGGTTGGGTGTACGAGAAGGACGAAGGGAACATTTTCAATCAACCGGTGTCGGGATCGGTCGAAGTGTTCCGGTTGTACAACACTCGCACGGGATCGCATCTGTTCACCGAGGTTGCCGCGACGAAGGATGCCATCCTGGCCTTGTTCCCGGGCGTGTGGGTGCAACACGCGAGCTTGGGTTATGCGTTCTCCCAGTCGGCGACAACTGTCATCACGTCGCCACCCGCCAACCCGGCATCGGTCCGATCGGGAATCTCTGCGTCAGTCGAGTTCGTGACGTCCGAGCCGCCGACAACGATCCGTGCGCGGTCTGTCATCGATTCGCCCACGGTCAACGCCGGATTGCTCGGATCGCCGACCGTTTCCATTTCACCGTCGATCACTGTGTCGCCGACTATCGGCACGACCGCCAGTGGCGAACCGACTCGCAACCCACTTCGCTCCGCACGAGATGCTCGACAGCTCGACCAAGGCACAGGCTTGCTCGATCAAGTCTGGTCCGAAGTCGGTCTGGAGTTGATTCTCGAAACCAGCCAACTGATCGACTCCGGCGATTGACCAACTCGCGGAGTGAAGCGAAACATCGCGGGTGACGCCCCAGGACATCAATAGTTCAGGGCCGGTTCACGCCCGAACAGACTGTGAATGGCGACCCAAGCGCGATGCTCGACGGAGTTCGCCGACGAACCGAACCACGCCGCTGGCGAACAGCACCTGCACGCCCTCCACGTGCCGGCTGCGCGACCCAGCGAAGGCGGCGAACTCCTTCGGCGTGTAGGTACATGGAATCCCGCTGGCCGAATTGCAGGTGGCGGGAAACGGCATCTGATCGCCCGATCCGGTTCCCGAATCCGGGACGACGTGGAAGAAATCCCGCGTGCCATTCGGCGGAAAACGCGACATGTACAAGCTTCCGCCGGGGAGCGGTGTGACGTACGCCCCGCGGCCATCGATCTCGACGCCCTGCACGACTTCCGCGACCAGCGCCGTCTGATCCATCCCGTCACGAAAGTCGGACCACAGCCGGCTCCGACCGCGACCAAAGGGCGCTCCCGAAAATGTGACACCCGCGTCATCCAGACCATCCCCATTCAGATCCGTGTTCTGCTCCCAGTTCGTGTTCCCCCAGTTCCCCGCGTAGTTCGCCCGCCCACACTCGACCACGGGAACTCCCAGCGATACGCCCAGCAGGGCATTGAGGTCGTACTTGAACGGCTGGCTCTGGTCGCTGGGACACTGCAACACCGGGAACCGAGTCGTCAGCAAGGTGGCATTCTTGTTCAACCCGCTGAGCAAGTACCAATGCGTCGCAGACGGTGGCCAGCATGTTCTTGAACTACATTCTTCGCCATCGATCACAGACAAACAACAGCCCAACCGAGTCTCGCTCGGCCGGGCTGTGATTTGTAGGTCAGGCTTTCCAGCCTGACTTTCGGGCGACGCGGTCAGGCTGGAAAGCCTGACCTACGGGGCTACACGCCCGAGAACGGGTGCTTGGCGGTGGCTTTCTTGGCGAGCATTTCGCTGGCACTCCGTTGAGCTACGAACTTCCCGATAGTCAGCCGTTCAAAACTGGCGTAGGATCGCACGCCCTCGATTCGTAGAATCGTGCCATCGTTGAAATCAGTCCGTTTGAGGAATGAACTCGTATGGCCATTACAACCGACGTTGCTCCGCAGCTTCGTAGAGCGTTGGAAGGTTCGCTCGCCGCACTGCGTCGATCGGCTGATTCCGAATTGCCAGCGCCGGTTGTGCAGCGGATGCACCAACTCGGCGAACGCAAGGACACACTCGCAGATGCGGAGCGCGAGGAGTATTTGGCGCTCGTCAGTTTCTGGAAGAATCGGAGCTTGGAGAAGGCCGAAGCCGCCGTCGCGTTGCAGAGGCTGCGAGAAGCGGTCCCTGATTTAGTGACAGCACCGTGAGACTCGCAGCCGATTCACTTCGCAGCGCCGTCATTCAGCGAGCCGGTGAGCGGTGTGAGTATTGCCTGCTGACCAGTCGGTTTCAGGTCGGCGACTTTGAACTGGACCACATTCATCCAGTCAGCCGAGGCGGGCCGACGACCTTGGACAACCTGGCCTTCACGTGTCCGGTCTGCAACGGTTGCAAACTGAATCACGTTGATGGGCTGGACACCGTCACCGGCGAAGTCCTGCCGTTGTTCAATCCGCGAACACAGAACTGGCACGATCACTTTCAATGGTCGGTCGATTCACCGTTTGAAATCGCCGGCAAGACATCATGCGGTCGAGCGACTGTCCAACGACTGGCATTGAATGATTCTGAAACGGTCCGTCTGCGAACTCTGTACGCCGAACTCGGGTTCGATTGCACCAAGTCGGAC
>JACRIH010000390.1 GCA_016235885.1 Planctomycetales bacterium | reverse complement strand
TTTGACGGGGCACTAGGATCGTGACGATGGTAATGCACATGGCGAGTCTTTGGGCGAAGGCCAGCCTATTGGGGTTTGACAAACGCTTTCGCGTCGAGACCTGGGTTGATCTCGAACGAACTGAGATTCCCGGTGCGCGGGGCTGACGTGCCAAGGAAAACGGCGGTTGTGGCGAATGGAATTGAGAGGCCGCCGACGTTACGGAAGTCGGAGTAGGATTTCGACACGTCGCCGATCACACCCGGTGTGCGGCCGAGGTAGTTCGCCTGCAACACGCGCCCCGTTTTCGCGTCGATGCCGAATGTCGTGGTGGCTCCAAACAACCCCACCTTCAGCCACTCGACGGGCGTATCGCCGACATTTCCTTCGCCTGCTGCCACGGCTTTGAGTCGCGGGTCGTTACGCCACTTCGCGACGACCAGCGGACGTCGAAAGAAATCGCGGCGGAGGAATTGCGTCTCGGCGGGTTCCATATCCCACGCGGTGTCGTTGCTCATGCGGAAACCGGTCTCGCCGACTGTGACATCCGCCGTGAGACTCTTGTCCCACGCAGCGGATTGTCGAAAGTGATCCGGAAACACGGCAGCGAATTCGGTCACGTACTCGCGTTCGCCGCCGTCGGCCGGAAACTTCTGGACGACGCGCGCACGAAAACTCTTCGCACTGTCCACCCGATCGATACCGCCGAGTCCTTCGACCAATTTTTGCAGCAGACGCTTGCCGCGAGCAGTGTCGGCTTCTGTCCCTTCGGGCGGTGGGTTGGCGGCGTCGAGCAATTTGTCGGGAGCCGTCTGAAATCCGGACCGGCAGGCATCGGACGCGAACAGGAAGATGTGTTGGTTGTAGACCCAGAACCGGTCGGGACTGCCCGAGCCCGACAGCAACCCCATGCGGGCGCAGGCTCCTCCGAGCCGGATCGCGAACTTTTCCGGTTCCTTCTCGAACCGCATCTTGTTGGTGGCGTCCATGAATTGGTAGCGGTAGAGACCGCGCACCGCCGAATGGTCCTCCAACCCATCGACCTCTTTGCCGCTGACCAGTTCCACGGGGTCCAACCCCTTCAGCGCGGCGATCGGTTCGGGTGGCTTCGCCACAACGTGGCTGGCCAAGCCAAACCAAGCCGCAAGCAACACGCAAACCGATTTCCAATTCAATTTCATCGCTGGCAAGTCATTGTCCTTCCAATTGGGTTTTGGAATCATTCGAAGGCTTGGCAGGAAGCTCGAATTCTGGATGGCGGATTCGACATCATTTCATCGAATGCAGGCCCACGCGGTTTCCCTCCGAATCAATGAACTGGGCGCAGAAGCCATGTTCGCCGATGGCCATTTTGGGAAGAATCACGGTACCCCCTGCGGCTTCGACTCGGCCGAGCGGTCCCGCGAGATCGTCACCGCCGTCGAAATACACGCACGTCCCGTCCGTACCGGGCTTGAGGTTTTCGTGCTTGATCAGAGCGCCCGACACGCCACCGTTGCCGCATGGGAACATCGCCATCTGGCAACCCATGAAGTCCATCGACTCGATGTTGATCCCCAAGACTTGATTGTAGAATCGGACGGCCCGATTCAGATCGAGGGCGGTGATCTCGAACCAGTGGATCGCATTCTGTGACATGACTAAGGACTCCGTGGTGGCTGTGAAAAGGAATCTGAAGACGAGACGCAAAGGCCAGACAGGCCGATCCATTCGTCCCACGCTAGCCGGACATCTTGACGACGTCAAGTTATCCGGGCGGAAACGTGCCGCTGCCGGTAGCCGGGTGTCCGATCAGTCGCCGAAGGATCTGTACCACCACGGCGATTTGCGCCGGGCGCTGATTGCCGCCGGGACGGCCATCGTCGAACGATCGGGCGTTCCGGCGCTGACTTTGCGGGCGGTGGCGCGGCGGACCAAGGTGTCGCACAACGCGCCGTATCATCACTTCACCGGCAAGTCGGAACTGCTGGCGGCGGTCGCGGCGGCGGGGTTTGACCGCATGCTCGAATCCATCGCGCAGCTTGCCGCGTCCAGCCGGGCCGCAACCGCACTCGCCCGCCTGACCGCAATCGGCATGGGTTACATGACGTTTGCCGCACAGAATCCGTCGGTGTTCCGGCTCATGTTTCGACCCGAGCTGACGCGCCCGGCCGAACACCCGGAGTTGCTGGACGCCGAGAAACGAGCCATCGGCACGTTGCTGGAAACCATTCTGTTCGCGCAGCAGACCGGCGAACTCCCCGCTGGCGATCCGTTGCCAATGGCCGCGTTCGCGTGGAGCACGGTGCATGGATTGTCGATTCTCCACATCGAACAGGTGCTGCGCGAAACGCCGCTCGGTTCGCAGCCGTTTGAGAAACTGGCCAAGTTCATCGATGAGCGGATCATTGCCGCATTGAAAGGAGCGTAATCATGTTTCGCGAAGTGACCCGACGGAATTTCTTGCAGCAGTCGCTGGCCGGTGTGACGGCCGGTTTGGTGGCGGGGCCGGCGTCGCTGCTGGCACAGGTCCCCGGCGACCGGCCCAAGCCGGCCGATGGGGTGACGGTGCTCAACCCGTTGGCTCGCGTACCGGCGTCGCTGATCATTGATGATTCGACCTGCCTCGTGAATCTGAATCGGTTCGCGGTCCCGCAGTTCGCCGAAGCGTTCAAAGGGCAGGGAAAATATGACCACGACTGGCGCAAGTGGCCGCACGAAATTCCGGACAGCTTCGTGCGCAAGTTCGGCGAGTGGTGCGGCGAGCGCGGCGTCAAAGGGAAGTACAGCGTGGTGCCGTACCCGGCCTGCGTTGGGCGGCTCGACCGCGGTCTGCCCGGCTGGACGAAAAAAGAACTCGATGACAGCCTGAACCTCGTCCGCACGCTGCTGCTTCCCAACTGGGACATTCATCCCGAAATGGTCACGCACACGCGCGTGATCGACCTCAACACGGGGCACCCCTACCCGGACATCAACCCGAACTTCATGGAGAACTGGGACTGGGCCGTCGGCAAGTCGGTCCCCCAGATCGCGGACTACCTGGCGTACGCGCTGCAAATCCTGAAAAACGTCGGGCTGCCGTGCGAGGGGATCACGACGCCCGGCGGGTTCGGCAACCGGGCGCTGCCGGAACTCTCTCAAGCGGTGCTGCTCGCCTGTCGCGACGTGTTTGCCACCGAGATCCCGCACTACTTCAAGTTCTTGATCGCGCAGGGAAACGAGAGCGTCGCACCGAGGATCGAGTACGCGTCGGGCCTCGACACGACGGACCCGAAGTGCGTCGTGCGCATCATCGGCTGCACCGGCGATTGGACGGGGGGCTGGGATTGCTCGGACAAGGGGGACGTGGACAAGTTCATCACCGCCGATTTGAAACGGGGCCGCGCGGTCGAAATCATCGAACGCGGCGAACCGTGCCTGTTGTTCGGCCACTGGACGGGGTTCTACTGGCATGGTGAAGAGCACGGATTCAAGGTGTTCCAGGAAGCCGTGCGGCGGATCACCGAGCGGTATCCGAACCTGCTGTGGATGAAGCTCACCGAAGTCTCGCGATACTGGGCGGCGAAAGAACTGACGCGGATCGAGAAGGCGGGTGAGGTTGTCTCGCTCCGTGCGCCGTTCGCCGCACCGCGATTCACGGTGCGAGTCGTCGCACGCGACAAGGCCATTCCGAAGCTGGTCTGCCTCGACAAACCGGTCGCGCTTCGCGAGGCCGCGTCGTCCTCCAAGCTTCAGCCGGCAACGTGGACCCGCGACGGAGACGCTGTTATCGTTTGCTTCGATCTACCCAAAGGAAACTCACAGCTTCAGTTCACATGACTGCCTCTCCCAGAAACTCCGCGATCCCTGCGCCTCTGCGTGGGAATCTTCTGTGGAAAGTGTCTCACGCAGAGGCGCAGAGATCGCGGAGGGATAGTGCCTTGGCTACAAGACACAAGAAAGGACGACGAATGATGCGTCTGACAATTCTTTTGACCTGCGTTCTCGCCACTTTTGCGACCTCCGCGACGGTGTTCTCAGCCGAGCCGTTTCCAGCCGTCGATCAACTTCCGTCGCGGCCGGAGCTGCCTGATCCGTTCGTGATGCTGGACGGTTCGCGCGTGAAGTCGCCGGACGACTGGTTTCAGAAGCGTCGCCCCGAATTGAAGTCGCTCTTCCAGCACTACATGTACGGCTACCTGCCGCCGAAACCGGCGCGGTTCAGCGTGACCGACACGCATGTCAGCGACAACGTGCTCCGCAACGGCATGGCATCGGCCAGCGAAGAGGCACTCGTGTTTCACGGACCAGACCTCAAGCACAAACTGCGCGTGCTGTTGATCGTTCCGAACAAGCGGTCGGGTCCAGTGCCCGTTTTCATCGGGATGAATTTCTGCGGCAACCACGCGGTCGTGGATCATCCTCTGGTTCACATCCCCGAGAGTTGGATCTACAAATCGTGCGCCGGAGTTGAGAGCGAACGGGCGACCGAAAAGGGACGTGGCGGACAGAAGGATGCTTGGAACGTGGACATGATTCTCGAACGCGGGTACGCGCTGGCCACGTTCTACTCGGGCGACATCGACCCGGACACGGCGGACTTTTCGGACGGCATCGCACCGTCGTATTTCAAGCCGGGACAAACGGCCGCCGAGCCGCACGACGCGGGGACGATCGCCTGCTGGGCATGGGGGTATCACCGCGTCGTCGATTACTTGGTTGGCCACAAGCAAGATGTGATCGACACGAGCCGGATCGCGGCGGTCGGTCACTCGCGCAACGGCAAGACGACTCTGCTGGCGGCGGCGATGGACGAACGGATCGCCCTGGCGATCCCGCACCAGGCTGGCTGTGGCGGGACGGCTCCCAGTCGCGGCAAAATCGGCGAATCGGTGCAGCGGATCAACACGTCGTTCCCGCACTGGTTCTGCGACAACTTCCCGAAGTTCAACGAGCAGACGGACCGGTTGCCGTTCGATCAACATTGTCTGGTCGCGCTGTGTGCTCCGCGTCCCGTGTTGTT
>JACRIH010000392.1 GCA_016235885.1 Planctomycetales bacterium | reverse complement strand
TATCTCAAACCGAACGGCCATCCGCTGGCACTGTCTGACACGCTGCGGAACCCGGACTATGGCAAGACGCTCGAACGATTGGCCACAGCCGGGCCGGACGATTTCTACACGGGAGAACTCGCCGCGAAAATGGTCGCGGACTTTCAGGCCCATCACGCGTGGGTAACGGCCGATGACCTGCACGACTACCGCGTCCGCGAGGAACCGCCGGTGGTGACCGAATACCGTGGGTACACGATCGTCACCAATCAGCCCCCGCACGGTGGCCCGACTCTGGCCGCGATCCTGAACATTCTGGAAGGGTACGACGTCGCGGCGCTCGGGCATAATTCGCCGGCGTACATCCACCGGGTCTCGCTGGCGATGAAAGCCGCGTTCGCCGACCGCAACCGCACGCTCGCCGATCCGCAGTTCGTCAAAGTACCGCTCGATTGGATGATCTCGAAGCAGCGAGCTTCCGAATGGCGCGACGTGATTGACGCGGGGAAGCCAATCGACACCGGGCGCGGCCAGCGCACGTCCAACGACACGACGCAGGTGAGCGTGGTGGACCGCTGGGGCAACTGCGTGTCACTCACGCACTCGCTCGGTTCGTCGTCGGGCGCGATCACGCCGGGGCTGGGGTTCATGTACAACAACTCGATGATCAACTTCGACCCGTTCGCCGGGAACCCAAACAGCATCGCCCCGCGCAAGGGTCGCACGACCGGAATGACATCCACCATCGTCCTGAAAAACGGCTGCCCGGTCCTCGTGCTGGGTGCGCCCGGAGCCACACGCATCATCACGTCGGTGCTGCAAGTGATCCTCAACCGCCTCGACTTCGGGATGAGCATCACCGACGCCGTCCACGCCGCGCGATTTGATTGCCAGGGCGATCTGATCAAGTGCCAGGCCCGCATCCCCGAATACGTGTGCGCCGAAGTCCGGAAGCTGCACCCGATCACACGCATCCCCCGCAGCCACGGCGGCCTCGCCCTGGTCCACGCAGTGGCGATCGACGAAACGACTCGCTGCCTGACCGGTGCCGCTGACACGGGAGCAGACGGTATGGCGTTGCTGGTCGATTGAGCGATTGGGCGGCAGGCCCAGAACCAAGTGCCGAGTTGGGTCCGCAGGACTTGTCGTGGTCGAGTCACTTGTTGTGGTCGGGCTTCCAGTCCCAACCACCGCTGAAACCGTGACTGATACGTTTGTTTTCCCGTGTCCCGTTGTGGTATGTTTCCGCCCTCGTGGAGCGTCGTTGTCTGGCTCCACACACCGATTCCGTGTCGCGTGAATCAACGCCGTTCAACCAGCTCGACAAAAAGGAGAGAATCATGGGTAAGGGCAACAACAGCCAAAAGAACGACAAGAAGAACAAGAAGGTGAAGAAAGACGCCAAGAAGTAGTGCGGTCACTCAACGGACAAGCGACTGGCGGAGAGAAGCGCACTGTCATGCGCCCGTCGCATCAGTGATCCAGGCAGTCCAGACGATTTGCCGGTTGTGGACAAGGTTCCAGAATCCCGACGTACCGTCTTCTGCTGGACACGTCTTGGAACAGCCAACCGCTTTGTCCGACCGCTGGCACCTTTCGTCCGACCGTGACACCATCACGCCCGCTTCTCCGCGATGGATCGCGGAATTCTTGTGGTGAGAGACGATTCCGATGTGCCCTTCGTTTTTGATTCGCCGAGCGCTGAGCGTGGCCTTGGTTTTTGTGGGGTGGCCGCTGGTGTCGATTCGCGCGGACCATTTTGTCTACCGCGATCAAGCCAACGCGAAGATGGAGATCGACGCACGGTTGGTGTCGACGGGGCAGGGGGTGTTGGTGCTGGAACTGGCCGATGGTCAGTTCCGATTGGTCCCCGAAGCGGTGGTCGAGAAACGTCTGCCGGCGGATGGACCGGCACCGGCTTCGGCGGACGAAGTGGCGGCCGGGTTGCGAGTTCGGTTTGGAGCCGAGCTGTTTCGCAGTGTCAGGCAAGACCCGTTTGTGCTCGGCGTCGTGCTGATGGCTCCGCTGCCGAAGGCTGGCGATTCGCGAGCCACGAACTTCCTGCGCAGCGCGGGGAAGTTTTTGAAGAACGTCGAAGGAGCGTTCGTCGGGTTCGTGAAGGAAGCCCGGCTGCCGGCCAATCCGCCGACGCATCCGCTCGTCGTGCTGATCTTCGAGTCCGACCGCGACTTCGACCGCTACGCTGCCGAAGCGACCGAAGGCGACGGCGTCGCGGCGAGCCGCATCGCCGGGTTCTATTCGCCACTGACGAACTACCTCGCCATCCGCATGCGAGAATGTCACACGTTCGACGTCCCGCTGCACGAAGCGATTCACCAGCAGGTTTACAACCGCCATGTGTTCCAGCGGCTGGCTCCAATTCCGCACTGGTTCGACGAAGGGATCGCCACCGGCTTTGAGGCGAACGAGGGACGAATCAACATCGGTCCGACGAAGATCAGCCCGCGCTACGCCCGGCAGAGTCTGGCCGCGCGAGAGATCGGCTGGCAACAGATGGCGACGGACGACGCCGTGTTCGGCAGCGACGTGATCGCCGGTGAAGCCTACGGACACGCCTGGGGCCTGCACTGGTTGATGGTCACCCAATACCGCACCGGCTACGGCAAGTACGTGCGCATGCTGTCTCAAAAGGAAGCGATGCAGAAGGACACTCCCGAGCAACGCTTGACCGAATTCCGCGACGCCTTCGGCAAAGATGTGAAAGACCTCGAACAGGAATTCGATCAGACGCTCGACAACGGACTCAAGCGGCAGAAGGTGTCGTTGAACAAGGAGAAGACCGCCGGCATCTCGAAAACGCAGGACGGTTCCGGCGAAGTCGAACTCACCGCCGTCGTGCGCGGCAACGCGGCCGGACCACTCGAAGTCCAGGGCCGATTGACGAACATCTCGCCGCTGCGGACGCTGGCCTTCCACGTCACGGTCGAAACCGACGGTGGCACCTACGCTGAATGGCACGTGCCATCGCTTGACACGTTGAAAACGTCGCCACTCGGCATGCAATACGCCGACAAGGTCATGAAGAACGTCGCCGCGCCTGGCATCGGACAGCGCTACCAAGTGCGAGTCCGCGCCGTGCCGACAGACAGCGATGATGCCAAGCGCTGGAAGAAGGGCGACCTGCCTGTCCCCGCCGTCAGCCGCAACCGGTCAGGTGAATGAAGCCGTATGACGTCGCCTTTCATATCTCCGATGGTTGGAGTCCCGCCTTCAGGCGGCGAACCGGCTGAAGCCGGGACTCCAGCGTCCGTTGGCATTCCGCGTCGCGCGATCGTCATCAGTTTCGACCGCCTGCCCCTCGGCTACCTC
>JACRIH010000402.1 GCA_016235885.1 Planctomycetales bacterium | reverse complement strand
TGAGTCGTTCAGAAATGTCTCGTTCGAGCCTTGTCGTGCGCATCGGATTCGTTGTCGGTCTGGCTGCATCAGCCGGCTTGATCGCGACGAGAAATGCATCGACGTCACACGCTGCCGACCAGAACGCGGCTCAACCCAAATTCGAGCAGGCGGGCGTCCAGTTTCTGGAAAAATACTGCGGGCAATGCCACGGGAAGGAAAAGCCGAAAGCTGACCTGAGTCTCGTCAGCTTTCGTGACGAAGCGGCGGTCGTGAAGGCTCGCGAGGCGTGGGAGACCGTCATCGAAATGGTCACCGAGCGGACGATGCCTCCGAAAGACAAGCCGCAGCCGACCGACGCCGAGCGGGAGGCGTTCCTGCGGCTTGTCGCCGATGTGTTTGACCGAGCCGATCGTGCCGCGCCGCCTGATCCCGGTCACGTCACGATCCGGCGGCTGAACAAGGTCGAATACAACAACACAATCCGCGATCTGGTGGGAGTGGACTTCAACCCGGCGGAGGACTTCCCGTCGGACGACGTCGGTCACGGATTCGACAACATCGGCGATGTGCTGTCGATTTCTCCCGTGCTCATGGAACGCTACCTCGCCGCGGCGGAGAGCATTTCACAGCGGGCGATCGTGCTCGAAAAGCCCAAGCCGGCAGTTCGTCCGGCGGTGGCGACTTTTCTCCAGCCACGACGCGGTGAAGTAAACGAACGAACAATGTCGGCGGCCGATGATCCGTTGTCGTTCACGTACAAAGTGGATCGGGCGGGCGACTACATTTTTCGCGTGCGGGCATTCGGTGAGAAAGTGGAGGACGAAGCTCCGAAGATTGCGCTCGTGATGGAAGACAAGGAACTGACGACTGTCGAACTGGCCGCGAATGAGAAGTCGGGTTCGTACCAGACGGAACTGCAAGTGCAACCGGGCGAGTACAAGTTCGCCGTCAAGTTGCTCAACCCGTCGCCGTCCGATGCGGAGAAGAAACGGACCGCCCGCGTGCGACGATTCGAACTGGAAGGACCGGCCGATTCGTGGCCCGATTCGCACAAGCGCGTCATGGTGTTCGATGCCGCCGCGCCGCACGCCGAGCAAACGCGACAGATTCTCACCCGGTTCGCAACGCGGGCCTTCCGTCGCCCGGTCTCGTCGAGCGAAGTCGATCGGCTGGTGAAACTGGTCGAAACGGCCGAGGCCAGCGGGCAGAAGTGGGAAGCGGGCCTTCAGGTCGCGATGCAGGCGGTGCTGGTCTCCCCCAAGTTTCTGTTCCGAGTCGAACTGGATGATCGCCCCGACAGTTCGGATTCGCACGCGCTCGACGAGTATCAACTCGCGTCGCGGCTGTCGTATTTCCTGTGGAGCAGCATGCCGGACGACGAACTGTTCGCGCTGGCGGCGACGAAACTGCTGAGCGCGAACCTCGAACAACAGGTCCGCCGAATGCTGGCTGATCCCCGGTCGCGAGCGCTCGTCGATAACTTCGCGATGCAGTGGTTGCAAATTCGTCGGCTGCAATCCTTCGCCCCCGACCCGAAGCTGTTCCCGAACTTCAATGAAGGACTTCGATCTGCGATGCGGAAAGAAACCGAGCTGTTCGTGGAAGCGATCATCCGCGAAGACCGTTCGATCCTCGAACTGTTGGACGCGGACTTCACGTTCGTCAACGAACCGCTCGCCCGCCACTACGGTTTGACCGAGGTGTATCGCAACGCGAGCGGTCAGGAATCGAAGCGGGACCGGGGCGAATTTTCCCGTCGAAGCGAGTTCGTCCGCGTCCCGCTCCCCGACAGCACGCGCGGCGGGCTGCTGACTCAGGCGAGCATCCTGACCGTCACGTCCAACCCCACGCGCACGTCGCCGGTCAAACGCGGTCGCTGGGTGCTGGAACAAATCCTCGGAACGCCGCCGCCACCGCCGCCGCCCGATGTGCCGGAACTCAAAGAAGGGGAACAAGCGGCGCTGACCGGTTCGCTGAGGCAACGATTGGAGCAGCACCGGGCCAATCCGATTTGTGCCAGTTGTCACGCTCGGATGGATCCGCTCGGTTTTGCCTTCGAGAACTACGACGCGATCGGTGCTTTCCGCACGAAGGAAGGGGAGTTCGCGATCGACCCGTCGGGAACGCTTCCCGATGGCAAGTCGTTTCAAGGACCGGGGGAACTCAAGTCGATCCTGAAGGACAAGAAAGACCTCGTCGCCCGCAACCTGACGGAAAAACTGCTGATCTATGCCGTTGGACGGGGCTTGGAATACTATGACAAGCGTCCTGTGAAAGAGGTCGTCTCCACGCTCGGTCGCGACAATTACAAGTTCTCGACCCTCGTGGTGGGGGTTGTGAAGAGTGATCCGTTTCGGCTGCGACGTGGCAAAAACCAAATCGCGGTGGCAAAATGATCCGCCCCGCTACCATTTGACGGCGAGGAAGGCACAAGGTCGAAATCATGATTGTCATCAGTTTTCCAGACACCGAATCGAAGCGACGTGCGCTGGGGTTTCTGGCTGGCCGATTCAACTTCAAGAGTTGGGCGACCGGGGAGATGATTGTTCCCGAATCCGCGTTGGCTCATTTGGCAACAGAAGGCATCTCGTTCACGGTGGGCGGACCAGCGAATTATGAGCGGCTCATTACGACGCTTCGAGATCCTGCTGCCGCGGCGGTTTAACGACGGTCTGCCGATCCCAGACGAAGTGATCGCCGATACGTTGATAGAGTTGGAGGATCGTTTTGGAGCGGTCTCCTGCGAAACACAAACCATCCAAGGGTTGTGGAGTCACGAAGGAACAGTTTTTCGAGATGACTTGATTCGAGTGTTTGTGGATGTTCCCGATGTTGCTGAAAGCCGGCAGTTTTTTCGAGAGTTCAAGGAACGAATTAAGACCCGATTCCAACAGATCGATATCTGGCTGATAACTTACCCAATCGAAGTTTTGTGATGAGGAGGCAAAGAATGTTTCCCGCCAAACGCATTTCCCGACGAACCATCCTTCGTGGTCTTGGTGCCAGCATCGCCCTGCCGTGGCTCGATGCGATGGGGCCGGTGAGTTCTTGGGCGGCCGACACGGCTGCGGCCAAGGCGGCTCCCAACCGCATGGCGATCTTGTACGTGCCGAACGGGAAGATCATGCAGGAGTGGACACCGGAGTCGGAAGGGTCGAACTTCGAGCTTCCGGCGATTCTGGAACCGCTCACGGATTTACGGGATGATTTCATGGTGTTGTCCGGCCTCACGGCAGACAAGGCCCGGGCGCACGGCGATGGAGGTGGCGACCATGCTCGTGCTCTGTCCGCGTTCCTGACCGGTGCTCAACCGCGCAAGACAGATGGCACTGACATCCGCGCGGGGATCTCGGTGGACCACGTGGCTGCGGCGCGGCTGGGCGATGAAACGCGCCTGCCGTCGCTCGAAATCGGCTGTGAACAGGGAGCGATGGCGGGCAACTGCGACTCAGGATATAGCTGCGTCTACTCGTCCACGATGGCGTGGAAGTCGGCCACGCAGCCGCTTCCCAAGGAAGTCAATCCGCGGCTCGTGTTCCAAAGATTGTTCTCGACGACGCCCGACGGACAGCGGGTGCAGCGCGACGCGCGGCGCAAGAGTGTCCTCGACCTCGTGCGAGAAGACTTCACGGAACTGAATGGCAAGCTGGGGGCGAGCGACCAGCGCAAGCTCGACGAATACTTCACCGCGGTTCGAGAAATCGAATTGCGAATCGACCGTGCTGGCAAGTTGCCGGAGGTCAAGACTCCGGAGTTCGCGGTTCCGACGGGCATCCCGACCAGCTACGAAGAACACATCAAGCTGATGTGCGACCTGATCGTGCTGGCGTTCCAGTCGGACGTGACTCGCGTCTGCACGTTCGTGCTGGCGAACGAGGGGAGCAATCGGTCGTACCCGTTCATCAACGTGAAGGAAGGGCACCACGAACTGTCGCACCACGGCAATGACGCGAAGAAGAAGGAAAAGATTCGCGACATCAACAAGTTCCACACGACGCAGCTGGCGTACCTGCTGACGAAGTTGAAATCCGTGAAAGAAGGGGACGGCACGCTCCTCGATCACAGCATGATCGCCTACGGCAGCGGCAATTCGGACGGCAACGCCCACAATCACGACGACCTGCCGGTGCTGCTCGCTGGTCGCGGTTGCGGCACGATTCAGCCGGGTCGCCACGTTCGCTACACGCGAGAAACGCCGGTCAACAATCTGTGGGTCTCGATGCTGGATCGCATGAGCGTGAAGGTCGATTCGCTCGGCGACAGCACGGGCAGCCTGCCGGGTCTGGTTGGGTGACATGAGTTCGGCGGCTGCGGAATCTCGATCACCGCGCGTGTGCTGGTCGATTCGCAATCAAATCCTGCTGCCGTTCGTCGGCATCCTGATGCTGTCGGTGACGCTGATCGCGGTCACGGCGGCGTGGCTCGCCGCGCGGCGTAGCGAACAGCAGACGCTGGCCAATCTGCGCGGCGTGGCCGCAACGCTCAGCCGCACCAACTTCCCCTACTCGGCCAACGTGCTGGAAAAAATGCGCGGCCTGTCGGGAGCGCACTTCGTGTGGTTGGGTGCGACCGGCGAAGTCCTCGCGAGCACGCTCGCGGGGGACGAGACCACGCCGGCCGGTGAACTTCAGTCGGTGATGCGGGACGCCGTGGCTCGCGGACTGCCCAGCGGGGACAGTCGCCCGGAACTCGTGATCGGCGGCCAACGCTACTTCGCCGCCGCGCTGCATCGATTGAACGAGAGCGGCGCGACGGACCTGTTGGTGTTGTATCCCGAAGCGGCGTGGAGCCGTCTGCGCTGGGACGCGGCCGTGCCGCCGCTCGCAGTCGGCGGCGGAGCCATCTTGCTCACCGCGCTGGTGGCCGGCTGGTTGGGTCAGCGATTCGGTCGCCGCTTGCGTCTCGTGCAAGAACAGGTCGCGGTGATCGCGGCGGGAGATTTTTCGCGAGAGATTCAGGAACCTCGCGGGCTGCGCGTGCGTGACGAGTTGCAGGAACTGATCGGTTCGGTCAACACGATGCGCGACCGGTTGCGGCAAATGCAGCAGACCATCCGCCAGACCGAACGGTCGCACTTGTTGGCTCAAGTCGCGGGTGGGCTGGCGCACCAACTTCGCAACGCCGTCACGGGAGCACGTCTGGCCGTGCAGATTCACCGCAAGCGCTGCCTCGGCGAAACAAGTCGCAACGAAATGGCCGATTCGAGCCTCGACGTGGCTCTGCGGCAGCTCGCGCTCACGGAAGAGCAGGTGAAGGGGCTGCTGTCGCTCGGCCGCGTCGAGCAGCGGCAACCCGTTGACTGCGATATCAGGCAACTCATCGACGAAGTGGTGTTGCTCGTCACGCCGGCGTGCGAGCACTCGCGCGCGAAGTTGTCGTCAACGGTGGCGGCAGAGCCGATCCGCATCCGAGCCGACGTGGATGGCCTGCGCGCCGCGTTGTTGAACCTCACGCTGAACGCGGTCGAAGCCGCCGGGCCGGGTGGCGTCGTGCGAATCGACGCCACGATCAGCAACGGCCACATCCACATCGACGTGTTCGACAATGGCCCCGGCCCGTCCTTGGATGTCGCCGCGTCGCTGTTCGACCCGTTCGTCACGTCGAAACCCGAGGGGGTGGGGCTGGGGTTGTCCCTCGCACGCCAAGTGGCCACCGACCACGGCGGCTCGTTGGCGTGGAGTCGAGAGGAGGAGTACACTCGATTTCGGCTGACGCTCAACACAGATTCTCCCCTCGCCCCGAAGGGGGAGAGGGGTCGGGGGTGAGGGGCGAGTGTCTCTGAGGCCTGCACTATCTTGACGCTTGGGACGAATCGCCCCTCACCCCCTACCCCCCTCTCCCCCT
>JACRIH010000391.1 GCA_016235885.1 Planctomycetales bacterium | reverse complement strand
GCCTGTGCTCCGCTGGTCCCACCCTACGTCTACATCGAATGAACTCCGCTTCACGCACGCCCGGTCCTCTTCGGCGTTGGCGTTTCGAGGACCGGTTCCGATTCGTCCGCGTCTGTTCGCACGCTCCGTCGCGGCTTCTTTTTGCCTGTCAGCAGAATATATCCACCCATGCCCCCTCCGGCGAGCAACAGCACGAGAAACCCGATCACCGCCCCGGTGCCGCTGCTTTTAGGCTCGGGCTTCGCAGCCGAATCGGCCGCGGCCTTGGCTTTCGCTGTTTTCTGTGTGTCTGCCTTTGCGACTTTGGAGTCAGTGTCGTCGCTTTCGATCGTCGTCAGAGGCTCCGTCTTCACGTGTCGCGGCAAGTCCTTGACCACGTCCACCGACAGTTCCTTCTGCACGTCGCGATACAGCTTGTTGAATTTTTCCCACCATTCGACACCGCCCAAATCCTCGCTGAGCGACGATGTGGCGAAGATGTGCCGCTGAGCACGCTCCAGCGTCTGACGCTTCTTTTTGAGCTTCGTTTGCGAGACGGCCGAGCGGTACGTGCAATACGCCACGTTGTAGTTGGCTTCGATGTACTGCTTTTCGGTCGAATCGTCGGCACTACGAGCCGACTGCGACATCTTCAACCGCAGCCGCTTGCCAATCTCCATCCAGCCCCAAACAACTTTGAGACCCTTCCCATCCGGATTCTCACCGTTGACGGCGAGATCCCATTTTTCAATATTCTCCGGCCCGCCGCTCTCGGCCCACTCTTGATACAGCGTCGCCGCTTCGACCTGCGCGTCGAGCGCTTGGTTCTTTGTCTTGAGCACGTCGGCGATGAGTTTGTACGCACTGTCGAACTGCTTCAGCCGCCGCTGGCAAGCGGAGAGTCGCAGCTTGAGGCCGTCGAGCGGCTGGTCCTGTGCGAAGTCCGGCTGCTTGGCCACGCGATCGAGCAGCGCCTGCAACGCGGCCGCTCCGCGCTTGAAGTATTGATCCGCCCGCTGGCGTTGATCGTCGCCCAGCCCGCTTGCCAGTGCGTAGTACGTTTCGCCGACCCAGCGCTGCATGTTGAAATCCTGATTGTCTCGCCCGGCCATGTTTTCAAGGAAAGCGTCAAACGACGACAGCAGATCGCCCAGCAGAGCGTTTTTTTCACGTGTGAGTTGTTCGACGCGCCGCTGAAGTTGCCGGCCGAGGCTCAGGTATACGTCATTCATGCCCTTGCCGGTCCCTTCCTCGATCCGCTCCAACTCCTTCATCGCCGTTTGAGCCTTGTCGGTCTCCTGCGAGCCGACGTACGCCCACAGCAGTTGGCGGTAGACCTCGCTCGCGAACGAACCGCTCTTCGGGCCGGCGGCGGGGCGCTGTTCTCCCGATTCGACGGAGACGGCCACGGTGACGGCGCGATTGCCCGCACCCAGCACTTCGGCCGCCTGCTTGTACTCGCCGCTGCCGTTCAGGATCGTTGCCAGAGACAACTTCGCCCGGGTGATGTCTTCGGTCGGTGGCGCACCCTGTGGCAGTTTGGCATCCATCCGATCGACGGTCGCCCGCGCCTCCTGCAACATCTTGCGAGCTGTCTCCTGATACCCTTGCAACTTCTCAGGCGAAGGTCGTTCCGCCTCGGGCAGCGCGGACGCTCCGTAAAACGCGGACCAGTACGCTTGCCCCGCCTTCAATTTCGATTCGAGATACTCCGGGGCGTTCTCGGAGACTTTGCCATACCACACCGCCGCGTCCGCCGGTCGCTGAAGCTGCGTGAGCAAATCGCCGACGATCAGGAGCGAGGCCCCGACTTTTTCGCCCGTCGGAAACTTGGCCGCGACAAAATCGCCCAGCTTGAGCAGGCGGGCGACATCCACCGGCCTTTCCTTCTCGGGTGAATCGCGGTACGCGGACTGATACGCAAGCAGTGCGATGTGCGCGGAATTCAGAGCCACCGTCGGATCGTCGCGGAAGTGCCGCCGCGCGAGGTGTTCGCCGAGGATCGCCGCGTCGTAGTACCGCTTTCGTTCGAGTTCGATGAACGTTTGCAAATACCGGGCGTATCGGACGCGGTTGGCTTCCGTATCCGGCTTCACGAGTTCGAGTGAATCCTTCAACAGCTTGGCCGTTTCCTCCAGATATTTTGCGAGGTCTTGTTCCAGCTTCCGTTTCGCCCCCAGATCGGTTTCGTTCGCGATGCGGCGTCGCAGTCCGTCGTTTCCGCCGAGCTTCGCGATCCTTTCCTGAGCCATCGACAGCAGCGTGGCGAAATCCTTGAAGTCGCCCAGATCCTGCCCAAGTTGCACCGAAATCCGCTGGATCGCCTGCTTCGACAGTTCCTTGTACTCGCCTGCGAACTTGTTGACCTCGCGAGCACTCGCCAATGCCAGATTGAGGAACCTGCGTTTGTCCGCTGACGACGTTCCGTCCGCCTCGCCCAGCAATTCCTGAGCGCGAGACAATTCCCAATGAATTCCCAATCCAACTTGCGACCGCTGCTCCGCGGCACTCGCCGACTTCCGCCAAGCCAGCGCCTCTTCGATCGCCGCGGGATACTCCTTCCGCTGGGGATGATTCAGGCAGATCAGTTTGAACTGCGTCGTCCGGTCATGAATTGCTTTGAGTGACGGGTTGTTCTCGACCGGGTGCGACAGCAATTCGTTGTAGATGCCGAGCGCCTTGGTAGGCTGGCCCTGCTCCTCGTAACACTTCCCCTGCCACATCCGCGCGTACAACCCGGCGTTGCGGTCGCGGTAACGGGAGTGGATTTGCTCGAACTCTTTGGCGGCGTCTCCAAGAGCTTCGTCGTACATTCGCGTCTCTTTGTCATGCGTCTGAGCGGCCTCGTAGGACGCGATCGCCATGTTGAGCGCCGCCTGAATGTAATGAATCAGCGCCTGCTCGCGGGCGTCGATCTTCGCCTTGTCGGCCGCGGGAATGAAGACGGGGAACTTTTTGAACGCGGTCTCGTACTGGTCGTGCGCGTCCTTGAAAATTTTGCGGCCCTTGTCGAGATACTCGCGGGCACGTTGTCCAAACTCCGCCGCCTGAGCCGCGTTGTCCGGCAACCGCGCCAAAGCCGACTCTGCCCGCGCCTTGGCGATCCACACGTTGCCGAGTTCCGAATTGCCCGATGCCGCCTGCGGATGCTTCGGGCTGGCCTTCAAAAACTGTTCGAGAAACAACCGGGACTTTTCGAGTTCCTTCGCCTGCAAATCGGGGCTGCGCAGACGCCGGCTCCCCTGAATCATCGTGATCGCCTTTTCGTAAGGCAGGACCTCGCGGATTTCGGCGGGCAGATTCTTCCGGGTTTCGAGGTCTTCGAGATACGTGATCGCGGTGTCGTAGTAGCCCCGATCGCGCAGCTTCTGCACGAACCGCAGATACGGCTCGGCCCCCGACGTCGATCGCGCCGCGATCAGGCTCAGCAGCAGAACAGGCACCCAACTGAAGCGGCATTTCATGGTGATGCGGCTCCCTTTCGAATCCGCCTCGGCAACATACCTGCCGTCGTGGGTGATCGCAAGGGTTTGGAAATCCGCCGTCTGTTCGTCGTTTAACCGCGATCCGCTGGGGAGCGCGCGTCGCGAACGCGCGCTCCCTTGTGGGTCGCGGTCAAACGATCAGCCGTCCAAGTTCGCGGACCTGTTGCGTGTGCCGCGTCAAATCGTCATGCAAGGCGGACGAATCGTGCGCGAATCCCAACCGGCGGGCAAGGAACGCGAACTCTTCGGTGTCGAGACCGGGCACTGTCAGATCGCGAGCGTTGCCGCGAACCACGCGGAGAGCGTCGATCAATCGACGCAGGAAGACGTACGCGTCGCGCAGCCGCACGTACTCGTCGGCCGAGACCACGCCGAAAGACTCCAGCGCGGAGAGTGCTCCCAGCGTGTTCGTCGCACGGATAGAAGCGTCGCGGTGGCCGTGCGTGATCTGCAAGCCTTGCACGACGTATTCCACATCCACCAGACCACCGGGAGACAACTTTGCGTTGAAGTGGCTGGGTGAGGCGAGTTGTCGCACCTGTCGGTCGCGCATCGCGCGGAACGCGGCCACTTCGAATGGGCGGCCGGAAAAAACAATTTGATCGCGCAGCCACACGATGTTGTCACTGAACGCCAGATCGCCGGCGATCGGTCGCAGCTTGACGAGCGCCTGCCGCTCGAATGGCCACGCGGGTCCGTCCGGGGCGAAGTAATCGGCAAACGATGGCCGCGACACCGCCAGGCTCCCCGCCCGGCCGTACGGACGCAGACGCAGATCAATTTCGAAAATGCCTTCGCGAGGTGACGACAACACCCGCAGCATCTGTTCGACCAGCCGGGCGAAATACTCCGCGTTGCTGATCCGTCGCGATCCGGTTGTCGAACCATCGCCCTCGTACACGAACATCAATTCAATGTCGGACGCGAACCCCAATTCCTGCCCACCCAGTTTGCCGAGTGCACACACGGCGAGCGGACACGGCGAACCATCGGCCAGCGTGGGCGATCCGAATTCCGTCTGCAATTCGGCCTCGCACAATCGGCAGCCGGCGTCGATCACAGTCTCGGCGACATCGGTCAGTTCGGCGGAAAACTGGCCGAATTCCGTGACGTGCCCGAGAATGTGCCGCATGTCCACGCGAAACATCTCGCGGTCCCGAAACCGCGCGAGACGTTAGTGCAAGTCGTCACCATCTCCCACCACTTGCAGGCGAGCGGGGGGCGTTAGCCCCCCGGTGGTGTTCGACTCGGCACCAGGATCAACCGGGGGGCTAACGCCCCCCGCTCGCCTGCTTGACTCTGGAGACGATTCGCAAAGTCCGAGCAACGCTCCCAACTCCTGTTGCAACTCGGTGGCCGATCGCGGTCGCGCCAGCGCGTCCACATCGCGCACGAGCGGGAACAGGTTGGCGTGTTGCATCCGCAGCAGGTCGTTCCAAAGAAAGTCGCTCATCCCCAATAGCCGAGCCAGCCCGTCGAGCACTTCCGGACGCTCCAGCGACGCGATCTCAGCCGGCCACTCCGTCCGCGTGAACAAGTCGGAGACCAGTTCGCGAAAATGCAACAGCGCCCGTTCGGGGTCGGGAGCGTGCGGCAACAGGTGCGTGAAGCTCTTGATGAGCACGACCGCCGCTCGCAACTCGCGCTGCTTGGTGAGGTCCGCCAACTTGCGGCCGTCCGCGTCGGTGATAAAAAACGTGTCGTCCACGTTCGGTCCGTGCGATGCGACGTGAACTCGCGACACGTCGACGCCGCAGAGCGCGAGCGAGTTGGTCAGCTCGTACAGAAAACCTGCCGTGTCGAGCGCTCGCACGCGTACCAGCGTGAAGCGGTCGGACGATTCGTTGTCGAGCTGCAAATCAATCGGGTACAGCGGTGGGATGGCTCCCGGCCGGCGGCTGAGCGCCCGGGCGATTTTTCGCGCGAGGTCCGCTTGCACGCGGCGCGCGGGTTCGCCCGCGTGAAGACGTCGCAGCAGGTCCGACAGTTCGCTGGCGTACGCGTCCCACACGCCGCGAAAGTAGCCCTGTCGCTCCGCGACAGGACTGCCGAAGGTCGTTGGAAGTTCCGTGGTTGGTGAGATATGAGCGTCAGGGGACGATTGGCTCTCCTGTCGCGCAGCGGCAGGGCTACGAGAAGTCGCAGTTTCGCTGCGTTCGATGGGGCCGACAGTCGGGCGCACACGAAAGACGTCCACGATCTTTTTTGGCCCGGCCGCGTCGTACGTGAACACATCCCCTTCCAAAATGTTGAATCCGTGCAGCAGTAGCAGACCACAGATGATCGACAATTCACCAGTGAAGTCGTAGCCGACGATCGTCACTCGCCATGCATCATCGTCGTCAGGCACCGCGTCCACCACGACCACATTGTCTCCGTGAATTCGTCCCGCAAGTTCGGCGTGCCGGATGATGTCACGGACGGTGAACGTGGCCGCGTACGACGGTTCGAGTCGCGAGACGTGATCGCGAACGGTGGGCGGTTGCGGATCGGCTGGCGAAATTGCGACCCCCTCGCGTGGATTCAGATGCCGATCGAACACGGCGCGGATGGCGGATCGATGGCGGTTGAGATGCGTCAGGAGATGCGTTTCATCCGGGAAGTCGAGCCGCCGGGCGAGGTACAATCGTTCGGGTTGGCTCTCCGGCACCGAGTGCGTTTGGTGATGGTGGACAAGCTGCAGCGCGTGTTCGACCGTGCGCAGAAAAATGTACCCCGCCGTGAGCGTTTGGAAATCGTCGGCCGGAAGCAGCCCGGATTCCACCAGTCGGATCAGCGCGTCGAGCGAGTTGAAACTGCGGACGTTTGCCCGCGCGCCACCGTGGATCAGTTGCAGCGACTGGACGACGAACTCGATGTCGCGAATCGAACCCCGGCCCAGCTTCACATCGGCCGCGTCACGATGCTTCCGAATCAACTCGGACTCGATCTGCTGCTTTGCGTCACGAACACTGGCTCGCACGGCGTCGGCTTCGCTACAGAACAGATCATTCTGGACGCTGGCAATGAACCGCCACCCCAACTCCGCGTTGCCGGCAATCACGCGGGCCTTGAGCAGCGATTGCTTCTCCCACAACCGCGCGTGGTCGCGAAGATAATCAAGATAGCTGTCGTGCGAAGAAACGAGTTCACCCGCCTGCCCCCACGGCCGCAGACGCATGTCTACGCGGTACAAGAATCCCTCGTCGGTGACGTTCGCCAGCGCCTGCACGAGCCGCCGCGCAATCCGCAGGTGGCGCGGCGTGACCTGCTCGGCGATGAACAGCAGGTCGATGTCCGAACTGTAATTCAATTCTTCCCCGCCCAGCTTGCCAAGCGCGATGACGGCAAATGAATCCCCCCTCTCCCCTTCGGGGGAGAGGGGTCGGGGGTGAGGGGGCGGAGCGGAAAACAGACTCTCGTCCTGTTCCTGTTCGCTCGCAATCTCCAGACACGCCTGCACGATGGCATCGGCCAGCAACGAAAGCTGCACGATCACGCGCCGCAGGTCCAGCAGCCCCGTGAAGTCGCACGTCCCGATCCGCAACAATTCCCATCGCTGATAGCGGCGGAGCGAGTTCAACCGCGCTGTCGCATCGCCGCCAGTGACTGTCATCGCGTCGCGCGCTTCGGCGAGGAATTCCTCGCGGCCCTTGAGGTCGGCCATCTGCCGATGCCGCGTCAACCGTTCGAGGTATTCCGGGTGACGCAGCAGGATTGTCGTGAGGAATTGGCTGCCAGAAAAAATCCGGACGAGCACTTCGACCGCTCGCGGTTGCAATGCGAGGTAGCTCAAGAGTGCCGGGCGATCGGCCTCTCCCTGCACGAAGCGTTCAAACGTGAGCAACACCTGGTCGGGATTCGCCGCTTCGGACAGCGCGTGCAACAGGTGCGGTTCATAACGGCCGGCACGGGAATCCGCGTCGGACGAAGTTCGCAACTGCAACAGAATCGCGGCCGCGGCCCGGTCGTCCGCAAAGCTGATCGCGGAAAGATCGAGCGGGAGTGGCAAGTCGTCTTCGCGCCGCATGGTTTTGCGATGGTAGGGTGGGACCAGCTCGCATAGCGAGCGCCGGCCCACCAGAATTCAGTTGGCGTCGGTGGGCCTGCGCTGCGCAGGTCCCACCCTACATTCCTACTAATACTACAGCGCACCTTCGATCGTCCTGTAGCCGAATTCGCAAGAATTCAGGCTGTGCCGCAATCTGAACGCAATCTGAATTCTTGCGAATTCAGCTACAAGGTGCGCAGTAGTACTAAATTGAATACACCGTGGGTTCGAGGTCCAGCCCTTCGGCTTCGGCGAGCAGTCGTTCGCGGCGGGCGAGATGCAGGTCGGCGTCCGTCATCATGCGGGCCAGTTCGCGGAACGTGACCTTCGGTTGCCAGCCGAGCACGCGCCGCGCCTTCGCTGCATCGCCACGCAGCGAGTCGACCTCGGCGGGCCGGAACAGTTTCGGGTCAGTGGTCACGTGCCGTCGCCAACCCAGATCGAGATCGCCAATCCAGATCGAGGTGGCCGAAAACTTCATCGAGGAACTCGCACACGGTGTACGTTTCACCCGTGCTGATGACGAAATCATCCGGCCGCGATTGCTGAAGCATTAACCACATCGCTTCGACGTAGTCCCCGGCGAAACCTCAGTCGCGGGCCGCATCGAGGTTGCCGAGGGGCAAGGTCTTCTGTAGGCCAAACTTGATCCGCGTGGCGGCTCGGGTGATCTTGCGGGTCACGAACGCTTCTTCTGGTCGCTGAAACACGAATGGACCAATCATGT
>JACRIH010000047.1 GCA_016235885.1 Planctomycetales bacterium | reverse complement strand
GTACCGGCGGCTAGCGCCGTGCCGCTCACTCTGCAACTCGCCTCCACCCGTCCGACTTCCAGCACGATCGGCACTTCCTCCAACGCGAACGCGCCGCCGTGCAAGACGGAGGCTCGGATCGTCGGCGTCTCACCCGGACGAACCCACAATCTCGGAGTGCGGACTTCAATGACTGCCACGTTGTTGACGACCGAGTTTCCCAAGTCGTGCAGATGCGATTGCACCTCGGCCGGCAGCGGTTCGACTTCGGTCCAATCCAAGCCCGACCGCTGCAAGTCGGTGAAGAGATGCAACTGCTTGCGTCCCGGCGGAGCCTTCACGCAGATGTCTCGCGCCCAGGCGAAGACCGCACCGTAGTTGGTCGCTCCGAACGCCGTCGCCGGAGCTTGCAAGCGTGCGAGCACTGCTTGGCCGGTCACTCCGTCGCTGTCCTTCGTCGCCGTGATGGGCTGCACGGCATGATCGAAGAACGCGACCTCAAAACGAGTCTTTGTGCCAGACGATTCGATCAGCTTTCGGGTTTCCGACACCGCTTGGTCGATCAGCCGGCCATGCTCTCCCTTGAGCTGCATCGTGGCCGATTGATCAATCAAGATCACCAACAATTCTTGATCGCCGCTGGTCGCCGCCGCCGTCAGAAACGGCCGCGCAAACAACGCCACCAGCAGCGCGACAAACGCCATCCGCAGCGCGAGCAACAGCCACCGCATCACCTTCCGCCGCCGCGCATTCTCTTCCAACACGACTCGTAAAAAGCGGATCGTCCCCAACTCCACTCGCTTGGTCTTCAAGCGGAAAAAAAGGTGAATCAGGATCGGCACCGAGAGTGCGGCTAATCCTGCGAGGAATGATGCCTGGAGGAAACTTGGCATTTCAAAATCTCAAATCTCAAGATCCAAAACTCAAACCTCGTGGATTCCGAGGTCTGACTCGGTCGCGGTCATTTCGTCGGTCGGAAATAGCTCCAAGTGTCGAACACTCGGCCTTTGCCGACTGTGTTTGGGATTTCGTAAACAATGCGGTCGTTCAACTTCAGCGTCACACTTTCGGTCGTCATTCCGGCCGCACCAAATCGCCAACCGCCCTGCGGCGCGAGATCAAACAGCAGCAACACATCGGGATTCGTTCCCGTGCCGGTCATGCCAAAGACAGCTCCGTCGATCACGTCGCTGGACTCGTCACAACGAAACAACGGCCGAGTCAAAAGCCGCATTTGAATCCGATTCGTACCGTCCGCATTGATGCGCATTTCGGCGGAAAAGCGTCGAGCCATCTCGCGGAGTTGGACTAATCGCAACGGACGGCTTTTCGCCGGCTCGTCGTCCAAGGCTTGCCACTTCACGCCGGGTTGCCGCGCTTGAAACGGTGCCGCATTCGACCATTCGGCATGCACCAATTCTGGCGACAACGACGTGAAGCAATACAACCACTGAGTCGGAATTCGGCTCGGCTTGTACCGCTCAACTTTCATCGCCGCCGCTGGCCGTCCGCGATCCGTCCACAGCCAGATGCCGGCATCTTCAATCTGCCGCAACTCATCGCTGTAGCGAAACACCGGTGCGACCACGAGCTCCAGGTTGGACTTGGCATCGGCGGATAATTTCACTCGCGCGTCCAGCACCCGCTGCTGCATCACCTCCAACGACGCTTCGCTTGCCGCCGCGTCCGGCTTCGCAGCATCCGCAGGCGACTGGCCCAGGCAAAGCAGCGTGATGAGAATGGGAATCGCGGACATCGGCCGTCTCTTTCAGATTTCGCCGTAGCCACGTTCGCCAGAACGTGGGGGTTTCGCAGGTTGGCCCACGTTCTGGCGAACGTGGCTACTTCGGAATTGCGGTCATGCTTTCGTTCGTTTCACCAAATAATCCAACAACACTTGATCGAGCGGATCGTCGGTCGTGACCTCGACACGATCGACGCCGCGATTCAAGCAGGCTCGGCCGAGTTCGTCCCGCCAATCGTCGATCGCGGCGAGGTACTTTTCGCGAACGCCCTCGGCGTGAGTCGTGATCTCTTCGCGAGTTTCCAAATCGATGAAGCAGATGTTGCCGTCGAGCGGCAAGTGCCGCTCCCACGGATCCCAGACTTGAAACGCGAGCACCTCGTGCTGCCGATACCGCAACTGATCCAGCCCGCGCGTGATCGCCGGCAGGTCGTCGAAGAAGTCGCTGATGAGCACCACCATCCCGCGATGCTTGCACAGTTCGGCCGCTTGATGCAGCGCCCGCGAGGCATCCGATTTCGGCCGAGCCTTTGTGGTCGAGATCATCGCCAGGATTTCGTCCAACTGATGCGCCTTCGCTCGCGGATCGAGATGCGCGACGACCTCATCGGCGAACAACGTCAGCCCCACCGCGTCGTGCTGTTTCAACGCCAGATGAGCCAGCGCCGCCGCCAGTGTCGTCGCATACGACAGCTTGCTCCGCCCCGTGTTCGCGCACTCCATCGACCCGCTGATGTCGACCAGCAGATGCAGATTCATGTTGGTCTCGGCATCGAACTCTTTCACATACAGCCGCTTCGTGCGGGCATACAACTTCCAATTCACATGCCGCAGATCGTCTCCCTGCGCGTATTCGCGATGCGACGCGAACTCGACGCTGAACCCGACGAACGGGCTGCGATGCAGGCCGTGCAGAAATCCTTCGACGATGCCGCGCGCACGCAGTTCGAGATTGTCGAGTCGCGAGAAAAAGGCAGGGTCAACGAGTTGTTGCGAGACGCTGGGCATGTCACTTCTTCTCTTCGGTTGGCACCGCTTCGAGCAGGCGATTGACCAGCACGTCGGCGTCCACGTTGTCGGCTCGCGCGTGGAAGTTGAGCACCAGCCGATGCCGCAGCACCGGATGAGCGACCGCTTTGATGTCTTCGAAATCGACGTGGTACTTGCCGGCCAGGATCGCTCGCGCCTTCGAGCCAAGCACCAGAAACTGTGACGCACGCGGACTGGCTCCGTAGGAAATGTATTTGTGGATCGCGTCTAGCGACTTCGCGCCGGTGTCCTTGCCCGCCAGCGAAGGACGAGTCGCCGCGACCAGCCGCGCGGCGTAACGGACCACACTGTCGGCCACCGGTACTCCGCGAACCAACTCTTGCAGCCGCAGAACTTCCTCGGCGTGCAGGACCGCGTCGGCAGTGGCTGTCACCGTACTCGTCGTGCCTTTGATGATCAGCACTTCTTCGTCCACCGACGGATACTTGATCTTCAGGTTGAACATGAAGCGGTCGAGTTGAGCTTCCGGCAGCGGGTAGGTGCCCTCCATCTCGATCGGGTTCTGCGTCGCGACGACGAAGAACGGCGGCTTGAGCTTGTACGTCTCACGCCCGACGGAGATCTCGGCTTCCTGCATCGCCTGCAAGAGTGCGGCTTGAGTCTTCGGCGGCGTGCGATTGATTTCGTCCGCCAGTAGAAAGTTGGTGAAGACCGGTCCCGGCAAGAACGAGACTTTGTGTTTGCCGGTCGCGTGATCCTCTTCCATGACGTCGGTTCCGGTGATGTCCGCCGGCATCAAGTCGGGAGTGAACTGGATGCGACGGAACTCCATCTGAAGAGTCCTTGCCAGCGTCCGAGCCATCAGTGTCTTGCCCAAACCCGGCACGCCGTGCAGCAGGATGTGCCCTTTGCAGAGCATCCCGATCAGCAACGAGTCGATGATCTCGTCCTGTCCGACGACGATCTTGGCCAACTCTTTTTTGATTTTGGTTCGAGCTTCCCGAAGTCTCGCGACTGCGGCGGCATCGTCATTCGTGGGAGCGTATGACATCGTTGAAGTCCGTCAGGTTGAGAGTGATGAAAGCCATTTTCTGGAATGCGGATCACGCCGTCGCCACGCTCGCCAAGAGCGTGGCTACTCAGTTTGCTGGATTCACCTTTGAGAGTTCCTGGCGATATGCGTGCGATGCCCGGCGCAATGCTTCGACATCTTCCAGCGTGATGTTCGGGCCGGTTTCTTGGACCATCTGGAGGAAGAGTTCGAGAGAAGCATCATTAGTAAACGGCAGAGCGATCACTCCCGATCGACCTTCGCCGAGTTGGTTGGCGGAACCAGGCGGGCCATCGGAGGAAAACAGCGGCTGGCCGTCCGCATCGAGAATCACGATCCAGGGGTAGTAATTCGGCCCGTCGGCGGTGTTGCGGTATTTCTCGTGAATGGCGTCGTTGTCCGGGGTCGTATCGAGATCAATCGTCGAGACGACGTACTGTTTGGAGATCGTGGACGAGTTCGCCGACAGAAACTTTTCAAGCTGCTGGCAGGGGAGACAGCTCTTGGTGCTAAAGAGGAGCATCACTCGTTTGTTCTCCGAGCGAGCCTGGACCAGCGACGATTCCACGATGCTGACTGCGCTGTCGCGTCGCGCTCGGACCAGCAGATCATCGAACTTCATGGCCGGACCAAAGAGGGCCTCGGTGCCACGGCGGCTCATGCCAAGCACGTCACCACCCGGGTCTCGAAGCAGGTTGTAGGTCGCCAAATACAGCACCGCGATGGCCAGCAGGATGCCCACGGCGATCCCAAAAAACTTGATCACTGCCTGCCGAGTCGCCTTGACTGGAAGGCAACCGACACCGCATTCGATGGATTGATTGGTGGTCATGACTGATCCTGACACGTTTGCGTTTGGACTTCCTGAGGCGGCGTATCAACGAGACTTTTCAATCTCAAGAAAATCCTGAACCTTGAACTGATACCCAATCCTGGTTCGTGCGGCATCCTGCACCACGATCGTCAGCACGCTCGCCGACAAGTTCGCAGCGTCCGTGGAGAAATGGGCGGAGACGCTCTCCGGAGTCGGGTGCGACGTCATCAATGGCGCGCACACCATTCGTTTCCCGCTCGGCCCGATCGCCACAATGACCTGGGTAAATTTCTTCAGATCACCTTTGGGTTCAAACTCGATCCAGACTTTGATGCCATTGTCGCCGTCCCGATTAGACCGGATGGCCACGCCCAGTTTTTTTGCCTCGTCCTTGGAAACGTCCTTGTTGAACTGCAAGGCGAAGCACGGCTCGGACGAGGCCAGTGCCACGATTCCAGCGGCGGCCAGCGTCATGACGGCCTCGCGACGATTGATGGTGTCGGACATGAATGGCTCCATTGATTGTGTTGAAGGACGCGGTAGCCACGTTCGCCAGAACGTGGGTTTTCGCGGACTCGCCCACGTTCTGGCGAACGTGGCTACGGTTTGGAAACTGCTTCACAACTCATCGAGTGACTGCCAGTGACATTCGGTTTCGATCCCGCATCAGCCGCCACTCAGCTTGACCGATTTGTTCGGCTCGGCCTTGAACCGCTCATCGACAATCGGCGTATCGGGTGGCAGAGGAATGCGGTTCAGATCCACGATCTCTCCGTCAACAACCAACTCGATGTAGTTCGTCCACATCCAGCGTTCTCGCATGTTGGTGGAGTTGATCGGGGCTTCGGGGTTGCCTCGCTGATCGGAGTCAGCAGGAGGCGAGTGAATGAGAACGCCCGCCGGCTTGATCGGGAAGAAATCGGTTTTCGGACCACGCACCAGGAAGATGGGCGCACCCTTGGTTTTGACCTTCAAGAGATGCGGCCAGGCAGACTCAAACTCTTCCCGTTTGGTGAAGGGGATGAGGTAGCGCAGAAAGAGAACCTGCGGTCCCTCGTAAGTGCGTGATTGTTTTCGCAGCGGCTCCAATTCCTTGGGCCAGCTCTTGGGCCACGTTCCTTGATCGGACACGGAATAGTCCGCAAACACGAAGCCCACCATGCAGCAGACGACCGCAGCCAGGAAGGCGAATGTTTTTTTCATCGTGATTCCCCCAGTGAGATTGAGCTTGAATGCCCCGTGCGGCGGCTATCAAGGCCGATTAGTGTTCCAAACCGTCGCCCGTTTTGACTCGCGCCGCATTCGGGCTTCGGCCATTCGTGCTTGTTTCCGATTTCGGATTTCGAGTTTCTGATTTCGCCGTCACGGCCGCTTCGGCTTCCTTCGGATCAATCAACTCATCGCGGTCGGCGTCGAGTTGTTCAAAGGCGTCGCGCGGGCCGAGGAACTCTCGCCAGGTGATGTCGCCGTCGTTGTTGCGGTCCCAGCGTTGAAACCAAACGGGGCCGACGGGACGCGGCTTCACGGTCGCGACCACTGTTTGAGGCATCCGCGGATTCGCCGCTCGATCCGGAGTGCCGAACGGATTGAACACGCCGCGCACGAACTCGATGCGATACCGGCGGGCCGGCTCCTGTTCACCCAGTCCCGGTTTGTCGTCGCGTTCCATCTTGGCCAGCGTCTTGTCGGCGTAGCGCATCTCACGCATCGAGATGCGACGGTCTCCGTTGGAATCGAGTGTTGAGAAGAATCCGGCCCCGTCGTCGAAGACGGTGATCTGGCAAGTCGTCGCGACCGGTTCGCCCCGGGCGCGAATGAACTCCTTCATTTCCTCGCCGAAGATTTTGCCGTCACCATCGGCATCGATTTGGTCGAACAGACCGCGGCCGAATCGCTCGCGGCTCATCGTTTCGTCTTTGTCCAGATAGCCGTTGTTGTCCATATCGAGTTCATTGAACGTCCGCAGAGCGATCATCATCGACGCCTCGTACGGATCGACCTCGCGTGTCGAGAACGTGACGACGGCCGTCGGCAGACTGATCGTCGCGAGGTCCGGATAGCGATCGCCGTCACTTCGGTTTCCCGCGGATGCCAATGTCCGCAGCATCGACTGACCATCCTTCCGGACGACGTCAACCGCCAGTTCGATGTCGACCGGAGATTTCTGTAGTCCGCCGAGTTCCTTCAGATTGAGTTGACCATCGCCGTCGGTGTCACAAGTCGCCAGCCGTTCGCTCGTCCATCCAAATTCGACGGTCGACAGTTTGCGATTGCGATCCTTGTCGTACTTCAGCAGGAGTTGTTGCGGCAACAATGTCTGATTCGTGTCACGGAGCAGTTCGGCAACCGTCGCGGAGGACTGACGCGGCGGTCCCACCTGCGCCGCCGCAGGAGTTGTCGGACGTGGAGCGAAGTCGTCGAGTGTCACGCATTCGTCATCGTCCGAATCCCTGGCGAGGAGGAGATCGACCGCGTCCAGCATTTCGATCGAGTCCACAACTCCGTCCTTGTTCGCATCGAGCATTTTGAAGACGGCGTTGTCGCTTTCGGAAGTACTGGCGTTCTGACGATAGACGATTGTTTCACCACCGAACCGCTCGAAGCGTTGTTCCATGTCGCGACGAGAAAATGTCGGAGACGCACCGATCTTCTGGAGGAACGCGTCGGCTTTCGGTCGTTGCTTCTCGCGAAACAGTGGTGAACGCTCGGCCTCTTTCTGCGACAGCTTGCCGTCACCATCCGCATCGAGCGTTTTTAACAGGCGATCCAAGCTCGCACGCCGGGCGTCCAGCGGAGACATCCCGCCCACGGCGACATGTATCCGCAGATGCAATGGCCCGTTATCGAGCATCAAGATCACGTCGCGGACTTCAGCAGTCGGCGCGGGGTCGGCGGCTGAGAGCGGTCGAGCAGCAAAGGTGAGTACCACAGAAGTCAGAACGAGGACGGACAGAGCCACAGAACGGCAGACACGCTCGCGCATCACGCGAACCAATTTGTTCGTTGCTCGATTCATTCTGTCGCCTCAATGTGGCGGTGGCACTCCGTGACACCGCCTGTCGTTCTCAACGGATTGACCACCGCAAGTCCTGCCGCGTCACGAAGTGCCGCGGCCACAACTGTTGCCTCTACGTTTTTTTATTCTTCTCCGGTACCGCAGCGATTTCTTCGATCACTTTGCCGCCGCGATCGACCAACGGAATGGGTCGCCCTTCGGGCGAGATGTTTTCGTGATCGGGGCTGACCCCAATGCCCGCACACATCGTCGCGTACAAATCGGCAATTTTGACGGGGCGATTGGTCACTTTGACTCCATCTTTTCCAGTATCACCGATGACTTGGCCCCCTTTAATTCCGCCGCCGCCCAGCACCGTGGACCACGCCGCCGGGAAGTGATCGCGACCGGACGTGCCGTTGATCTTCGGGGTCCGGCCGAATTCACCCATCCAAACGATGAGCGTCGAGTCCAGCAACTCGCGTTCGCGCAGATCGGTCATCAAAGTGGACCAGGCTGGGTCGAGTGTGTCACTGAGACGCTTCACCGCGTTGAAGTTGTCGGAGTGGGTGTCCCAACCGTCGAGCGTGACTTCCACGAACGACACGCCACGCTCGACCAACCGCCGAGCCAACAGGCAACCTTGTCCAAACCGACTGCGACCGTACTTGTCGCGGAGCGCCGCCGGTTCTTCGTCGAGTTTGAAGGCTCCCTTGGCATTCGTGGCGATCATCCGCTTCGCACGGTCGAAGTTCGACTTGTGAGCTTTCGTGGACGGTCCCTTTGTCCGGCTGGCGAAGTCGTCCTGGAGAAACTTGGAAATCTCGAACCGCTTCTCCATCGACTCTTTCGTGACGCCCAGAGGCGGCTTGAGGTTTTCGATCGACAGGTTGGCGCGGGCTTCCGGGTCATTGCTGTCGCCGGAGACCACCAATGGGGCGTGGTTCGGTCCCAGAAAACCAGGGCCACCGACATCGGCGAATCGAAACGGCGAAATGCTGACATAATGTGGCAAGTCGTTCGTCTCGTCCCCCAACTCTTTTGCGAACACCGAGCCAAGGCTCGGATAGTTCACGCCCCCTTGGCCCGGGCGATGTCCGGTCAGCATCAGTCGAGTCGCAGCTTCATGGTCCCCTTCAGCGGTCGTGAGGCTGCGGATGATCGCCAAGTCTTTCATCTGCTTGGCGACGCCGGGCAGATGTTCGCTGATCTGAATGCCGGACACCGCCGTCTCGATGGCCTTCGACGGCCCGCCGTTCGGATGTCCAACTTTCAAATCGAACGTGTCCGTTTGAGTCGGACCTCCGGCCATCCACAGCAGAATGAAAGCCTTCCGCTTGCTCCCCGCCTCCGCCGCCTGGGCCAATCGCGGCAGCCAGCCGGAATACGACACGCCAAACGCGCTGGCCAACGACAACTTGACGAAATCGCGTCGGGTGAAATCGGTCGATGACATCACGGTCTCCCAGAGAAAGACGAAGTCAGATGACAAAACTTGGAAATCACAGGCGTAGGATGGCCGCCCTCGGCCGTCCTGCACCGTTTCATCTCAATGATGGACGGTCGAGGGCGGACATCCTACGGCTACTTTTCGAGAACGAACTCCGGACTATTCAGCAACCCCCAGAAGATCTCAGCAAAGGCTTGATTTTGCTTTTCCCCGGTGGTTTGTTTGCGGATGTGTTCCAACAGGAATTGCATCTCTTCTGAACGCGGATGGCGGCTGAACGTCGCCAAATACAACGTCGTCAGCTTGGCTTCGGTATCGAGAAACGGAGCGTCGAGCACGCCGCGCAGCGTGCGGCTTTGATCGAGGTCAGTGGCTTCGGTCGTCAACCGACCATTCATCATCAACAAAGCTTGCGGGATGCCGGCTCGGAATTCGTCCGGGTTGTTCGAGGCGGCTTCGTTCATCCGCGAGATGAGTTGAGTGCGCAGTCCATTGAACCGAGCACTCCCGTCGGCTCGCGCGACCGGCAGCGACAACGCCTGCTCCAGTAAATTAAAAACCTGTTCCGGTGACAGCGTCTTGATTGGCCGCAATCCAAGTGGCGGCTCGGCGTCAGTCACCTCCAGCGCGACGCACTCGCGCTGATAGAGCTGACTGTTGCAGATACCGGCGATCAGCCATCGCAGGTCGTAACCTGACTCGACGAACAGTTTCGCGAGGTCATCCAGAATGCGCCGCTCGGCGGGCGAGGCCTTGTCGAGATCGTCGACCGATTCGGTCAACCCGCGTCCGATCAAATACAGCCACACGCGATTCACGGCCGTTGCCGAGAATTGCAGGTTGTTCGGCGAGACCATCCAATCCGCGAGCGTTTCTCGCGACGTTTTGCCTTTGACGATCTTCGCCTGTTCGCCGCCAAGAAACGCAGCCGTGTATTCGATCGTGCTGTTTGCGGGGCGAATCCGAGCAACGGGAGAATCGTCGACAGCTCCGTTTTTAATGCCCGAAAAAAACGCCGCCATGCCCCAGAAATCCTTCTGCCTCCAGTCGGCAAACGGATGGTCGTGACACTCGGCACAACCGATGCGGACTCCCAGAAACACACGCGAGACCGAACTCGCCGCCGTCTCTGGCTTGCCTCCGATGACCTGAAAGAACAACGAGGGACCGCCAGCTCGAACGTCCAGCGTCGGATTCATGGGCATCATTTGCTGGCCATCGTTTTTGGCCGTGACCAATTTGCGAGCCAGTTCGTCATACCTCACGTTGGCTGTGAATTGCTCCTTCAACCACGGTTCGAGACCGACCGCCATCTGCGCTTCGCGAGAATTCCCAGGCACCATCATCCGCCGCCACAAGGTCGCCCAATGCGCGGCCGTTCGTTCCACATACTTTTCCGGACGCCGCGGATCATTGAGCAGCCGGTCGACGAGCGTGCCGCGACGATGCTCGCCGGTGTATTCCAAAAAATCGCGGGCCTGCGACACACTGGGAATCGAGCCGGTCAGATCGAGATACGTGCGCTTCAAAAAAGTGGCATCGTCGCTCACTGCCGGCGGGTCAATCTTCGCGACCTGCCAGGCTGCGGCGAACCGCTCATCAATCCATTGGGCAAGTTCCTCCGTCGTCAAACGGGGAGCGACTGGCTTGCCGGACGCAGGCTCATCGGCAGTCACGAACGTCGCGCCCATGAGCATCAACGCCAGCACCAAACACCGGGCTTTGAGGAACATCGTGTGTTGCCTCCACAGACCATGAGGACGATTGGCAAAACCCACAGCACTCGTCGAGCGACAGTGATGAACAGTCCGATAGCAGACTCACTTTAGACATTTTGTCTTTAGTGTCAAGCCACTTTTTTTCGCGTCTTCGCAGACCCAGTTCTTCCGACATGATCTGCTCGCGCCGGGAGCGATCAGTGGGTGCGGACTGTCTCTCGGCAATCGGGGATTGTTCGCCAATCTGGTGATGCCGAATCCCATCCAGGAACGCAAACGACGCCAGCGTCGGCCTGTCATCTGCCGACTGACGCGAGGAATGTGTGGAAAACGAAGTCTGAAGCGCAAGCGAGTGAGCGAAGTTTGAAACGACTTCACTTGCGTATTGGGTTGGAATTGGACAAGCGTGGCGCGGACCCTTGAACGACTATCCGGCTTCGATCAGCCGAAATCGAGGGACGACCAAGCCGTCGATTTCGACGGTCTGCAAGAACATTTGTTTCGGTCGCGCCCACAGGCCGTGTTCGCCATATTCCTGCCGGTAGACGACGAGTTCTTCATCCGTTTCGCTGTGTCGAGCCACGCCGAGAACCGTGTAGTCATTCCCTTTGAAGTGTCGGTAGCGGCCTGGTGGAACGGTCGTCATGGGTGGACTCGCACTTCGAATTCCTGGCGGCTTGTTGTAGCCCGAGCCCTTGTGGCTCGGTGGATTGCCGTGTTGGCAAAAATCATCCAAGCCACAAGGGCTTGGGCTACAGATTACGCCGTCCTCCGGTTGTTTGCCGCGTGCAACGATCCTACGATCTCCCGGTACGGTGGGCAATCAGGAGACGGAAACCAGCGAGTAGACAGCTCCGATGTTTGAACGAACAGAGCGACACAAGTCGACGGTTGATGAGATTCGTCAGACGTTCGACGACGAGGTGGAAACCTACGCGAACCTGGAAACGGGTCAGGCGGCGACGGTCGATTCGCCGTTGGCCATGAGCCTCGTGGCCGAGGCGGCGGCGATGACGACGCCTCACGCGACGAGCGTTCTCGATGTGGGTTGCGGGGCAGGAAACTACACGCTGAAGCTACTGGAGCGGATTCCCAGCCTCCACATCACGCTGGTCGATCTGAGTCGGCCGATGCTGGACCGGGCCGTTCAAAGAATCCAGCCCCTGGTCACCGGTCCCGTCGACGCGATTCAATCCGACATTCGGCACCTTGATCTGGGCAGGCAGCGGTTCGACATTCTTCTCGCTTCCGCCGTGCTGCACCATCTGCGAACAGATGACGAATGGCGAACGGTCTTTCAAAAGTTCCATGCCGCGTTGAAGCCGGGTGGTTCCCTATGGATTTTCGATCTGGTGGAAAGCCGCATCCCGGAAGTCAAAGACCTGCTGTGGCGTCGTTACGGCGAGCATCTGACCTCGGTCCACGGTGAGGCTTGTCGAGATGAGATGTTCGAGCGCATCATCAGGGAGGACACGCCCCGGTCCGTCACGTTTCAATTGGATTTGCTTCGGGAAGTCGGCTTCAGTGAGGTCGAGATACTTCACAAGAGATTCTGCTACGCTGCATTTGGAGCCGTGAAGCGATGATCACCGCATCCACTCAATCCGGACAGATGCGGACGCATCACCTGTGCCGCCTCGCGACGGTCGGTCGTTGCCTGGCGGTGTTCCTGTGCGCTGTCGTGTTCCTCCTGGCACGGGCCGACGGAGCCGAGGCGGACGGGATCGCATTTTTTGAATCCAAGGTTCGACCGTTGTTCGTTGAACATTGCCTCGAATGTCACGGCGAGAAGAAGCAGAAGGGTGGGTTGCGACTCGACTCGAAGGCCGGCTGGCAAAAGGGGGGCGACAGCGGCCCGGCCATTTCACCGGGCAAGCCGGATGCGAGTCGGCTGCTGAAAGCCGTGCGGTACGAGGACGAGGATTTGCAGATGCCGCCCAAAAAGAAACTGTCCGACACGGAAATTGCCGTGCTCGAACTGTGGGTGAAGCGCGGCGCGATTGACCCGCGTGACGGTGCGACAGGGGAAACCAATCCGAAGGGAGTCGATTTTGCCGCCGCCCGCCAGCATTGGGCGTTTCAGCCCGTCACCAATCCGGTGCCACCGCTGGTGAAAGAACAGCGTTGGCCGCGTTCCACAATCGACCGTTTCCTCCTCGCGAAGCTCGAAGCCAACGGATTGCGACCCGCGTCGGATGCCGATCGTCACACTTGGTTGCGACGAGTGAGCCTCGACCTCACGGGTCTGCCGCCCACGCCGGAGGAGATTTCGGCGTTTGTGGATGACTCGTCGCCAGACGCCGACGAGCGGGTCGTAGACCGACTGCTGGCGTCGCGGTCGTTTGGCGAGCGGTGGGCTCGACACTGGCTGGATCTCGTGGGATACGCCGACCAGCTTGGCACGGCGAACGACGTCTTTGCCGAGCATTCCTGGCGATTCCGCGATTACGTCATTGCCGCATTCAACGCCGACAAGCCGTTTGATCGTTTCATCCGCGAACAGATTGCTGGCGACCTGCTTCCCGCTGACACGCCGGAGCACCGCGCGGCACAGCTCACGGCCACTGGTTTCTTGGTGCTGGGTCATCTCGACGTTGTCGAGGCCGACAAGGCCAAGCTCCGGATGGATGTCGTGGATCAGCAGATCGAAAAGGTCGGTAAAGTGTTGCTCGGCATGACGCTCAACTGCACGCGCTGCCACGACCACAAGTTCGATCCCATCCGCCTCGGCGATTACTACGGCCTCGCGGGAATCTTCGGCAGCACCGAATCGGTATACGTCACCGGTCAGGGCGTGTGGAGTTCGGTGCTCACCGTGGAGTTGCCCGAGACGCCACTTCAAAAGGAAGCTCGCGAGCAGCGTGCTCGCGAACATGCCGGGAAACTCGCCGCGACGAAGGCCGATCACGCGGCGGTCACGAAGCGGAACGAAGCCGTCGCCGCTTTGCTGAAGACTCCCCCCGCGACCGACGACGGAAAGACCAATCAGGCCGCGCTTGAAAAGGAACTCGGCAGCCTGCAGGCTCGATTGAGGGAACTCGGAACGCAGATCGAACACATGGAGTTCTTCGCACCCAAGCCGCCCCGGGCGTTTGCCGTGCATGAGGCGACGCAGCCCGCTGACGTGCGGATTAACATCCGCGCCAATCCCCGAGCGCTGGGCGACCTTGTGCCACGCGGGTTCGTCCAGATCGCCACGCTGAAAACGGCACCCACGATACCCGGCGAACAGAGCGGCCGGCTGCAACTGGTCGACTGGCTCACCAACGGGGACAACCCGCTTACGGCTCGCGTGCTGGTGAACCGCATCTGGCAAAAGCTGTTTGGCGAGGGACTCGTTCGCAGCGTGGATTACTTCGGCCTGCGCGGCGAAACGCCGTCGCATCCGGAATTGCTCGATCATCTCGCCACACGATTCGTGAGCGAAGGCTGGTCGCAAAAGCGACTCATCCGCGAACTCGTCCTCAGTCACACCTACCACTTGAGCAGTGTGGCCGATCCCCACGCCACCAAGCTCGATCCCGATAACCGTCTGATGGCCCGGATGAACCGCGTGCGTCTGGATGCCGAGAGTCTCCGCGATGCGCTGCTCGCCGCGGGGGGCGATTTGCTGCCGTCCGATGGCGGACCATCGCTGCCGCTGGAGTTCGCTCAGAATGTTGGCGGTCTGTCTCCCAAAAATGTGAACCCGCCGAGCTTCTCGCTGAGGAAATTTCGCCCGGAGCAATCACGCATCCGAACTGTTTATCTGCCCGTCGTCCGCTCCAGCGCGCAACAGGGACCGGCCGACATTTTGAATTTCTTCGACTTCGCCCAGCCCGCTCAATTCACGGGCCAGCGGCCGACGACCGCCGTCCCCACGCAGGCCCTCTTCCTGCTCAACAGTCCGTTGCTTAACGAGCAATCGGGCAAACTTGCCGACGTCCTCCTCGCTTCACCGGTTGGCAATGACCGCGATCGACTGGCCGCGCTGTGGCTGCGTGCTCTCAACCGCCCGATTACCGCCGCCGAAGCCCGCGCCGCCGCCGAGTTCCTGGCGGTGCGCGATACCGCTGAACCTGCGAAGGACAGCGACGCACGAACCGCCTGGACGCGGCTTTGCCATGCGCTGCTGATCTCGAACGAATTTTTGTTCCGATTCTGAATGCGATCAACTGAGGTACAGAATGAATACCAATCAACACATCACATCATCCGTGTTAGACCGGCGAAGATTTCTGACCACCGCTGCATGCGGCTTCGGCGGGATGGCCTTGCACTCGATGATGGCGGAGATGGCACAGGCGGCCAGCCCAATTGCGTTGCGGGCACCGCATTTTCCCGCGCGGGCCAGGCGTGTGATTTTTCTCTTCATGCAAGGGGGGCCGTCGCAGCACGACCTGTTCGATTTTAAGCCGCGACTGGTCCGCGACCACGGGCAGCGGATGGGGATCACGAACGAGCAGGAGGGAGTCTCGACGGTCGGCATCGACAAGTATCTGACGCTGGGGCCGATGGCGAAGTTTTCTCCCCGCGGCCAGTCGGGCATGGTGATGTCCGACCTGCTGCCGCATTTGGCCAGCGTGGCCGATGACCTCTGCCTGCTGCGCTCGGTGCAGACGGACAACAACGCTCACGCCATCGCCACGCTTCAATTCCAGACCGGTGCCACAACCGACGTGCGGCCATCGATGGGGGCGTGGGCGAGCTACGGCCTCGGAACGGAAAACCAAGACCTGCCGAGCTTCATCACCATCCGGCCCGACAGCGATGTGCGCACTTACGGTTCCGCCTTTCTGCCCGCCGCGCACCAGGGGACAGCCATCTCCAACGTACCGACGAGCCCGAAGCAGGCCGCGATCCGTCACCTGTTCAACCCCGACGCGACACCCGCAGTGCAGCGCCGCGAGCTGGATTTTGTGCAGGCGCTCAATCGCGGCACTCTCGCCCGGACCGGCTCCGATGCCCAGATGGAAGGGGTCATCGAATCGTTCGAGCTGGCCTTTCGCATGCAGGCCGAGACACCCAAGCTCGTGGACATGTCGGGGGAATCGAAAGCCACGCTCGATCTCTACGGCATCGGCAACCCCGCAACCGACGGCACCGGTCGCGCCTGCCTGCTGGCGCGCCGCTTGAGCGAAGCGGGCGTGCGTTTCGTGCAGGTGGGCATTCCCGGCTGGGACCATCACGGCAATTTGCGCGATGAATTGCCCAAGACCTGTGCCACGATGGACCAGCCAGCCGCCGCATTGATCAAGGATCTCAAATGCCGTGGGTTGTTAGACGACACACTGGTGCTGTGGAGCGGTGAGTTTGGCCGCACTCCGTGGAGTCAGGATCTCAGTGGCACGGCACCGATTGACAAACACGGCCGCGAACATCAGCCGGAAAGTTTTTGTGCCTGGTTGGCTGGCGGCGGCGTGAAGGGGGGCCTCACTCATGGCACGACTGACGAGTTTGGTTTCCGCGGCGTCGAGAACAACGTCCACCTCCACGACCTCCACGCCACAATGCTGCACCTGTTGGGCCTCGACCACACCCGGCTCACCCACCGTTACGCCGGTCGCGATTTCCGGTTGACCGATGTTTACGGCGAAGTGGTAAAAGAGATTCTGGCGTGAACCCGTAGCCGAACTCGTGAGAGTTCGCTCCGAAGTCTCACGACTTCGGCTACCCGAATCTGCACACATGACGCGTACAACTTTCATTCGAAGATTCTCCTGCCATGAAAATCATTGCCGTTCTGCTCTTCGCTCTTGGCATGTCCTGCGGCCAGGTCTCGGCCGCCACACCCACCAAGCCGAACATCCTGTTCATCCTCGCCGATGATCTCGGCTACTCGGACCTCGGGTGTTATGGCGGCGAGATTGCGACGCCGAATCTCGACGCGCTCGCCAAGAACGGGCTGCGGTTCACTCAGTTCTACAACACCGCGCGCTGTTGGCCGTCTCGAGCGGCGCTGCTCACAGGCTATTACGCACAAGAAGTGCGTCGCGATGCGATGCCGGGTGTGCCGCGGAGTGGTAGCCAGGGCGTGCGGCCCGGCTGGGCGCCGCTGCTGCCCGACCTGCTCAAACCGCTCGGCTATCGGGCGTATCACTCGGGCAAATGGCACGTCGATGGCAAGCCGCTGGCGAATGGCTTCGATCATTCGTTTGAAATTGGCGGCGGACAGAACAACTTCTTCAAGGCCGCTGGTGTCACCGACGACGGCGTGCAGATCGCGCAGACGAAGGACTACTACATCACCGTCGCCGCTGCTGAGCACGCGATCAAGTGCCTCAAAGAGCATGCGGAAAAATCTTCCGACCGGCCGTTCTTCCACTACCTGTGCTTCACGTCGCCACACTTCCCGTTGCACGCGCTGCCGCAGGACATCGCGAAGTATCGCGACAGATATCGCAGCGGGTGGAACACCGTCGCCGCGGAGCGGCACGCGCGGATGACCAAGCTGGGAATCGTCCAGCATGCGTTGCCGCAGATGGAGCGTGCGGTCGGGCCGCCATACGATTTTCCCGCCGCATTCCCGATTCTCGGCTCCGGCGAAATCAACCGCCCGCTGCCGTGGCAGGAACTCACCGACGAACAGCGCGAATTCCAGGCGACGAAGATGGCCATCCACGCCGCGATGGTGGATCGCATGGATCAGGAAATCGGCCGCGTGGTCGATCAACTCAAGAACATGGGCGCGTTTGAGAACACTCTCATCCTGTTCGCGTCGGACAACGGCGCGAGCGCGGAAATCATGGTGCGTGGCGACGGACACGATCCGCAGGCGGCACCGGGTTCCGCGACGACCTACTTGTGCCTCGGCCCCGGCTGGTCGAGCGCGGCGAATACCCCGTTGCGGCGACACAAGACCTGGGTGCATGAGGGGGGCATCAACACGCCGTTCATCGCTCACTGGCCTGCTGGCATCGCGGCGCGCGGCGAGCTGCGCCACAACCCGGCTCATCTCGTCGATGTCGTTCCCACGTTGCTCGAACTTGCCGACGGACAGCGGCCGGCGAAGGTGAACGGCCTGCCCGTTCCCCCACCGCCCGGCAAGAGCCTCGCGCCCGTGTTCAAGAAGGACCACACGGTGACTCGCGAGTATTTCTGGTGGATGCACGAGGCCAACCGCGCCCTGCGATCGGGCGACTGGAAAATTGTCGCGGCTGGCGAAAAATCTCCATGGGAACTTTACGATCTCGCCCACGATCGCGGTGAATCCCGAAATCTCGCCGACAAATATCCTGACAAAGTCCGCGAACTGGCCGCGTTGTGGGACCAGCACACCGCAGCCACTCGCGAGCTGGCGATGAGGGATTTGCCACCGGATGCAAAATCTCCCGCCACGCCAAAGAAGCAGGTGAAGAAGAAAGCCGAGTAAACTCAATGCAACCAATCGCACTACTGGATCAACAGAGCTGAATTGACACGTAGGCTGAATTGACACGTAGCCGCACTCGCCAGAGTGCGGGCGTCCCGCGTTCTGGCGAAACGCGGCTACCTGTCATCTCAGGTATGCGTGTGAGTTTCTGGCGATCGCCCACCGGACCACCAGCGCTCCGTCGCGCCCCCCACGTCGCGATTGTTCCATGACCCCAACCCAAAACTAAACTCTCATAACACCTGGTACATAAATTGGGGGCACCTCACGAAGATGGAGGAGACGCCAAAGAATGGAATCAAAGATGTCAGGAGGTGTCAGGGAGTGAAAGGTTCCTCTGACACCTTTGCCTTTCGCCTTTCAGGGGACCATTCTGGCAACCCCGCTGGAATCCGTCATTCCTGGGCCTTCGCACTCACGCCGAAATTGGCGATGTAACCGCGACCATAGACGGAGCGCATGCACCGCCGGGACAAACATGCGAGAACTACTGCAATGCGACGTATCCGTAGCTGTACCCTATTGCTGCTTGCGTTTGCTTTGACCACGGCTTCGTGCGTCAAATCGGGCACACCGAGTGGCCATGAGATACGCGGTTACAAATTGGATCATTTCATTGTCGATGACAAAGGGCTCGTGGGGGATTACGTGAATTTCGACATTGATTCATTGGTTTTTCATTACGAGACGGCTGTCACTCCTGTTAACGAGGTGTGGTCTAGGATCAACGCTCGTATTGCGGATACTGGCTGGACTGAAAAAGGAAGCGATTCAAGCTATCGGCGGTATGTGCGCGTCACGCCAATGGAAGGACAACGGAAGTATGGGAGTTCAGAGGAAGTTCGCGTTGCAATACGAAAGGCATCATCGATGATCGTCGTGGGATATGTGCAGGCGGATTCAGAACGGGCAATCGAAGACACTCAAGAAGGGGAATTTGCGGAACGAGTCGTCTGGCCATTGTTTGATTCATTGGTTGCGAAATAGACTTCGAGCAATGACTCCCGACCCTCCTTTTTGAACTGTCGAACGGATCCTTCGATCATCTCGAAGATTGTTTGACTAAGGTGGCACCGTGCTTAGCAACAACATAACCTTGGAGCAAGTGGAGTTGAGTTACGACGCGGCGGGGAACGTGATTCAGACGATCACCCGCCGGCGCTACCACAACGCGCCGGACAGCCAGACGGGACCGCTCGAGGATCCGGCTACCACGCCCAAGGCGCGGGTGACGTACGTGGCGACGTATCCGGACGCGCTGGGCCGGATGATCGCCACGGCGGACTACGGGACCAATGACGGCACGGCCCTCTCGCGTCCGGACAACGTGTGTCAAGGAAAAGGTGTCAGGTGTCAGAAGGTGTCAGGTGTCAGGAACCGTTTATTGACGAAGCAGGAAAGGTGTCAGGTATGCCTGACACCTTTTCTGCTTGTCCTTTTCTGCTCCATCACGACCGCGAGCGTGCCTCGCATGTCATTCTGCCGGTCATTCCACGGCGTTGAATCGTTCGGACAGTCGGTGAGGTCATCGAAACTTGGAATCCACGCCCATGAATCCTGCCTGCTTGTTGTTTCGACTGACGCCGGAAGAACGAGAGTTCTTTGAGGCGTCGGGCTATCTGATTGTGGAGAACGCGCTCGATGCCGCGACGAACGATCGGCTGCTGGCCGTCGTTGATCGTGTTGACGCCCGCGAGCGGACGGCCGAGAACCGCACCAAACTGCTGTCGGTCACGAATGTGGTCCACGAAGATCCCGCGCTGGTGAATCTGATCGACTGCCCGACGACGTTTCCAAAAGTGTGGGGCATCCTCGGCTGGAACATCTACCTGTATCATTCGCACATCGACGTGACGCCGCCCGCGGATGAACACGCACTGACGTGGCGCGTGGCGTGGCATCAGGACAGCATGCGCGTCAACGACGAATTGGAAACGCATCCGCGTCCCCGGCTGTCGCTCAAGATTGGTTTCTATTTGACGGACGCCAGCCAGCCCGATCGCGGCAACACGCTGATCGTCCCCGGCTCGCATTTGCAGGACGACATCGACTGCCCGGCGGATGGCGTGTCGAACCCGTCAGGTGCTGAGCCACTCTGTGTCAAACCCGGTTCGGCGGTGATCATTGACCGGCGCATCTGGCATTCGCGCAGTCCGAACCTGTGGAACCAGACCCGCAAGGTGATCTGGTACGGCTACAGCTATCGCTGGCTGCGTCCCAAGGATGCGATGACGGTGGCTCACCTCTATCCGCAACTCGATCCCATCCGCCGGCAGATTCTCGGCGACGGGCTGTCGGCCAACGGCGTCTACGATCCGGTCGATGGGGATGTGCCGCTCCGAACCTGGCTGCGCGAACACTGCCCAGAAGACGCGGAGCGGTCACTCCACGGCCGCTCTCAATCGCGGCCACCGGCGATGGTGCGGGGAAAGAATTCGGGACGACAGTAGCCGGCTCAGGCGGAGGAAAACGAAATCGCAATGCAGTAGACTTGGTCGGCCGACTCAATCCAAGTTCAGTTGAATCGTCAGAACCTTGTGCTCACCTGGAGAAACACATGCCCCGTCACCCAGTGCAATATCTCATCCGCATCGCAACAAATCGCCGCGCTTTCCGACGCTCGGCTCATCACGCGGAGCGTGATGGCTACGTAGCCGTCACGCTCCGCGTGATGAGCCGAATGGCCGCGCAGTTTTCCATTGGAATGCGGATCATTCCCTTCCTGGTTGGTGCGATGCTCAGCAATACATTTCAATCGACGAAAGCAGACGAGCCGCTGGTGTTCATTTCGTCCTTCGCGGCCGGAGACAAGGGGTCGATTCAGGCCTACCAGTTGGAGTCGGAGACGGGCGCTCTGAAACTGGTTCACCGGACGACCGGCGTCGAGAATCCGTTCTTCATGGCCGTGTCTCGCGATCAGAAATTCCTGTATTCGATCCACGCAAAATCATTTGGTGGAAAAGACCCCGAGCAGGTCGCCGCCTATGCGCTCGAAGGTCGCACTGGTCGGCTGAAATTGTTGAACCGGCAGTCGTCTCGCGGAACGGCGAGTTGCTACTTGGATATCGACGCGACCGGCAAGACGGTGCTCGTCGCGAATTATTCGACGGGCAATGTCGCATCGCTGCCGGTCAGGGAAGATGGCTCGCTCGGCGAAGCGGCGTCGTTCTTTCAACACGCTGGTTCGAGCGTCGATCCCGCTCGACAGAAGGGGCCGTACGCGCATTGCATCGTGGTCAGTCCCGACAACCGTTTCGCTTTCGCCGCCGATCTGGGACTCGACCAGGTGTTGAGTTATCGGCTGGACGCTGCCACGGCGAAACTCTCGCCCAACCAACCGCCGTTCGTGAAGTCGCCCCCCGGTGCCGGGCCGCGGCACCTCACGTTCCATCCGAATGGCAGGCACGTGTACGTCATCAACGAACTGAAGAACTCGGTGACGTTGTTTGATTTCGGTTCGGAATCTGGCACGCTGACCGAGCGGCAGACGATCTCGACGCTGCCCGAGAAATTTGCTGGCACCAGCCACTGCGCGGATCTGAAGATCACGCCGAACGGCCGGTTCCTGTACGGCACGAATCGAGGCCACGACAGTATCGCCGCGTATCGCCTTGGCGAGGATGGTCGGCTGACGCTGATCGATATTGAACCGAGCCTCGGCAAAGGCCCGCAGAATCTGGTGATCGCCGCCCACGGAAAGCTGCTGCTGTGCGCGAACATGACCGGCAACAACGTGGCCGTGTTTCGGATTGATGCTCAAACCGGCGGCTTGAAATCCGTTGGCGAACCGGTCGTCATTCCCAGCCCATCCTGCATCAGGTTGCTGCCGTGAAAACGCAAAGCGGTCGGGAGTCTTTTTCAGGTCGGCCAGAAGGGCCGGGGCTACCGATTGTTCAGGAACATCTTCTTCGCGTTCTCGTAGAGAATTTTCCGCTCGACTGTTTTGTTTGGTGCGAGTTTTCGGATCGCGGCAATCGTTTGCGAGCCTTGGCAAGCGGTGCCACTCCCGACTGGGTCATTGCAGTCGCTGCCGTAGAGAATCTTGTTTTGATGCCGGTCCAGAAAGCCGCGCGCGTGCTCCTCATCGCGGGTCAACGCGTTCAGACCGGAGCCGGCCGACATGTCGGCAAACATGTTCTGGTAGTCGGTCAGGTAACGATCCGTCAGTCCTCCGGCGGTCACCGTCCCTTTCGGGTACAAAACCTTCTGATCGGCATGATGCTTGTCGATGTTGGCCCACCAGGTCTGGGCGTGACCGATGAAGTTGGTCTTCGGATATTTTTCGAGCATTTTGTGCAGGCGCTCGAAGCCGAGATTGTAGGTATCATGTTGAAAGTGCATCAGAATCGGAACCCGGTATTCCGCCGCCAGTGCGTAGAGCATCTGACTTTCTTTCGAGTCACATTCCACTGCGAACTTCTGTTCGCCGATGATGATTGCACCCAGGTCGAGATACTTGGAAATCTCCGTGCGGGCTTCCGGCAAATCGGTCACGTCGTTTGCTCCGAAGAGAAATTCCTTCGGAAACTGCCGGGCGATTGCCAGCGCGGTGTCATTGCCGCCGGCACCGACTCCGCCGAGGCCGTTGTGCTTCCCGTCGCCAGTTGACGGTCGTTTGACGGCGCTGCCGGCGGGCAGAAGGATGGTCTGTGTCACCCCCATCGCCCGCTGATGGGCAATCAACTGGGCATTGGTCCGGTTGGCGTAGTTGGTGTGCTGGTGGATGTCGATGATCGGCTCAGGGGCTGCTTCATCCGCCCCGCGTGCGAATGGCGACAAGGCGACGGCACCGACCGACAACGAGGACGCGAGAAACCGACGGCGAGAGAGATTGGTCATGGCAGGCTCCGAATTGTGAGTGAGGTTGTCGGTCATTAAGTCGAGCAGTGAAATCCAAGTCAATGGAGTCTGCCGTGTTTGATTCACCCGGTCCCGACAGGGTGCAGTAATCGTCAGGTGCGTGTCAGATTCTCAGATACCGCGTCCGAATCAATCCATAGCCAGAGAGCCGCGCCAAATCCACAGACAAGACACGCGACGGCGATGGCGGTGGTCCATCCGTAGTGCTTGCCGATCCACGGAGTGAAGACGGGAGCCAGCAGGCCACCCGCGTTGCCAACCGTGTTGAGAAACGCACAGGCCAGTCCGCCGCTGCGTTGCTCCAGCGTCGGAGCCGTGGTCCAAAAGATTCCCTCGCACAGACCCAGCGAACCGAGCGCCAACGAAAAGAACAGCACGACCTGGCCCGGGTCTTTGGCCGCGATTCCCACCCACGCGAACAGAGCGCTTAGTCCCATGCCAACCAGCGCGATGCCACGACAGCCCCACCGACGTCCGAACCGCCGACACAAGTAGTCGGCGAGAAACCCGCCGCAGACCATTCCGATGGCCATCGCCATCGTGACGTGGAATGCCGCCTGCCGACTCTCCGTCACCGGCAGCCTGAGTTCTTTCTCGAAGTAATGCTCGATCCAGTAAAAGAACAGGTATTGGAAGTAACTGACGGCCGCATAACTGAGCGTCAGCAGGATGAGGAGTCGATTGCGGAACAGGCTCAGAAAATCACCGATCGACGCCTTTGTTCGCGGTGGCAATCTTCCGTGGGACTGGACGAGATTCTTTTCAGTGTCGTTCGCCCAAGGGTGACCGGCGGCGTCATCGGCGGAGAGTCGAAACCACACCAGAGCAAACACCATCATCGTCGTGCCACTGACCACGAAGGCCAATGGCCAGTCGAGCCGATCCATCAACCATCCGAATCCCGGATAAGACACCGAGATCCCAACCAAGGCTCCGGCAGTCACCAGTCCGTTCGCTGTGGATCGGCTGGCCAGCGGCAACCACAGCGAGACGCTGCGTGCCGCGCCGGGATGAAGAGGCACGCTCACAGCCCCCGCCAGTCCGCGAATCGCGATCAACGGCAGCCAGAGCGAGACGATGGACAATCCCAACCAACCCAGCACTCCCGTCAATACGACACAGAATCCCATTCCCAATCCCATGCCGGTCAAAGCACGCCGTGGCCCCAAGTAGTCGATCACCCAGCCACCGGGAAGCATCCCGAGTGTGTAAACCAGCAGAAACGCGGAGTACACCAACCCCATCTGCTCGGTGCTCATTCCTTCCGGACCGGTCAATCGTTCGCTGCCGGCCACCGAAATACTGACCCGGTTGAAATGCCCCAGAAAGGTAAAACCCATCAACATCAACACGATCAGCCAGCGGACGCTGGTTGGGCTTTCATCGCGGTGGGGGCTGGACATGAATCACGACCGGTGGAGGAATGAAGGAACGATGACGCAATACTTTGAAAAATACGAGACTTCGCAGCAGGGTTCGTCACAGCATTGTGATCGGTGCCGATCATGCCAAAATCACGTGGGTACAACCATCGTCAGACGTATGGAATCCGGTCGTCGTCCCGAATTCGTCATGCATTGCGGAGACGGTGGCCCGCTCCAGAAACTCTGTGAATCGAGGAACGCTCATGTCGAAACACGATTTCCCCGTTGAAGAATTCCATTCCCGCCGGTCGCGCGTGCGGGAAGCGGTCGGCAAGGCAGGACTCGATTGGTTGCTGGTCTTCCATCCGGTGTCGATCCACTGGCTGACCGGATCGGACGCGAAAAGCTATCAGGAGTTTCAATGCCTGCTGATTTCCGCCAGACCGGGGCCGGTCTGCGTCCTGACGCGCGAGGGGGAACGCAACGAATTTCAGGACGATGCGCTGGTCGATCAACTTTGGACGTTTGGTGGTCCCGAGCCGGAAGATCCGATCACAGCCTTCGAGCGGCTGGCCGGGGTTCTCGATCTGCGCTGCGCCCGCATCGGGATGGAGGTGCCGGCCTACTACCTGCACCCGCACCATTACGTGCGCGTCAAGCAGATCCTCGGCGACGCGCTCGTGTCCGAGCCATCGGATTTGGTTCACGATCTCAAGCTGGTGAAATCACCGGCCGAACTGGCTTACATTCGCCAGGCCGGTCGCATGGCCGACACCGCGATGGTGCGATTCGCGACGTCGTTAATCGCGGGCCGCAGTGAACTTGAAGTCGCGAGCGAGGTGTACCACGCCCTGTTGACAAACGGCAGTGGTCTGGCGGCCAGCCCGATCAACCTTGTGTCGGGAGAGCGATCGGGCTTCAGCCACGGAGCGCCCACAGAGCGCAGGTTGCGCCGGGGCGATTTCGGCAGTGTCGAATTCGGTGCGACCTGCAAGCGGTACACGGCCACCATCGGACGTCAGTTCAGTATCGGATCACCAACGCCGCGCATGCGCGAGTTGTACGATGTGGTCCGTCGTGCCGCGGATGCCTGCATCGCGGAAATTTGCGACGGAGTCCCGGCGGTGGTTCCGCACGAAGCCGCCAAGCGAGTGATCGCTCAGGCCGGACTCAATCACGGTCGCGTTCACACATCCGGATACGGTCTCGCACCGGGATTTCCACCAACGTGGGGCGAACCAATCCACATGATCGGCGGCAGCACGTACACGCTGCAGGCCGGCATGGTGGTCACGGTCGAGCCTCCGGTGTTCATCGGCGAGGAGCGTCTCGGAGCACGTCTCATCGACAACGTACTTGTCACGAAAGCCGGTGCGGAACGGCTGTCAACATTCAGCCGCGACCTGATCGTCATCGCGTGACGGGGGCTATGCGAAAATGTCCCGCACCACGTGCCCTTCGACATCGGTGAGGCGAAAGTCGCGACCGGCGTTCTTGTACGTGAGCTGTTCGTGATTCAATCCCAGCAGCGCGAGCATCGTGGCGTGCAGGTCGTGGATGTGGACTTTGTTGTCCTGCGCGAAGTAGCCGTAGTCGTCCGTGGCACCGTAGGCGATGCCGCGTTTCACGCCGCCACCCGCCAGCCACATGGTGAAACCGTGCGGGTTGTGATCGCGCCCGTCGCCGCTTTGAGCGGTCGGCGTGCGGCCAAATTCGCTGCCCCAGATGACGAGCGTGTCGTCGAGCAGGCCGCGTGATTTCAGATCCTTCAGCAGACCGGCGATCGGCCGATCCACCTCGGCGGCATTCTTGCTGTGGCCTTTGTAGAGATTGGAATGCTGGTCCCACTGCACTTCGCTGTCGTTGTGTGTGACCTGCACGAAGCGGACGCCGCATTCCAGAAAACGTCGAGCCATCAGGCACTGGCGGCCGAAGCCCGCGGTGATGGGGTTGTCCATTCCGTACAGCTTTTGCATTGCCGCGGTTTCACTGGCGACATCCTGCACCTCGGGCATGGCCGTCTGCATGCGGAAGGCGAGTTCAAAAGAGTTGATGCGGCCCTCGAGGGCGCTGTTCGCCCCCGCCAGTTGCAGGTGCTCGCGATTCATGGCCGCAAGCAAATCAAGCTGGGCACGCTGCTCGGCGGTGGTCAGCCGCACATTGCGAATGTGCTTCACGGTGGCCTGTTCAGACGGAACGGCCGCATTGCCAATGGGCGTCCCCTGACAATCTGCGGGAAGAAAGGCCGCCCCCCAATTGTTCACGCCGCCGAATGCGAGTGTCGGGCAGATGGTGATGAACGCTGGCAGGTTCTCATTTTCCGAGCCGAGACCGTAGGTGACCCACGATCCCATGCTGGGCCGGATCTGCGTGTCGCTGCCGGTGTGCAGTTTGAGCACCGCGCCACCATGTGCCGGGTTCGTGCCGTGGATCGAGCGGATGATGCACAGGTCGTCCACGCACTGCCCGATGCTCGGAAACAGATCGCTAACTGGCAGTCCGCTCTGGCCGTACTGCTTGAATTTCCACGGCGACTTCAAAAGCGTGCTGGTTTCACCGAACTTGATGCGCGGCTCCGTGAACGGGTACTTGCCGCCGTCATCGCGCTGGAGCAGCGGCTTCGGATCGAACGTGTCGACCTGCGACGGTCCACCCGACATGAACAGGAACAGGACGCGCTTCGCCCGCGCGGAGAAATGCGGTGGTTTGGCGGCGATCGCAGGGCTTACATTCGCGGCGCTCGCGTTCTCACTCGCCAGCATCGTCGCGAGCGCGACATGGCCGAATCCCGCGGCGCTGCGCTGAAGCATGGCGCGGCGAGTGAGGGAAACCGGGGGCTGAATAATTGGCATCGTCTGTTCTTGATATCGCATCGATTGCAGAGTCCGAATCGCCGACACATTCATCGCAGGTAAATAAACTCATTCGCCGCCAGCAACGTGTGGCACAACAAGGTCCAAGCCTCGTTGGGACGGGTCTGGTTTTTGACAAACGCGACGGCTCGCGTCACTTCGTGCTCGCTGGCCGGACGAGCGTACAAGGCAGTATAGGCTTGCCGCACGCGGGTTTCATCGTCCGAGTTTTCCGCCAGCAGTTTCATCGCGAGCTTTTCGGCGGCATCTCGAACGACCGGCGCGTTCAACATGATGAGCGACTGCGGGGCGACGACGGTGGAGTTACGGCTGCCGGTGGGTACGGTCGGGTCGGGATAGTCAAACTGTTCCAACAGGTCGTAGAGGTGGTTGCGGATCAGCGGCAGATAGAGCGCGCGGCGCGTGGTCGCGTACTGCGTGTTGTCGATCGAGGTGTGGTCGAAAACGTACTGGCGATTGCGTAGCGGGATTGACTTCCCCCCCATCGCCTTGTCCAACGAGCCGCTGACCGCGAACAGGGCATCGCAAATTTGCTCGGCCTCCAGACGCTGAATGTTGGCGTGCCAGAGTAGCCGGTTGTCGGGGTCCATCGTTTGAGACTTGGAATCCGGCGATTGAGATTCGGAATTCGAAGCCATCTGATACGTGCTCGAATTCATGATCAGCCGGTGCATTTCCTTCACGCTCCAGCCCTCTTCGATGAAGCGCCGCGCGAGCCAATCGAGCAACGCGGGATGCGACGGCTTGTCGCCGAGCGTCCCGAAGTTCTCCGTGGTGCGGACGATGCCGGCGCCGAGATGCCAGCGCCAGAGGCGATTGACCATCACGCGTGCGGTCAGCGGATGCTCACCGTCGGCCATCCAGCGTGCGAGTTGCAGGCGTCCGCTCTGCTTCGCAGGCAGGATCGGCGGGGTCAGCGAGGCCCGCATGACTTCCGGGAAGCCGCGTTCGATTTCCCGGCCCAGCGACAGATAGCTGCCGCGGTTGTGAATGGCGAGCGTCTTCGTGATGGTGCCGTCTTTCACTCCCATGAGCGCCGGCGGTTCGGGCGTCTTGTCCTCGACAGCTTTCAACTCACCCTTCGTCCGCTCGACCGCCGCCAGCATGTCGGAATCGAACGCATCCGCGTCCTTGTCGGGAATGGCGAGGAAGCCGGCCTTGTCGTGGAGTGCGTCATGCACCGCCGCGAGATGCTCATCCGCCGGCTTCACCGCTTTCGGATCGATGGTCTGCGCTGCCTGCAATGCCGCCGCCGTCGCGGTGAAGAGATTTGCGTAATGCTCGCGGACGGCAGCGGGCTGACCCGCAGCCGCGAGTTCGTGCCACTTGGTGAACACGGGATGCTCCGCGCTCCGCGCGAGATATTGCCAACAAGTGAGCAGATACCGCGAGCGCAGGCCGCGCAGCTCGGCCAGCTTTGCGACCTGAGCGAAGTCCGCATCCCCTGGCAACTCCGCGGACGCGGCCAGATAGTCAGCCGCTCGGGCTTGCAGTTCGTCGTTCAGTTTGGCACGCATCTCGGCGGTGAACTTCGTGAGTTTCTCCTTCTGTGCGGTCACCTCGGCGTCGTGCTTTTTCTTGGCTTCGAGTTGTTCCGGAGTCGCCAGCGAGTGCTCGTACCAGAATTTGACGGCCCCCATTTTTTCTTCGCTCAGACTTCTCGTGCTGCGGAAGATGGCGGCCAGCGCGTAGTAATCGGTCGTCGGCAGGGGATCAAACTTGTGATCGTGGCAGCGACAGCAGCCGAAGGTCATCCCCAGGAAAGCCCTCCCCAGCGTGTCGAGCTGTTCGTCGATGATGTCCATCTCCATCTTCCGCACATCTGGCTCCGCAAGCACTCGGGCACCGAGCGCCAGGAAGCCGGTGCCGGTGAGGTTCTCGATGCGTTGCGCCTCGCTCGCCGCCGGCAGGAGATCGCCCGCAAGCTGCTCGATGAGAAACTGGTCATACGGCTTGTCGTTGTTAAACGACCGGACCACGTAATCGCGATAGCGCCACGAATGACCGTAGGCGATGTTTTCATCCAGGCCATTCGAGTCCGCATAGCGAGCCACATCCAGCCAGTGACGACCCCAACGCTCGCCATACTGCGGCGTGGCGAGCAGTCGCTCGATGACGCGACTGAAAGCGTCTGGTGCCTCATCAGCCAGGAACGCATCGACCTCCGCCGGCGTTGGCGGCAAGCCCGCGAGATCAAATGTTGCGCGGCGGATGAGCGTTCGCTTATCCGTCGCCGGAGCGGGGTTGAGTCCCGATTTTTCCAATTCGGCGAGGATGAACGCGTCCACTGGCGACTTCACCCAAGCGGAGTTCTTGACCACTGGAACGTCAGGATTCGCGAGCGGCAGGAAGGACCAAAACTTGCGGCCGGCTTCGATATCGATGGTCCGCTGGCCAGCCGTCGTACCAGGCTGTGCCACACGTGGATCGGGTGCGCCCATTTTCACCCACGCTTCCAGATCGCGAATCTGAGCGCCGCTCAGTGCCCCCTTGGGCGGCATTTGCAGGTCGCGGTTTTTGTAGCGCACCGCCTCGATGAGCCGACTCTTGTCTGGTTCGCCCGGGATGAAAGCTGCGCCGGATTCACCGCCTCGGAGTGTCGCATCGCGGGTGTCCAGCGCCAGCCCACCCTTCGTTTTCTTCCCCGCGCTGTGACATTCGTAGCAGTTCTCCACGAGCACCGGTCGAATGCGTTTCTCGAAGAACTCAAGGCCCTCGGTGGTCGGCGGAGGTGCCGCGTCGAGTGTCGTGCCTGCGAAGGCACTCGCAACGATGAGCCAGCCGATCGACGGAAATCGAGTCATCTTCGGGGGAAGCATGGTTGCAGTTCGGAACGATTTGGCGGGTGATCAACACTCACGGCGTCGCTGGCTTCTTTTTCGCGTGGGCAAAGACGTGCTCCAGCGCGGCCAGCACGTCAAGACGGCGGTAGGTGCGTTTCGTCTTGGGATCATCCACCGGCTTTCCTGTCTTTTGCATGATGGCCAGCAGCGCCTCGGGAAGATTCTTGCCGTCTGGCTTCCAATCGTACTCGGTCTCGTGGATCGCTTCACGCAACAGAATCGCCGCGCCACAGGCGATCGCGTTGGAGGAACTCGTGGCGGCGGCCGGCACCAAAAGGTCCACCTTCTCGTGGCGGTCTTGCGTGACGACATCCTTCCCCGGTTGCACGGCTCCGATGGCGAAACAATTCGGCTGGCAGGAGGGCCAGGAGATGCCGGTTGTGAATCCGTGATTGCCCGTGGGTGCGCTGACCCAGATGCCGCGTTTGCGGAGTTCGGACAGTTTGTCGTCGATCTCCGTGGCGACCGGCTGGTCATGCGCCTGGTCATCGACCGGCGCCAGATTGACCGTGGTGATGTTGTACTTTTCGTGGTGATCGACGATCCACTGCAACCCAGCCGCGAGAGTTTTTCCGTCGGCGACTTTGCAGTGGCAGCATTCGAGACCGCGAATGACCGCAACCTGATTGTTGTAGGCGACGCCCCACTTCCCCTGGTAATTGAGCGACGAGGGGACGCCGATCGTCGATCCGTGGTAGCCACGTCCCTCGTGCTTCGGATCGTTGTCGCCATCGACGCTGTCGTATGTCACGAGAACCTTGGGCCGACCATCAACGGGTGTGGACCACTCCGGCATCGCGAGCTTGCAGCCATCATCGACGAGCGCCAGTGTTTGTCCGCGACCAAAAGTCAGCACGCCGGCATACACCTTCCACGCCTCGGTGACTCGGGCGTGTCCAAACGACACGGGTTCCACCGGTTCGCCAGCGTGCAAGATGGCAGCCGGCATGAGCAGCGTGGCGAGGACCAGCAACGAAAGCAGACGACGGGACGTTTTCATGGAGCGTGCTCCTCTTGGGAGAGCGGTTGGAGGAGTGAAATGGTGTACTACTATTCCGCAGTTTGTTGTTGCCCTGCGCGCCTTTGTGGCCGGGTCACTCCGTGACCCGGCCGC
>JACRIH010000395.1 GCA_016235885.1 Planctomycetales bacterium | reverse complement strand
GTCCGGACCCCTTGGTCCGGACGAATTCGTCGTTCGGATGAAGTCGTCTCCGAGTGCTGCTCGGGGTGCGAAATGACTCGTCCGGACCAAGGGGTCCGGACTACGAACTTTGGGAAATCACTGGGATCGCATTCATAAACCATTGCCGTTGACGAGGTTTCCCGGTTTGACTAATTTCCCGCACCGCGCCCGAGGTCGATCGGGGGCGAGGACGCAATTCACTCTCCCATGGACGGGATTTCAGCATGGCGACACGGACAGTCCAGACCGGGCACGCGCCGAATGGCCCGCATTTCGCGGCCGTTGAACCGCCCGCCGATCACGATCTGACGGTGATCGTTCCCGCGTTCAACGAAGAGTCGCGGCTGCCGCAAACTCTGACGGGGTTGCGAGACTTTCTCGATGCGTGGGGCGTGGATTATCGCGTTCTGGTTGTGGACGACGGCAGCGGTGATCGCACCGCGACGCTAACCGACAGTTTTGGTCCGCGATTCTCGACGATCAGCCAGCCGAACTCGGGTAAAGGGGCGGCCGTGCGGAACGGAATGCTGCGGGCGACCGGTCGCGTGATCGCCTTCACCGACGCCGACCTGCCGTACGAACTCTCATCGCTGATCGAAGGGTGCGACCTCATCCAATCGCAGAAATGTGATGTTGTGTTCGGTGCCCGCGACCTTGCCGAATCGACAATCGTGGCCAAGCGGCGCGTGATGCGGACCGTGGCGACTTACGTTTTCCGCGAAGTCGTTCGCAACCTGATTTCGCGCAAGGTGACGGACACACAGTGCGGCCTGAAAGTGTTCAGCCGCCGCGCCGCGCGAGCCATCTTTGGCCGCACGACAATTGACGGCTTCGCGTTTGACGCCGAGGTTGTGTTCCTCGCCCGGCGGTTGGGGTTCCGATTCGAACGCATCCCGGTGACGCTGATCAACGAGTTCAGTTCGACGTTGTCCTTGTCGCGACATGCCGTGCCGATGTTGCTGGATGTCTGCCGCGTTCGCTGGCAGGCGTGGCGCGGCGAATACGAATTGCAAGCGGTTGATGACGAAAGACTGTTGGAAGACGCCGCCACTCCCACGCCGACACGCCGCGCCGCCTGACATGACCGGACACCGCCGATCACCCGTCGTAGAACGGAATTCATTCCGTTCTCTTTCGCCGCCTGCTGCCGAGTCGGGAGTGACGCCGAATGGGACACACACGCGGAACGGAAAGAACTCCGTTCTACCCACGGTCGTGCTCCACGCCGACGACTTTGGAATGAACGTCGCCGTGACGGCGGGGATCTTGCAGGCATTTTCGGCCGGGTTGCTGACGAGCACGTCGTTGCTGGCGAATGCCCCCGCGTGCGAGCAGGCACTCACCGGCTGGAAGACTTTGGAGGCCGACCGCGAAGCCGGGAGGTTGTCTTCGCAAGCCGCGCGGGAACGACTGGATGATTGCGGATCGCCGTTTGATCTCGGCATCCACTTGAATCTCACGCAGGGGGAGCCGCTTACCGGCTCGCGTTACCCCGCGGAACTTCTTGACGAACAGGGGCGTTTTCCCGGCATCGGCCGGTTGTTCTGGCGCTGGCGACGTGGAGCCAGCCGATACCGCGACGCCGTGTGGAACGAACTCGCCGCACAAGTGGCCGTTCTGGTCGATCATGATCTTCCGCCCACGCATCTCAATGGACATCAGTACGTCGAACTTCTGCCGGGTCTGGCGGAAATCGTGTTGCGGCTGTGCGAGAAGTTCGCGATCCCGACCGTGCGTGTGGCTCGCGAAGAGCGACTGGTGCAAACCACTCTGCTGCGCGGCGGACAGGTGACGAACTGGCTGCTGGCGCATGTGAAACGGCATTTTGCGAGCGGCTTTCACGACCGAATGCGTTCTGTTGCGTTGCCGCACGCGGATGCATTCTTCGGCACGTCACACGCGGGGCGAATTGACTTTCCGACGCTGAAAATTTTTCTGGCGGAACCGAACGCGGGAAAGTTCGTCGAAATTGGTTTGCATCCCGGAACGATTTCGAGTGCGATTGATTCGAGAGCTGCCGTCTCCGGTTGGGGCGACCCGTTGGCAGATGTTCGTCCGAACGAATTGAACCTGTTGACTTCCGACGCATTGATTCAGTTCCTTGAATCGCACGGTTGGCGGCTGGGTCGGTTGTCGAGTCTCGGCCACACGAAGTCATTTCAAGATGTCGCGCATTGAATCCACACATTCGAACACACTGTCACAGCCCGCAGCTCAACCCATGTCACCACTCGCGACAACGAACGAATCGTCCGACGCATCGCGGGGCAGGTTCGCGTGGTGGTCGTGGTCTGTCGCAGCGTGGGTGATTCTGGCGATTGCGATCGGTGGCAAGGCAATCATCGCGCCGCGAACGCACACGACCTTTCCCACGTTTGTGGCCGGGACCACATGCTGGTGGTCGGAACAGAACGCATACGATGTCGATGTCTGCGGTCACGAATTTCGATACGGCCCCCCGTTCGCCGTGCTATTCGCGCCGTTCGCCCTCTTGCCGCGCTGGCTGGGTGGCAGTCTGTGGGGAGTGTTCAACGTCGCCGTGTTGTTTTGGTCTTTGCGCGTGCTGATGCGGCGACTGCTGCCCGTAACGTGGAGTGCGCGGCAGGTGGCGGCATTTCATCTGCTGGTCCTGCTGTCCGCCGCACGCGGTCTATGGGCGGGGCAAACAAATACGCTGATCATTGCTCTGCTGATCGGTGCCGCCGCCGCAATCGTGGACCGCCGCTGGTGGCTGGCCGCGGCGCTGATGGCGTTGCCGGTTTACATCAAGGTCTGGCCGCTTGCAGCCGTGCTGCTGCTCATCGTTTGCTGGCCGAAACCCCTCGCCGTTCGATTCGCCGTCGCCCTGGTGAGTTGCGGATTGCTGCCGTTTGCGGTCAAGCATTGGAGTTGGGCGGCAGCAAGCTATTCCGACTGGAAGACAGCTTTGCTCGGTCCGATGCAGGATCGACACGATTACCGCGACGCGTGGACGGTCTGGGAACAGATGGTCCCGGTGGACGAGCGAGCCTACCTCGTGCTGCAACTGGTCTCCGCATTGGCCGTGCTGGCGGCTTGCTTGTGTGTCCGCCGCCGAGCCGCCACCGAGCAACAGTCGCTGTTGTTTCTGCTGAGCTTGTGGGCATCGTGGCAACTCTTATTCGGACCGGGAACCGAACGGAACACGATTTCGCTGATTGCCCCACTCACGAGCTGGAGCTTGATCACCGCGTTCGCTGAACGCCGTCGACTCGGCTGGATGCTGATTGCTTTCGCATTGGTCACCACGTTTTCGTTTGGCCTGTTTGAGCGGTCCGTGCAGAACCATTTCCCCGCAATCATCACCATGCTGCCGCTGGGCGTCTTGGCGTACATGACGTGGCTGATCGCCTACGGTTGGGATTGCTGTCGCCAGCCTGCTGCGGCGCTGCGATTGGTCGGAGTGGACAATGACTCGGACGTCGTCCCGCCGGCGTCCGACAAGCTGCAAGCAACCCCACTTCGAAACGCCGCGTGAGCAGAACGGAATGATTTCCGTTCTACGGCAACCGGTACACGGCGAATGTGTCGTTTCGAAAGATGGGCGTGCGATCGACGGCATACAGACGGTGCGCGATCAGAAAATCGGCTCCGGTTTCCTGCTGCAAACGGACCAGTTGATCTGGCGAGAAACTGGCGGCGAGGTAGTCGTTTCGCCACTGCTCCCAGTATTCGGTCCGCTGTTTCCATTCCACGATGCCGGCGGCATCCTGCGGGCAGTCCTTGAACGACACGAATTCTGCTCGCTGCGCGAACCATTTGAATGACCAACTGTAGCTGGGCGTGACAAAGAGCGCGTCGGGCGGTGTGGTCTCGCGAATCCAGCCGCAGGCGGCCATCCAGTCCTGCCAGAACTTGTCGGTCAACTTATCGTTCCGCGTCGGGTTGGGATCTGCCGGAAGATTTAGCGACGTCACCAATGCCGCGCCGCACGCCAACCACATCGCGAACGGTAGTCCGCGACGAAGCGCCGCGGACGGAGCCGTGCGTGCCAGAGTCAGCAACTGCTCGATCCCACTCGCAACCGTCACCGCCAACGCCATCGGCAGCAGGATGTCGGCCAGTCGGAACGGATAGAACTTCATCATCCACGGCGTGGGACGAACGATGCCGAACAGTAATCCTGACACTGCGAACCCAACACTCATGGCGACCGTCGAGTGAAACAGGCGGTCGCGATGAGTTGTCTCCGGTGCGATAAACCGTCGCACCGACAGCCAGACCAACCACACAACCAGTAAGCCACCGTACATTGCATACGCTGCCGACGGGAATTGGCCGGGGTTCAGATGATGTCCCAGCCGCTCAAACACCTGAATCGCATCCGCTCGGCCGGAACCGTCGTTGTCGCTAAGCACGATCATGACAGCCGGCACCAACCCCGGCAGCGAGCAGGCGGCCAGGATCATTCCAGTGATCACCCACTCCATCCACGCTTGCTCTTCGGGGTGTTCTGCACAGCGGGAGACGAAGTACACGGGCCCGAGCGACAGCAAACCCCAGCCACCGACGACCGGATGAAAACTGATCGCCAATCCCAGCCATGCCGCGGCCGTCCGCGGTCGAATTCGGTGCAGAGCATCGATGGCGAGCCAAACAAATGCGTACGCGAAACTCTTTGCTTCGACACCGCCGATGACCCACTCACCGGAGAAATTGCCGATCGCGGCGAGCAGCAGAAACAGCCAGGCGGACCAGACGGCGCCGCGAGCCGATCCCGTCAGCGTCGTCGCCAACCGCGTCCATCCGACCGCCAGCAACAGCCACGCGACGACACGACCCACCCACGCCGATTGCTCGAACGACAGGAATCGCGTCAACCCACCAATCGTCGCGAAGAACACCGTGTGCGCGTCAGTCGAGGCCAGAAAGAAGTCGCGCTGGCACCACGTCGGCTCCCAGAAGTGCCGCGCTTTGCACAGGTAGTGCGGCTCGTTGACGCCGGGGATCGGAGCTCGAATTGTCGCGAACGCCGCGAAACTCGCGAAGACGACCAGACACGTCCAACCCGGTTTGCAACCGCAGACAACACGGAAGACACGGACCACACGGAACGATTTCGAGGGAACATCGTTCCGCTTCACTGGCACCTGATCGCCCACGATGCTGCATCCCTCTTGGAAAAACTTTCCGTGTGGTCCGTGTCTTCCGTGGTTTCCGGTACTCTGATTGTGCTCAGACCACGAGGTGTTGGAAACATCGCCCAACAAAAAAGCCCCACGCGAGCGCCGCGTGGGGCCATCCGACGAGAACCAACTTCAGCTCGACGGCCGATTACTTCGCCTTCTTTTTCTTGGCGGACTTGGCCACCTTCGCCGGAGCGGCTTTCTTCTTCGCGGCGGTCGCCGACGATTTGGTCTTGGATGACTTCTTGGAAAAAACCTTGTCCCAGTTGTTCCAGAACTCTGGAGTTGTCCCTAGGCGGACAATGGGGCCACTCATGATCGCGTACTCCTTGCTTTCCATTCGAGAAACGGTGTGCCGTGGGGATTTCAGAGGGGATTCTGTCGGCGGACACGGTTGTTTGTCAAGGAGCACGCAGGCCCGTCCGATTGCGAGGCGCTGGTCAGGGTGGATAGACTCGCCCCGTGAAGAGTTGTCAGTGGTTCGTTGTTGGTTGTCCGTCGCAACGGATTTCGCCCTCTGCCCTCTGCCGCCCATCCGCCCACTCACGGTTCCCGCCCCATGCCATTCTTCGACCCCGACGATCAAATGCAATTCCGGCGACTTTGGGAAGCGGTCGAAATTGCCCGGCCGGTGAATTACTCGCTGTTCACATTCGGAGAATCGGATTTGCCGTACTATCTCGTCTGTGCCCCCCGGCCGCCGAAACTGACGGTCAGCGTTCGCAAGGGCGAGGTGAAGATTACGCGGCCGCTGATCATTACTCCCGACAACGCTGGCCCGGAGTTCGAGAACTTTTTCGAGTCGGAGGATCACGACGGCGAATCGATGGTCGAATTCCTGCTGGCTCGTTCGGCGGCGTTCAAGCACCTGAAACTCCAGAACCAGTCCGGCCCCGAACGCATCGTGACCGACAGCGTGGAAGAAGCGGTCTCCAAACTCAACCGGCAACTCGACACCGAGGACGAAGACCGCGTGGCCATCCTCACCGCCCCCGCCGGCCTGGGGGGCGTGGCGATCCTTCGCTACGCGGCCGAACGCATCATGCAGAGCGCTCCCGACAATCTGAACGAACTGCGCGAGCGCGGGTTCCTGCCGTAATCGACTTGCCTCTGACTTTGGCTGCGGCGGCATTTCCGATTCGCGGACGGGAAACACTTGGCTCAGCCAAAGTCGCAGTTGTGGACAGCCGAAAATCAGGGTAGGTTGGTCTCCGATCTTGGGGGATCTCTCAGTTCTCGACTGGCGGAGGATGTTGTGCCATGAACCGCAAGGCAGAATTCCGTTCGAACGCGATTCCGCGTCGAACCGTGTTGCAGGCTGGGACGCTGGGCTTGCTGGGGTTGTCGATGGCGGATGTCGCGGCCTGGCGTGCTCGCGCGGCGGATGTGAGCACGAGTGCGCGGCATCGCGCGGTGATTTACATCTTTCTGACCGGCGGGCTGTCGCAGCACGATTCGTTCGACATGAAGCCGGACGGACCGGCGGACTTCAAGGGGGAATTCAACCCAATCGCGACGCGGACACCGGGGATTCAGATTTGTGAACACATGCCGCTGCTGGCTCAGCGGAGCGACCGGTGGGCGCTGTTGAGGTCACTGACGCACAACATCAACGATCACAATGCGGGAATGTACATGATGCTGACCGGCAAGTCAGCCGTGCCCCCGACGTATCGCTCGATGACACCGCAGTCGATCGACGCCCCGTGCATCGCGGCAATCGCGGGGGCGACTTCGGTGCGACGGAATCACCTGCCACCCAGCGTCGTGTTGCCGGAAAAGTTGTATCACTCCAATTCGGGAACGTTTTCAGGTCAATTCGCGGGACTGCTGGGACGCAAGCACGAGCCGTGGTTTATCGAAGCGACCGACAAACCGCATGCCTACCATTCGTACTCCGGCGCGTTCCCGAAGTATCTCTTCAACCTGCACAAGGGGGAACCAGCCGACAAACTCGACTGGCGATTCGAGGTTCCCAACCTCACCCTGCCGGAGGGCGTTCTCGCGCCGCGGTTCCGAGACCGCCGCGACATTCTGAGCATCGTCGAAAATCAGCAGCGGCATCTCGAAGAGACGGCGTCGGTCGGCGGCTATGACCGCATCCGGCAGTCGGTGATTTCACTGATGGCCGACTCGAAGGTGCGCGAAGCGTTCGACGTGCGCCAGGCCGATCCGAAACTTCTCGCACGGTACGGCGACAATTCGTTCGGCTGGTCGCTGTTGATGGCGCGGCGGTTGATCGAGGCGGGTGTGAACATGGTGCAGGTCAATCTCGGCAACTTCGGAAGCTGGGATTTGCACGGCAACAATTTCCCGATGCTCAAGAATTTTCTGTTCCCACCAACAGACCTCGCCGTGTCGGCCTTGTTGGATGACTTGCAGGAGAGCGGCTTGTTTGACAGCACGCTCGTGGTGATGGCCGGCGAGTTCGGCCGCACACCGCGAATCAGTCACATCGCTCGTGAAATCTACAAAACGCCCGGCCGCGATCACTGGGGACCGGTCCAAACCGCCTTGTTCGCCGGCGGCGGCGTCCGCAGCGGCACAGTCATCGGATCTTCCGACAGAAACGGAGCCTACCCCGCTACCGATCCACAAACGCCAGAGAACTTCGCCGCGACGATTTATCAAGCCCTCGGCATCCCCCACGATGCCGTCTGGCACGACGCGACCGGCCGGCCGTATTCCGTGTACGAAGCCAAGCCGATTGAGCGGTTATTCGTGTAGGCGATCCGGCCATTGGGAACCGCTACCGTAACGATCTCATGCAGTCGGGCGATATCTCACGATGCGGATCTCGCCATCGAATTCGATCGTTTGCAACTCGTCTTGCATCAGGGCCAGCACTCTGTCCGGCCTGCCGCCACCAGAACCGGCTCCAATCAGCGGAAACGCGATCGACGGGAAACCGCGTTGCTTCGCGATTGTGATCGCGTTGCGAACTGACTGCCTGATCGACCACTCGGACGACCTCCACAACAGACTGATTCCCGCGACGTGAATGATCGCCTTGAATGGCAGCGATCCCGCCCCAGTGACGACAGCCCCGCCAAGTGGTATCAGCCCGTGCTGTCGCAACTCCCGAAACGGAGCCAGCCCACCCCGTCGCTTGATCGCCCGCGAGACCCCTTGCGGCAGCAGCAGCCACCACGGGAACAGATTCCGGTTCCACGCGTTGACGATCACCTCCACATCCTGATCCAGCAGGTCGCCGTCAACAATTCGGAGTTGCATCGCGCCTGTCTCCTCACCCCGCGACTTCATCCGCCCACTGTTCCAGCAGTGCGAACTGTTCGTGGAATTCCGGCGGCACGTTGTCTCCCATTGGGCTTTTGAAGAATGACGAGAGTTGCCGCATGACTCCGCCCTGGCCGGCGCGGTGGGAGCGGTCGGTGAAGCGGATCAGGTCGAGGACCAGTGGGGCGGCCAACAGCGAATCGCAACCCTGCCACATGAACTGGAGAATCATCTTCGTGTTCAAGAAGCCGCGGAAATGGATGTGGTCCCAGGCGGTCTTCCAATCGCCCATCGATTCGATGTACTCGATGGTGACCAATGTCTGCGGCTTGTAGCCCAGAATTTCGGTCAGCAGGTGGTCCTTCGATTTCACCTTGTTGGCTTTGTTCACGGGGTCGTCCAACACCTTGCCGTCCATGTTGCCGAAAATGTTGTGACCGACCCAGCTTTGCACCTGCAGGTTGCGGGCGGCGAACATCGGGGCCAGCACGCTTTTCATCAGTGTTTCGCCCGTCTTGCCGTCGCGGCCGACGTGCAGCACGTTGCGTTCGCGGGCGAACGCTTCCAGCGCCGGCAGGTCGGTTCCGACCGACGGCGTGAAATTGACGTGCGAGAACCCGCACTGGATCGCGGCCACGGCGTAGATCGAACTGGCCGGCACAGGTGACACGGCGTCCGCATCGAGTTTCTTCTGAAGCTGGGGCCACGTGAGGTCGCGCAACTCGGCCGGTTGCGGCGGCTCGGTCGAAGCCACGTTGACGACGATGACGTGATCGAGGTTGTGTTGCTTCTGAAATTCGGTGAGGTCCGCACTGATGCGTTCGAGGGCGACGGCCGGCCGTTCGCCGCGCTGCTTGATCGCCGCGTCTCCGGCGAACTTTTCGATGGTCGATCCAACGTTGATCAGCGTCCCCGGCCGGATGTTCTTCTCGAACTCCGCCAGCGTCGGTGCCACGGCTCGCAGCATGTCGCCGTCGAACACGCCCGACTTCTGATGCAGTTGCTGAGCCTCCGCCGCGTACGTCGTGTCGCGGATTTCGTGGCCGCCGACGGTGATCTCATCCCAGCCGAGCAACCCCAGCTTGGCGAACTGCGGCAGCCCGCTGACCAAACCCACTTCGTCCACGAGTTTTTGACGCAGGGCCGCGATCCCAACCACGACAGTCGTGGAGATACCGCCGAGGGCACCGATCAACCAGACACCGATTTTACGCTTGGCCATGATTCACTCTGTTTTCGAGGTTAGGTTCAACACGGAGGAGACAACCACGGAAGACACGGACCACACGGAAAAAGTCGGGAATGAACTTTATTTCCCGAAGCATCGGAGGGAGGGGACGTCTCTCGCTCCATCATTTTTCTTTCTGTGTTTTCCGTGGTTCCCCTCCCGTGGTCTATTTCTCAACCCACACGCGCTGCACCCAGTCGGACAGCGCTTGCTGGAATGTTTTCAGCTTGGATTCGGTTTGTTGTTTGATGTCGGACAGCGCGGCTGCGTTCGGCACAGCGGAGCGGGCGAAGAAGTAGAACTTGATCTTCGGTTCCGTCCCCGACGGCCGCGCGGCCACTTGGATTTCGCATTCGCCCGGCACCGACTCGAACACGACGAGGTTTCCGCCGGTCGTGGCGAGGTCGCTTACCCGCGTGTTGTCGGGCATGCGGCGGATTTCTTTCTTGCCGTAGTCGAGCGCCCGCGCGAATCGAATCCCGCCGAGATCGGCGGGTGGCTGCTCACGGAACGAGCGCATCAACTTTTCGATCAGCGCCTGCCCCTGCGCTCCCTTGGCCGCTTCGGATTTTTGCGTTTCCAAGTAGTAGCCGTGCTCGATGGACAGTTCGTCCAGACGGTCGAGCAGCGTTTTGCCGGCGGCTCGCAGTTCGGCGGCGGCCTCGCACATCAGCAGGGCCGCCACCGAGGCGTCCTTGTCGCGGGCGTAGCTGCCGGTCAGGTAGCCGAGCGATTCTTCCGCCGCGAACACGAACAGGTCCGGCCCTTCGCGATCCATCGTGTCGGCCACAAACTTGAAACCCACCATCAAGTCGTCGAGCGATCGCACGCCGTGAGACTTCGCGAGAGCGGCCACGAGCTTCGTCGTGACCACGCTTTCGAGCACGTAATGCCTGGGAGTCAGCGTGCCAGCGGCCGTCCGTTTGCGAAGCACGTAGTCGCAGAGCAGGGCGGCGATGCGGTTGCCCGTCAGCGGCACGAATTCGCCGGATGCGTCTCGCACCGCGACACCCAACCGGTCGGCATCGGGGTCGCTGGCGAGGATGATCGCGGCGCGAGTCGTCTTCGCGTGCGCGATGGCTGGTCCCCAGACCGCGGGCAGTTCCGGGTTCGGGAACTGGTTGGGGACGTTTGGAAAATTACCGTCGGGTTGGCGCTGCGGCTCGAAGATTTCGATGTCCTTGAACCCCGCTTCGCGCAGCGTGCGGTAGGCCGATGTCTCGCCGACGCCGTGCAATGGCGTGTACAAAGCCGGAAGGTCACGAGCCGCTGAGAGGCTTTGTGACTTCACCGCCGTGATGTAGGCCGCGTCGATCGCTTCGCCGACAAATTCGATTTTCCCGCTGGCGACAGCTTGGTCGAAATCGATCGTCGGAATGTCGGCTGCTTTGTACACGGCATCGACGATCCCCTTGTCGTGCGGCGGGAGCACCTGGCCACCGTTGTTCCAGTACGCTTTGAATCCGTTGTCGGCCGGCGGATTGTGCGACGCGGAAATCATGACGCCGATGTCACACTTCAAATGTCGCACGGAAAACGACAGCGCGGGCGTGCTGCGATGGCCATCGAACAGGAACACTTTGAAACCGTGAGCCGCCAGCGTGGTGGCGGTGAGGCGGGCGAATTCGGGCGACCGGTTCCGCGTGTCGTGAGCGATCACGGCCCGGCCGTCCGATCGACCGGTGTTCTGCTTGAAATAGGCCGCCATGCCGTGCGCCGATTCGGCGACCGACCGCTCGATCATCGTCGCCGAACCGAACTCCGCCATCGGTCCGCGTCGTCCCCCGGTCCCGAACGGGATGACTTCCCAAAACCGGGCTTCCAATTCGTCCCAGCGACCCTGTTCGACGAATTCGACGATTCGTCCCACGTACTTGCCGTAACCCGGTTCGGTCAGCCAGCGGCGGAGATTGGTTTGAGCTCCGGTCGTCAGCCGTTGAGATGCCCCAGCGGAATCGACCGCTCGCAGGGCTTGTTCGATTTGGCTGGTGGCTGGGGTGTGGGAAGCGGACATCCTCAATTCCTGATCTCGACCCGGTCGTGGTGTTTCGTTGAAAGTCACGATAGCGAGTTGCCCCGCGTGCGCCAAAGCTGCCGAAACCCGGACCAACACCAACCCGAAGCGTAAGCGAGGAAGTGAGATGAGTTTCCTCGCTTACGCTTCGGGTTAGTATTTCGCGAACCGGCAGAGATTGCGGATCGAACGGCGAACCGGGTCAGGCTGGAAAGCCTGACGTACGGGGAGACCGGTTGGGCAAAATTTTCGCGATGGCGAAATCGCGGTCCGTTCCGGTCGCAACGGCCCCATCAGATTCATCGAACCGGCGCAACCGGTGTACCGATGAAAACCGGACCACGTTCTCTTATTGCGATCGCAGTTATCATGGCGAGTGGATTCACAGGCGCTGAGCGGCTGGACGAACGACGTCGACGCCGGTTGGTTTCGGAGATGGATGATCCATCGAACGGCGAGAGTTCGCCGAACGCGGACGACCGGCAATCTCTGCCCAGTCCGGACGGTGTGACGCGCGGCCTCGATGCACCGCAGACCGACCGCGTGACGGGATCGGACTACGCGGTGAAGCCCGCGGGCTGGGTGATCTCCCCCAAAATCTGGAAGCACTTCGCGGCGGCGGCCGTGCTCTGGATGACCGGCCTTGGAATCATTTGGCTTGGGACTGTCGCGGTCGATGGGACCACCCAATTTGGTCCCGGTGTGTCGCGACTGTTCGGGAGTTCTGGCACGGCTCGTCCGTGGTTTGGCGGCGTGATGCTGCTTGCCGCCAGCCAGTTCGCATTGTGGATTTGGTGGATGCGGCGGCAATCGTTTCGCGACTTCGCAGGGAGTTACCGGGTCTGGCCGTGGACGGTGGCGTACTTGTTTGCCGTCAGCTTTGGCACCGCGACCGGAGCACACCTGTCGCTCCGCGACCTCGTCGGTTCGATCCGGCCGGAGTGGAGTGACCTGATTCGCAACGTGTGCTGGATTGGTCCCACGCTGACACTCGGCTGTTTGTTAACCGCCGCACTCCAACGCGAAATGCGCGGCTGCCGTGCCAGCCTGTGGCTGTTGCAACTCGCCGGGCTGTTGACACTCGTCCAGGCGACGCTGTCGTTGGAACTGATCCGCCTGGCCGATGTCACGTGGCATGCGGCGCTCGAACAGATGACGCTGGTCACAATTCATATCTTCACGCTGCTCAGCCTGTCGCTGCATCTGCGGCACGTCAGCTTTTTCTCGGCCGAACCGACGGAGGCTTCACAGCGCCGGTTCCGAATTCCGAAGCCTCACTTTCGCTGGGCCGCGCTGTTGAAATTCCGCAAGGCAAAGCTCGCGGAAGACGATTCCGACGACGACGAGTCGCCGCGCCGGCGCGGCAAGAAGCGCCGCAAACGAAAGGTCGCGAAGAGGACTCAACGACCGTCCACGGCTGATTCGTCCACGGACGCCGATGAAGACGATGGCGACGACGATTCGACTTCTCCCGGGACGTCGCAGTCGTCCCGTCGAACCGGGGCGCTGGGGTCGTCAATCATTCGTCGGCAGGACGACGCTGAAGACGACTCCGACTCCGAGTCGGATGACGAGGAGAATTGGGAAGATGGTCCGCCGTCAATTACACGCGGCACGGCCTCGCAGGCGGATGATGAAACCGATCCCGCCGAGAGCGACGACGAAAGCGGAGGCTTTGACGATGACACGGACGACCTGCCATCGCTCCGCCGCCAAGCCAGTTCATCCGGACTGAGCAAGAAGCAACGCCGCAGGTTACAGAATCGGATTCGCGATTTGGAGCGACAGCAGCGGTGACACACCTGCTCTCCATCTCCCCTTGGGGGAGAGGGGTTGGGGGTGAGGGGTGGTCCGCGCGTTACTTGGTGGGAAAACAATTCCTGGCCAGAGACAGGTCACCGCCCCTCACCCCGGCCCTCTCCCCAAAAGGGAGAGGGATAAATGAAATCACTCCATCGGCTCGTCACTCAGCGGCTTCGTATAAAACTGGCTCAGGTCCAAACTTCCCTTCAGTTCCGACTCGATGAGTTGAATCCGCTTTTCCAGTTGCTCGATCTTGGCCTGGAGCATCGGAATGTCGCGTTCTGGGCCGGTGGCCGGTTTCGAGAAGGGCACCTGCGGGTAGTTGAGGTGTCGCTGCAACGCGGCAAACATGTACAGAGCGTCTTTGCCGCGGTTCGCAAACGCAATGCGACCTTCCTTGGCTCCGAACAGAATCGGGAACTTCGCCTGGAAGCCGGGATTCTTCCGCTTGCGACGCTGCTCGTTCAAATAGTATTCGGAGCGGGAAAAGATCAGGTCGGCAAAGTCGGCCGCGCCGAGAAGCCGCCGGATTTTGAGCGCCCATTCCCGCCACGTTTGATCGTACATCGAATCGGCGGCCATCGCTTCGAGGCCCCGGTCGTAGCCCAGCCGATTGCGGCTGAGGCATTCGAACTGGTACACGAACAACCCGGCCGGCGTCGGCGATTCGGTGCGATATTCCGCCTCGCGTTCGAGCACATGCAGCGCCGTCTTCAATTCGAACTTCGATCGATCCTCCTCAGCCATGCGCATGACAAACGTCTGAAACGGCGAAAAGTAATGTGGCAGCCGAGCCATCCCGTCCGCCAATCGGCCGTTGAGCAGGATCTCTCCGGAGAGAAACTGCACGGCCATCGGCAACTTGGTCGTCGACAGCAGTTCTTCGTGGATCGAAGACAGAATCGACTGAGCCGCCGACTTCGCTTCGAGCCGCTCGCGGTAGACGCGAAAGAAGTAAGCCTGCTCGACGTATTCTTCTCGATCGAGCGGCGCTTGTCGTTCTTGGGGAGAGGCATCGGACATGCAGCGATTCTACGCAGTTTGGAACGGTGGGGATACGGAGACGCGGAGACACGGAGAGGGTGAGACGCGGAGAAAAAACGCTGGCGCAATCCGTGTCTCGCCCTCTCCGTGTCTTGTCCCGTCCAACGTCCGGGCTTGATCGAGGGAAAGATCGGACCTACAACTCGCCGCATGGAGACACCCGGACCAACGTTGAACAAACCGCTCGTCGGCTGCCTGGCCTTGGGCTGTTTGACGACGGCGATTGGCGTGCATGAACTGGCTCCGACGCAGGAAGCTTTGTTTGCCGCGCTGTGGCGCGTGTCGCTGATGCTGTCCGCGCTCTGGCTCGCTCTGCCGAAAAAAGGAGAACCGGTTACGTTGGGCCGCTTTGGCCCCGTGCTCATTGGGGGGGTGCTGTTGATCGTTCTGATCCCCCGCAGCGCTCGAACCCTTTTCACGTTGCTGCCGCTGGCGATCGGGTTGGGGATCGCCGCGCTGGTGTTGCGGCCGAAATCCAAACGAAGATGAACACGAGGAGTTGCGAATGACGGTGTGCTTGTTTGACATCGACGGGACGTTGATCGATTCGCGCGGGGCGGGAATGGCCGCGTTGCATGAGGCATTTCGGACGGAGTTCGGGATCGAGCAGCGGGACGAATCGGTTCCATTCTCGGGCCGCACCGACCGCGGTATCAACACGGCCTACTTCGCGAGCTACGGGATCGACAACACGCCCGAGAACTGGACGCGATTCCACGCGGTCTACCTGCGGCATCTGGCGGTGACGCTGGCCGCACGGGACGGCATCGTGCTGCCGGGAGTCGTTCCGCTGTTGGAATCACTCGTCGGGCGAGACGACTTTGTCGTGGGTTTGCTGACGGGCAACATTCGCGACGCGGCGACGGCGAAGCTCGATCACTACGGCCTGTCAGGGTATTTCGACTTCGGCGGGTTTGGCGATCACCACCAGAGCCGCAACGATGTGGCACGCGAGGCGCTCCGCGAAGCCCAGCGGCGGGTAAATGTTCAGACCCAAATGGACGACGTGTGGGTCATCGGCGACACGCCACTCGACGTGGAATGTGCCCGGGCCATCGGAGGGCGAGTGATCGCGGTCGCGACGGGCAACCACCCCATCGAGGAACTCGCCGCCACGCAACCTGACCTCGTCGTCCGCGACCTGTCCGACCACGAGCCGTTGTGGCAGTTGTGGGATTGAACAACTTTGGTGGGTCTCGTTCCTCGAACCACACTACGGCTGCGTCAAACCTAAGATTGGGGGTGGTAGCCACGCTCGCCAGAGCGTGGGCGGACGACAAGAACAGGCGAATTCCCACGGTCTGGCGGGCTTGTTGAATTAATGTGGCGGTGGCACTCCGTGACACCGCACGTTGTGGCTGCCCCGCAAGGCAGGCACAACATGTCCCGCCACGGAGTGTCGGGACCACATTAATTCAACAAGCCCTGGCGACTGTGGCTACCCCAAAATCAAGCGTGGACGGAACACTACTACTCCGTCCTCACTTCCCAATGCAGTACAGGAATTTGTCGGAGCGGATCAGGAGCCGCGAACCATCGACGGCGGGGGTGCCGTTGAAAATGCTGCGGTCGCGGAGGTCGTTGACCGCGAGTTGCTCGAAGTCGGGTTTGGCGGCGAGCACGAAGGTGCGGCCGTCTCGTGTGAGGTAATACAACCGGCCGTCGGCGAGCAGCGTGGAGGCGTAAACTTCGCCGGCTCGTTCGAGACGTTTTTCATAGAGAACTTCGCCACTGTCTGCTTTCGCACAATATGCGACGCCGCGATTGTCGTTCATCCAATACAAATGCCCGTCGAGAAATACCGGCGAGGTCACGTTCGAGCCTTTGATGCTCGTCCACAGCCGATGTGTTTCGGTCACGTCCCCGCTGCCGCCAGCTCGCACGGCGAGACCCGCGACTCCGGATCGGCCTCCCAAGCAATACACGATTCCATCCGCGGCGACGACGCTGGGGACCATGTACCAGCCGATGTCGGTCTTGCAGGACCACAGCGGTTCGCCTTTGTCGGGATCGAACGCCAGCACCTTGCCTTGCGTGGCGACGATCAACTCCTGCCGTCCCGATTTCGCGGTGACGAGCACGGGCGTGTTCCACGCTTCGCGAATCCCTTTCGCCCGCCATTTTTCCCTTCCCGTGCGACGATCGAGCGCGACCAGCGACTCGCTCTCGACGCTGGCGTTGATGAACACCAAATCTTTGTAGAGCACCGGCGAGGCGGCGGTGCCCCAGCCGTTCGTCTTCGATCCGACGTCCGCTTGCCAGAGTTCCTTGCCATCGCGGTCGAACGCAAACACGCCCGTCTTGCCGAAGAACACATAGATTCGTTCGGCATCGGCAACTGGCGTGCTCGCCGCAAAACCGTGATCGCGAATCCGATTTTCCTCAGGCAACTTCGCAGCCACTGCCTTGTTCCAAACGAGGCTGCCGTCACTCCGTTTGAGTGCGAGCAGGTGCCGCTTCAAATCCTCCTGACTGCCACCCGACTCGCCGGGGACGAAGAAGCCGGTGTAGCACGTCAGATAAATGCGGTCTCCAAACACGATCGGACTCGATGCCCCCGGCCCCGGCAGTGGCGTCTTCCACGCGATGTTCTCCGACTCACTCCACGTGACCGGCAATCCTTTGGCGGAGCTGATCCCCATGCCACCCGGACCGCGAAATCCCGGCCAATTGGTCGACTTGGCGGAAACATCCGCACCGCTGAGGTACACAACACACAACAGCAAAACCGCGGCTGTCGAGCCGATCGTCAACAACCACTTGTGGGGAAGAGAAATTTGAGACGACTCTCGGCAATCGGCGTGCAGCATGGCGTTGCTCCTTCGGTTTGCAGAGTGGAATTAAAGAACTGTCGATTTGATCGCGATCGGCATGCACTTGCTCCTTCACGCTCGCCCATTTGAACCAACTGTCTTCGACAGAATTCTGACGTTCTGATTCAGGATTGGCGAATGGCCCGGACATCACGGTTCTGGCAGTCCAAGTTGTCGGCAAATCGCACGGGCAAAAACGTCGGGAATCTCACGATGACGGGGAATCGGAACACGTCTTCCGTTTGCGGGATTCTCGTAAATCGTATGGCCGTGCCCTTCGCGAACGAACACGCAGCCCTGAGCTTCGAGATGCTTCAGCAATTCGCGCCGCTTCATGGCACTGTCACTCCGACAGTCATTGCCATCTGCTGTCCGACCTGAAGCACCAAATGAATCGGCTCTTCGAGATCAGCATCATGATCCGTCGCCAACGGATCGGCAATCGGAAGAGGCTCGCCTTTGAGCAAGTTCGTCTCCGCCATGTCGCGTAGAGCGGATGCCAAGTTGTGCCGTGCCTCGTCCAGCGAATTCCCGTAGGCAATCGTGCCCGGAAAGTCCAAGACTTCTCCCAGCACGATCCCGTCCGACCATTTGTAGCTCGACTTGTAAGTCAGCATGACGTGTTCTCCTTTTCCCGTCGTTCTATGGAATTTGTGGTTGCCCTCATTTGGTCAATCGACTCGGCACAACCTGAAGAGCGGAACTTCGTCGCTCGCACGGCGGCGGTTTGCATTAGCTTTGCCTGTTCGACTTTCGCTTCATGCTACTCGATTTGTGTTTGAGGCAACACGAAAGAGCGAAAGGGGGCGGGAGTCGATTTCGGTCGCCGACTTCTGCCGATGCGGACGCAGACAGCGTGAAAAGGTAGTACACAAGGGACCGTACCGAATTCATGGCATTCCTCCGGTCAGCGATCATGAATTTACGTGCCGCTTCGTGAAACGAATTGTCAACTGGATGCATAAAGGAGGGGAACACGGATGCCGCGGACCGAACACGACGGCAGAAATTCAATTGTCGTGCTCTTGCTTGACCAGCGATTCCGACTCGCTCATTTTCTTGGACCACACCGTGAGCGCGGGATCTTCGTCGAAGAACTGTTCTGCGAAGATGAGTAACTCGTAAAACTTGCGGTCCGATAGACCCAAGCCCGAAGCACTCGCGTGTTGGAGCAGCAAGGCCCGATCCTGCATGCCTTGCGTGTGTCGAATTTTCTCTAGCCAGGCGTGACTCGACATTATCCTCGTACTACGTGGCCACCAGCCGCGAATCATAGTGACCACGAGGCTAGACAGTTGCCATGCGAGAAACAGTAGCGAGCATCCGAGAATTAGCGACACGACGATGATGATGCCCCTTACGACGTACGTCCAAAACCCTTTGGAAATGTTCAGCCATTTGGTTACGAAGTCAAATCCCCACACGACTGCAAAGCCTAACCCCCACAAGAAAAAAACGATGACGACCCCCTTAATTCCGTACTTCGGAGCCACTG
>JACRIH010000396.1 GCA_016235885.1 Planctomycetales bacterium | reverse complement strand
TCGAATGGTCCGCCTCCAGCCACGCTTCGGTCAGGCCGAGCGATGAGTTGCGCATGGCGAATCCGATCGACGCCTGCACGTTGTCGCGATTCAGCACTTCTTCAAACCGGCTGAGCAGACTGGGGATTGCGCCGAGATCACATTCCACGGCCAGCACGGCGAATTCGTCGCCGCCAACGCGAGCCACCACATCGGGATTCCGAGCCGCCGTCTGCAACGCGCCAGCCGTGCGGCGGAGCAATTCGTCGCCGGCCGCGTGACCGAGCGTGTCGTTCACCTGTTTGAGGTCATCCACATCGATCACAAAGACGCAGGCCGGATGGCCATAGCGACGGCAGCGGTCCTCTTCGGTTTCGAGCAGATGATCCCACGCGCGGCGGTTGCGCAGGCCAGTCAGCGGATCGAGATGCGCTTCGGCTTGAGCCTGCTGGGCCAATTGCGACGATTCGACCACGCGACGTTCCGTCTGCCAGAGCGTACTCAACAAGTGGGCGACGAGTTCGAGCGCCGGTTGTTCGAGAACGATCGCTTCCGGCAGCGGTGTCGGATGAAACGCACAGATCGCTCCGAACGGTGTGCCGCCATCGAGTACCAGCGGAGCACCTGCACACGCGCCGAGACGCAACGGGGACGTGCTCGACAAATCCGCCGCATCGGGAAGCAGGTCGAGTCGCGGAGCGATGCGCGGTCCGTGTCCGACCACGAATCGTTGAGCAAATGTCCCTGCCCACCGCACAATCTGGTCCTCGGACAGCCCGTACCCGTGGTCGCGCGTCAGCATCGCGACGGGTTGCCCCGCTTCGAACCGGATCGCCGTCCACAACATGATCCCCAATCGGCGGTGCAAATGCACAAACGCCGTTCGCAGGGCCGTCTCGAACGAAGCTGTCGGGGGGATTGCGAGCATCCACAAAGTTAGATCACGCCCAGACGGAAGCAAGCGACGAAGCAACTCGTTTCGCGTGGTGAAAAGGCAACACTCAAACTCCCCTCTCCCCTTTGGGGAGAGCGGTTGGGGGTGAGGGGCGGTGGGTCTCTGAGGCAGGTAAGCGTGAAACCATGAAGCCTCAGTCGCCCGGCGAAAGTGCTCGCTCTCCCGTCTTGTGTCTCCGGTTCCCTGCCGTTAGCATCACCAACCGCCTACCTCGCATCAGTTGCGTTGAGCAACCCCCACCCGAACTCGACCTATGGAGTTCAAATGCGATTGAACTTGCCGACCGTTGTGAATCTCGCCGCGTGCCTGATGCTGGCCGGATCGGCGTTCGCCGCCGACCTGCTGCCAGCCGACCGGCCCATCGAAGAGGCCGTCGATCATTACGTCGAAGCGTTGTTGAAAAAAAACAACGTCCCCGCCGCATCGATTTCCGACGAACCGGGATTCCTCCGCCGGATCACACTCGATCTGGCCGGCCGAACCCCCACGCCAGCCGAAGCTCAGGCGTTCGTCGCGTCGTCCGAACCGGACAAACGAGTCAAGTGGGTGGACCGGTTGCTGGCAGCGCCCGATTTTTCGCTGCATCAGCGGAACGAGTTTGACACGCTGCTGATGGGGAGCAAGCAAAACAACGAGTGGCGCGACTACCTGCTCAAGTCGTTCCAAGCGAACAAGCCGTGGGACACGCTGTTCCGCGAGATGCTGCTCGGGCGCGAAGAGAACGCCGACGAGCGGCCCGCATTAACGTTCCTGCGCGAGCGGGCGAATGAATTGGATGACGTGACGAATGACACGAGCAAGTTGTTTTTTGGTGTGAGCATCAACTGCGCGAAGTGTCACGATCACCCGCTGGTCGTCGATTGGACGCAGGATCACTTTTACGGGATGAGTTCGTTCTTCAATCGGACGTTCGTCACCAAGAAGAAAAAATTCCTCGCCGAAGTGGACAACGGCGTGATCCGGTTCAAACCGCTGGCCGAGAAGGAAGAAAAAGAAGCCAAGCTGATGTTTCTGACGGGAGCCGCAATCGAGGAACCCGCGCCACCGTCGGACACCAACGAAGACAAGAAGGCCCGCGACAAGCGACGCAAGGAGTTCGATGAACTGGAAACTCCGCCACCGTCACCGGCGTTCAGTCGCCGGGCGAAGCTGGTGGAGATCGCACTCGCGCCCGAATCGCGCAGTTTCTTCTCGCGGTCGATCGTGAACCGGTTGTGGGCGCGGCTGTTCGGATTGGGCTTGGTGATGCCGGTTGATCAAATGCACTCGGCTAATCCAGCCAGCCACCCCGAGCTGCTCGAATGGCTCGCTCGTGATCTGGTCGAACACGGGTACGATCTCAAACGACTCGTGCGGGGCCTCGTCCTCAGCCAAACGTATGCCCGGTCCAGCCGCTGGGAATCCGCGGGTGAACGTCCGGCCGCAAAGTATTTCGCCGTCGCAAACGTGCGGCCGTTGTCGCCACGTCAGTTCGCGATGGCTCTCCAGATTGCTACGACCAGTTCCGAAGAATTGATTCGAACGCAGGAAAAACCCGAGGACTGGGCCAAGCGGCGGGTGGACCTCGACAATCAGTCGCAGGGTCTCGCTCAGCGATTCGAAATCCCCGGCGACAATTTTCAGGTTAGCGTGAACGAAGCGCTGTTGTTCAGCAACAGCGATCAGATACAAAAGGAACTGCTGCGCGACGGCAAGGACCGATTGGTCGGCCAGCTCAAGACGTTCAAGGACAAGCCGGCGGAGTTAATCCAAACCGCCTTCCTCGCCACGCTGTCTCGTCCGCCGCAGCCGGACGAGATCGAATTGTTCACAAAGTTCCTGGCCGATCGAGCCGACCGGTTCGATCCGGCCGTTCAACAGCTAGTTTGGGTGCTGGTCACGACAGGGGAGTTCCGATTCAATTATTGACATCCCTCGGTCCCTTCCCCC